>JAQBPY010000198.1 GCA_028287285.1 Gemmatimonadota bacterium
CTCCAGCCTAGGTCAAGGAGCGCCATAACGTGTTGCTGCTTCTGCATTTTCAGGTAGTTGGGCATCGACACGCTCAAGGGAGGGAATCCCTCAAGAATGTCGGTGCGTCCCTACCCGGCGTGGCCGCGTTTCAACCGTTCCGTCGTGGCCGCATTTCAGTGTTCGCTAACACCGGATTCGTCCGGACCCTAGCGCGGCGTCTCGCATTCAGCCCAGGAGACGGACCATGTTCGAGTATGAGCGAACACAGCGACGTATTTCTTTCAGAAAGAAGCGCACGGCTCCCCGCGCCGTACCTATTCCGGGCGGCCCGCTTGGGAGCATCGTCACCCTAATCGATCCTTCGCTGCGCCCAATCGTGAATCTCATCACGAGCGGTCACTTTGTGTCTGTTCACACGGACACCCTTGAAAGTGCCCGGCACGCCCTGGAAGATCACCGAAACAGTACTTGGCACATTCGGCTGTTGCACGTCTCGGCGTATCTCGAGAGTACAGCGCTATCTCTGTCCGATGTCGCTCATGCGCTTGAGTATTCCTCTCCCCAAAGCCTGATACGCCATCTTCGCACCCAGCTCGGCGTAACCGGCTCGGAGTTCAGAGCCTGGGGCTTCGAGCAAGTTTGGGGCAGCGTCGCGGATTGCTTTCTGCGCAATCAGCGTCCCGCGCTTGCTCGTCTTGAGCCATTCCGGGGCTAGTTCAAAACGCCAGTGACAACGTCGCTGGCTTTCACATTAGGCCGCCGAGTGAGCTATAACTCGTAATTATTCATTCCGATGTCCGCAATTCTGATGGTGAAGACTGTCCGAGGCGCAGTCATTCCGACCTTTCTCTTCGGTAAGGGATAAGTGTAGCGAAAATGGCGTTCCATAAGGGGCGAACTACCGTCTCGTGATTCCTGGGTGATTCCCGCATACGAAAGGCGCGCCGAATTCGCTTCGGCGCGCCCTTCTTAACACGATAACTAACAATCACTTACAAAGCTGGGGCGGCAGGACTCGAACCTGCAACTTCCTGATTAACAGTCAGGCGATCTGCCAGTTGATCTACACCCCATCGCTGGCCCTGCACAATCAAAAACGCCCACCAGATGCTGATCTGGTAGGCGTTGGTCACTCCGTACTTACACGAGTGCGCTTAACCAGATCTCCGTGCGGAGTTCAGATTATTGTTATTCCCGAAATTTCGGTTGAGCGCACGACAAGTCGTCATATGACTTCAAGATAAGCCCGGCAACCATTCCGCGTCAAGAAGGAAGAAGCAGAAGAAAAAAACAGGCCCTTCGCTGCGCTCAAAGGACGACAGACGCGTCACTGCATCCTACGCCGACCGCTCAATGCCCTCCCACAGCCCCTGCAGATATGTCGCACCGAGGGCCCGGTCGTACAAGCCATAGCCCGGCCGGCCGGTCTCACCCCAGATCATCCGGCCGTGATCCGGACGCATCGGCCCCGAAAACCCGGTACGATGCAGCGCCGCCAGCACACCAGCCATATCCACGTCGCCAAAGCGCGTGGGATGCGGCGCCTCATTGAACTTCCGCAGCCCGGTCAACTTCACGTTGCGGCAATGGGCAAAATGAATCCGGCCGCGCACGCCCAGCTCCGCAGCCATCGCGGGCAGGTCATTGGCGGGGTCGGCGCCGAGTGACCCGGTGCAGAATGTCACTCCATTCGCAGGTACATCGACCAGACGGGTCATGCGGTCGAGACTCCTGGCATCGGTGATGATCCTCGGCAAACCAAAGATGGACCAGGGTGGATCGTCGGGGTGAATGGCCATCTTCACACCGGCACTCTCCGCCACGGGCGCAACGCGCTCGAGAAAGTACGCGAGGTTCTCCCAGAGGCGTTCAGCATCGACTTCCTTATATGCCGAGAGCAGAGCCTGCAGGGTGGAGGCATCGTAGGCGGTGGCCCACCCGGGAAGATCACCCGTGCCGTGCGAGAGATCGATGCGCGAAAGGGCCTCGTCGTCGTAGGCAAGCGCGGTTGATCCGTCGGGCTGTACCATCGCGAGATCGGTGCGCGTCCAGTCAAAAATGGGCATGAAGTTGTAGCACAGCACGGGCATGCCCAACTCGCCCATGTGCTGCACACTCTGCGCGTACTGGTCGGCAAGCTTGTCGCGCGTGGCGCGTCCGAGCTTGATGTCCTCGTGGATGGGAATGCTCTCGATCACGGCGATCTCGAGGCCGGCCGCCGCGACGCGCTCGCCTAGGGCACTGAGCCTGGACTTGTCCCAGACGTCGCCGACGGGAACGTCGTAGAGCGCGGTGACGACGCCAGTGACGCCGGGAATCTGGCGCACGTACTCGAGCGACACGGCGTCGTCCGCACCAAACCACCGAAAGGTCATCTGCAAAAGGCCACGTCCTCGTGTTTGTCAGGGGCCACCATTCGGCCACCCGAGCATTCGGGCCGCAGAATGTACCACTTTGCCGGTCATTCGGAAGGAGTTTTTGGCAAATTGAACATGAAACAAGGTCATATGATGACCGATTCGGTCAAAAAGAGCCACTTGCGTAATTTGTTTGAAACGAGAACAATATAGGCGGCGCTGTTTTGTCATGGTGCCTTTCCCGGAGCTCTGCCGCCGTTGTCGGCCCTCCAGCTCCCCGTTCGCTACCCCTATTGGCGTTCGCGCCATGGCTTCCGCCAGGAGATCCTCAATGAGATGGACGAGAGTCCTCGCATTGTTCGCCACCCTTTGCTGCCCCGCGCCGACGATATCCGCGCAGGCCGGAACGGGGCGCATCACAGGCATCGTGACTGAAACCGAATCGGGTCAGGCCATTGCCGACGTCAATGTCTCCATCGTCGGCACGGCCCTTGGCTCACACACGGATGCCGAGGGACGCTTCGCGATCGCGAGCGTGGCCGCCGGCCGCTACCAGCTGCGCTTCTCGCGCCTGGGCTTCGCGGCACGAACCGATTCGGTGGTCATCACTGCAGGTGGAACAACGGTGCACGCGGCGCAGCTCAGGCGCGTCAGCGTCACACTCGACCAGGTGGTGGTGGTCGGCTACGGCACACAGAAGCGCTCGGACCTCACGGGCTCCGTCGCGTCGGTCACGCCGCACGTGGAGCAGACGCCGATCACCTCACTCGAGCAGACGCTGCAAGGGGCAGCGCCCGGCGTCATCGTAAGCACGGCGTCGAGCGCACCGGGAGGCGGCATCTCCATCCGCATCCGCGGGGGCTCCTCGATGGCCGGCAGCAACGAGCCGCTCTACATCATCGACGGATTTCCCGTGGAGAACAATCCGAACTCGTCGAGCCCGACGAGCGGCGGACGCGATTCGACGGTGGTTGCTCCGGCGAATCCGCTCGCGACGATCAACGCCAACGACATCGCCTCCATCGAGATCCTCAAGGACGCATCGGCGACGTCGATCTACGGCGCGCGCGGTGCGAACGGCGTCATCATCATCACCACCAAGCGCGGTGCACCGGGCGCGCCGAAGGTGTCGCTCGACACGTACACGGGCCAGCAGACGATCGCAAAACGCTACGACATTCTCAATGCGAAGGAGTTCGCGCAGTTCGCGAACGCGTGGGCGCAGGCGCAGACGACACCGACAACACCGTTCGGCAACGTCGACTCCGTCGGGACCGGAACGAACTGGCAGGACCAGATCTTCCGCTCCGCCCCCATGAGCAGCGTGCAGCTCGGTCTCACGGGCGGCACAGTAGGTGATAACGCGACGCGTTATGCCGTGTCCGGCGGCGTGTTGCAGCAGACGGGTATCGTCTACGGTTCCGATTTCAAGCGCATGTCGCTGCGCGGCAACCTCAGCCAGGCGATTGGCTCGAAACTCAACATCGGCAGCAACCTGCTGGTGAGCCGAGTGTCGAGTGCGTCGGTTCCAACTGATGGGTCGTTCAATGCCGGTGCCGGCGCCGTGGGCGCCGCGATTCAATACCTGCCCATCATGTCGGTGCGCCGCACGGACGGCGCGTACACGCTCGTGGCGAGCGATTGTCCGACGGTGCTCACGGCCATCGGCATCAGCTGCGGCAACATTCCCAATCCGGTTGCCAGCGCGTTCGACATCACGGACAAGCTGGGCGACACGCGTGTACTTGCCGGCGTCACGGGCGACTACGCGCTGGGCCGTGGCTTTTCCTTCCGCACGAACATCGGCGCAGATCTCTCGAACCGCACGCGCGACACGTACTATCCGCGCTCGACGCTCCAGGGTGCCAGCCTGAATGGACGGGCGATTCGGGGCACCCTCAATTCGACGAGCTGGTTGAATGAGTACACGCTGAACTATCAGGCGTCGATTGGCGACCTCCATCGGTTTCAGGCTGTTGCGGGGTACACGCGCCAGCAGCAGGACCAGGTACGCGAGCAGCTGAACAACAGCAACTTCGTGAGCGACGTCACCGGCTATGAGAGCATCGGCTCGGGGAACCAGGCCGGCGGCCCGACGCTGTCGTCGGGCACCACGCGCACGGCGCTCGCGTCGTACCTCGGCCGCATCAACTACACACTCGCGGACAAGTATCTCTTTACCGTCACGAGCCGTCGCGATGGCTCGTCGCGCTTTGGCGCCGATCACCGCTGGGGGGTGTTTCCGTCGGCTGCGCTGGGATGGCGTGTGTCGGAGGAGCCGTTCATGCGCCGCTTCACGAACATCGATCAGCTGAAGCTGCGCGCGTCATATGGCGTCGCCGGAAATCCGTCCATTCAGCCATTTCAGTCGCTCACGCACCTGAGTGCGGGACAATACGTCTTTGGCACCTCCATTGGACCGGCGTACTATCCGTCCACGCTTGGCAACGCCGACCTGAAGTGGGAGAGCACCAAGCAGGCGGATTACGGTGTCGATCTCAGCATGTATCAAGACCGCATCAGCTTCACGGCGGATTACTACAGCAAGCGCACCGACGACCTGCTGCTGCAGATCGATCTGCCGTCGGAGGCAGGGTTTACGTCGGCATTCGTGAACGCCGGTGCGATCGAGAACAAGGGCCTGGAGCTCGGCGCCACGGTTCAGGTCATTCGCGGCGACCAGAAGGCGGGGTCGTTCTCGTGGACCACGACGATGAGCTACACGAAGAACCGCAACAAGGTGCTGAGCCTTGGTGGCGTGGACCGGCTCTTCGCGAGCTCGGTGAACAGTGATATCAAGGCGGCGGGCAGCCTCGTGCAGGTGGGCCAGCCGATCGGTGTGTTTTTCGGGTATCAGGTGGACGGCATCTTCCGCGACTCTGCGTCACTCAATGCGTGGAAGGCGGTTACGACGGCTGCGTCCACGCCGGGCCTTGGCAACTCGCGCTTCGTCGACGTGAACGGCGACGGCAAGATCGACGCGAATGATCGCACGATCATTGGCGATCCAACGCCGAAGTTCTCGCTGGGCTGGCAGAACAGCGTGAGCTACAAGGGATTCCAGCTGTCCGCACTGCTCGACGGTACGTATGGCGGGAAGATCTTCAACCTGAATCTCTATCGTCTCGAGGGTGCGAGCCCGAGTGGCAACGTGCTGCGCGACCGGTTCGAGGATGCGTGGTCGCCGACGAACCCCAATGGCAAGTACGCGAAGATCGGCGCCGGCATCGGCTTCCTGGGCTCCGACTTCACGAGTGAGCTGATCGAGGACGGCTCGTACTCGCGTCTTCGTACGCTCACGCTGGCGCGCGAGATTCCGCAGCAGTGGCTGCGCGGCATGGCGAGTACCGCGCGTCTTTACGTAACGGGCCAGAACCTGATCACGTGGACCAAGTACAGCGGTTTCAACCCCGATGTGAGCAGCCTCGGTATCGGCAACACCAACCGCGGCATCGACATCGGTTCTTACCCACTTGCCCGGACGTTCACGTTCGGCGCAAACCTTTCGTACTGAGCGAGGCGACCATGAAGACCAAGATCATTGCCTTCGCGCTCGCCGGTGTTGCGGCGACTACGCTGGCGTGCAACGACTCGAAGTTTCTGACCGAGACGCCGATTGATTTTGTCGGGCCGGGCAATTTCTACAACAACGCGACGGATGCGCTGGCTGCGGTGAATGGCGCATACGCCGGCCTGGAGAACACGTCGGGCTCGAACTACTACGGCGGCCTGTTTCCGATGCTCGTGGAATTCACCACGGAAATGCAGACGCCGTATCTGAGCGCCGGAAACGAACGCAGTCTCGTGGACAACTACACGTTCACGCCCTCGCACAACTACATCTACCAGAGCTGGCTGGGCGCCTACTCCATCATCAACCGGGCGAACGGCGTCATTGCGCGCGTGCCGGGCATCACGATGGATGCGACCCTGCGTGATCGCATCGTGGGCGAGGCCAGGTTCCTGCGGGCACTCAACTACTTCAATCTCGTGCGCCTGTTTGGCGGGGTGCCGCTCGAGACGGTGGAAACGACGTCGCTGGACAGCCTGCAGAAGCCGCGTGCGACGACGGCTGAAGTTTATGCCCTGATCATTCAGGACCTGACGGACGCCATCAAGGTGCTTCCCAAGGCGTCGACGTATGGCTCATCCGACGTGGGACGCGCGTCACGCGGTGCGGCGAAGAGCCTGCTCGCGAAGGTCTACATCCAGCGCGCGGGTGCAGGGGGCGGTGCAGCCACGGACTACCAGTCGGCGCTCACGCTGCTGCAGGATGTGGACGCCAGCGAAGGCTACTCACTGGTCTCCAACATCAGCGACCTGTTCGACACGAAACACGAAGTGAACCCGGAAGTGATCTTTGACATCCAGTGCACACGCATCACGGGTGCGGGATGCCACGTGTCGAACCAGGTGGCTCCGCGCAACTCGAATTACGGTTCATCGCAGAATGGTTCATTCACCGCGGAACAGCCGTTCTTCGACGAATTTGCATTGACGGACAAGCGTCGTGCAACAACGTGGCAGCTCTCGTTCATCAACAAGTCGGGCGCGGTCATCGCATGGGCGGCAACGCAGACGGCATCGGGTACGTACGGGGCGGATACTCCGTACATGCACAAGTTCCTCGACTCGCTCTCGACCTCGGATGACGAGACGAACTACATCATCCAGCGCTATGCCGACAACCTGCTGCTCGAGTCCGAAGCCATCAACGAGATTTCCGGCCCGACGGCGGCGGCGTATGCGCCACTGAATGCGGTGCGCGCACGGGCGGGTTTGCCGGCGATGATTGCAGGCCTGTCCAAGGCCGCGTTTCGGGATTCGGTGTTCCATGAGCGTCGTCTGGAGCTCACGATGGAAGGCCCGAACGGATACTTCGACAGCCAGCGCAACTGGGACTGGGCGAAGACGCGCATCGAGGCATCGATGGCGCTTGGTGCGGCGAACAAATTCAAGAACAGCAAGTACCCCAAGGCGCAGACGTCGCTCGTGGACAAGTTCAAGCTGATGCCGATTCCACAGAGGGCGATCGACATCAATCCCGCGTTGGCGGGGCATCAAAACCCGGGCTGGTGATCGTTCAGGCGTTACGTCTTCTGGAATGCGAATCGGGCTGACAGGGGAGCGGATACCGGCGATGGTGCGGGGCCGTTATCTGCTCCTTTCGCTTGTATCAGCTCCGACTCGCGATCCTGAAAGACGGATTCTTTGCAAGCAGTCCTTCGCCTCGCTCAGGACGACACATGATCAGATATGTACTCCTCTCGTTGTGCCTCGCCGCGCTGGGTGGCGCACCGGCAAAGATCGACGTGTACATGATTGGCGATTCAACCATGGCCGATCGGCCCACGCCGGAAAAGAATCCGTATCGTGGATGGGGCCAGCTGTTTCCGGCATTCTTCGACGACAGCGTTGCGGTGCACAACTTTGCGGTGAACGGCCGCAGCACCAGGAGCTTCATCGATGAGGGACGGTGGGCCGCTGTATCGGCGCAGCTGCATCGCGGCGACTACGTCATCATCCAGTTCGGGCACAACGACGAGAAGAAGGAAGACTCGACACGCTACACCGATCCCGCCGGCAGCTACCGTCGCAATCTGGAGCGATTCGTGAAGGAGTCGCGTGACAGGGGCGCCATTCCCATTCTGTGCACGTCGATCGTACGGCGAAGCTTCGATGCCACGGGCATATTAAGGGCGACCCACGGTGATTACCCGCGTGCCACGCGCGAGGTGGCGGCAGCGCTGCATGTGCCGATGATCGATCTGGAGAAGGCCACGGGAGGGCTCGTATCGGCGGCTGGACCCGAGAAGTCAAAGGCACTGTACGGATACGTGGACGCGGGCAAGAACGAGATGTTTCCCGAAGGGCTCAAGGACGATACGCATCTGTCGCTGGCGGGAGCCACAGCAGTCGCGAAACTTGCCGCACTGGGCATTCGGGCCTCGAGCCTTCCGCTTGCCGCGCACGTCACGTTGTGACGATCGCGGTCGGGATACGAGCACACAGCAAAAGCGGTCCTTCACTTCGTTCAGAACGACAGCCTCGTGGCATCAGGGCACCATGATTTTCGTCCAGATCACGATGCTGCCGCACGCCCCTCGGCGGAACTGAACGGGCACGGTCATCGCATCGACGTATACCTCAATGCCTCCGATCTCACTTGGCCGCACCAGGTTGTCGAGTGAGAGCGCGCCATCCGCGATGAGCATTCCGTCGAGATAGACGTCAGGCATGCATGACGCGTCGAAGCCCTCGCCGCGACTCAATATCGTGTTCAGGAAGCTTCCGGACGCCTGCACCACACGTAAGCCCGGCACCATGCGGAAGAGCTCCGGGAGCGACGTCACGCCGCTCTTCGCGACCTGATCTCCCGTGTAGAACCTGCCGAACATTCCCTTTGCGCGCTCGCTGAACGCACCGGCCTCGCCGCGCTTTGGCGCCTTGCCGAACACCGTCACCGCATCGAGCAGGGCGGTACGCGGCGCGAGCGCGAGATCCCTCGAGACGACGAGTCCCGACTTGAGGTCAACGAGCATCTGTGCAGGAACGAATCCCAGGGCGCGCACTTCCACGCCGCGGGTTCCCGCAGGCAGCGAGTCCAGGGTGAACGCACCGGTGGCATCCGTCACATCGGAGATGCCGCTGTCGAGCAGGATGACCTGCGCCCGCTCAATGGGGCGGCCGGCGGTGCTGCGCACATGCCCACTCACGCGCGCGGTGCCACGCATGCGAGTGCTCGCCGAGACGAAGACTTCGCGGTGAAGGAGCGCAGACGGCTGCACCTGTATCTCGAATTCACCGCTCCGTGCCGCGCCGGCAGTGGCGGAGACACGAACAGGAATGTCCGACGGCACGCCGCAGATGGCGAAGCGCCCCGCATCGTCGATACCGGTCTTGAGCCCGCGCGGAATGCGCTGCACTGCGGAGCCGATGACCCGCAGCTCGACCCAGCTTGCCATTACACTGCCGGCGGAGACGGCGACGCCGCCCTCGGCGTCCATCACGCGGCCGGCGAGCACGCCCGACGAATCTGCACGTTCGCCGCAGAGCACGCGCGCCAGAGCCCGCGGTCCTGGAACTGCTAGCTCGTAGCGCACCGTGGGCACCGCGCCCGATACATCGATTTTGCGCGGCGGCAGCTCGATGCCCAACTCCTCGAGCCTCTCATGCGTGAACGTCAACAGATAGCTGCCCGGTGCGATGCGATCAAGATGATAGACGCCATCTGCGTCGGTCTGCGCCGTCTGCATGCGGCCGGCCGGATTGCTCGCGAGCACGAGTTGCACCGTTGCTGCGGCGAGCGGCTTGTTGGACAATCCATCCAGCACGACTCCTACCACCGACGTCTGCGCGCCGAGCGCAAAGGGCAGGAGCATGAGCGATGCGAGCAGTCTCACGGCTGCCATCCGCCGAGCACGTCCCTGATGGCGTAGTGTTGTGCCTCATCCTCCGTGAGAATCCGGCGAATGGGATCAGCGACGGAGCCAACGCCGTGGCTCCGGTACTCGAACATGCGCGCCTGCAATGGCTCATACCCGCCCATGGATGTCCATCCTGTTGTCGCGATGTGATCGTCCATGTCGCAGTCGATGTACACGGCGCTTGGATTCACATCAGGATTGGACGACGGATGCCATGGCCGCCCGAGGAACACGGTACCGACCTTTACCAGGTTGGTCTCGCGACGGAGATGACTCCTCACGAACACCAGCCCGTAGCGCTGCAGCGGCGGTGTGCTCGGTGCCGCAATGAAGCCGCCGGCGCGGGAGATGATGTCGCAGTCGTCGAAGACGGCGACACCCGCGCCGAAGATGAAGTCGGTGTTGCCGTAGATGATCGAATCGTGAAAGTATGCGCGACCGGCGTTGGCATACACGGTGTCCTGCCAACCGGAGAACACGCAATCGACGAACGCGGCGCGATCACTGCCGCGGTCCAGGTGCAGCGCGACAGCCTGGGTATTCTTCACCTTGGTGGGATCGGTCGCTGCCTTCTTCGCATTCGCCAGGAAATTGAACGCATTTTCAATGGTGAGATGCTCGGCGCGGAAGTCAGGGGCCGCCACGCGGACAGTGAAACTTCCGCGTGTGCCCAGCGTGCCGCCACCCGGCTGCGGTGAGTCTGCGGTGGCGTCGAAGGTGAGCACGGTACTGTCGCGGCTTTCGCCAAGCAGCGTGATCATTGGCTTGTCGACGCTCAGCTTTTCGCGATAACGGCCATTACGTACATAGATGATGAACGGCCTAACAGCTGCTTCCGGTGCGGCATCCAGCGAGGCGGCTATCGTGTGATAGGTGTGCGCGCCGTTGACGATGTCGCCGTCGTGGCCGAAGTACTTTGCGTCGACGACTGCATCATAACGGGAGCGCGGTGCGGGAGTCGTGATGGGCTGGCTGGGTGTACATCCTGCGGCGGCAAGCAAGAGCAGGAGGCATGTCAGCACACGTGATGGTATGGTGTGTCCCGACACGCGCACAGCGCGTGCGGGATGACACGAGTATGATGCGCGTGCGGGAAGACGCGGGTGCGATGCGCATGCGCGATGACACGGATGCGATGCGCGCGCGGGAAGACACAAGTGCGATGTGCGCGCGGGAGGACAGGGAGAGTGCTGATACGCCTGGTTCAATGCGCGGGGACCCATCCGTCCAGGACATTTGCCGGCGTGTACCGGCTGGCGTCGATCGCGGTGAGTGTCTTGCGCGACGCGCTAACCACGGCGCCCGGCCCCTTCGTTCCGAACTCGAAGAAGCGCGCGTCGGCGGGCTCATACCAAGTGCGCGTGCCCGTGGAGTCCACGGACGACATCCGATCCCACCCCTTTTCACCGATATGGTTGTCCATCCAGTTGTCGATGAACACTGCGCTGGAGTTGATGACGGGATTGGCGAACGGATGCCATGGACGTCCAAGGGTCACCGAATTCGCCGGCATTTCGGCCCTTTCCTTCTTGAAGCGGCTGTGAATGAATAGAAGGCCATACGGTTGCGACGCAAGCGTACTCGGCGCCGTGATATAGCCGTTGTTGGTTTTGCTGCCGCGGTCGCGCGAGATGATGTCGCAGTCGTCGAACACGGCCTTCCCTGCCCCGAAGATGAAATCCACGCTGCCCCAGATTTCGGATTTGTAGAAGTACGAGCGGCCGGCATTCGGGAACAGTGTGTCCTGGTGACCGAGCAGTTTCACGTTGCTGAAGACCGACCGGTCGGCGTCCATGTCCGTCATGAGCGCCACGCCCTGTGATCCCTTCATCTTTGTCACATCGGAGTCGGATTTCGCTGCATTCGCCAGGTAATCGAACGCATTCTCGATCGTGATGTTCTCCGCACGAAAGTCCGGTGCGACAATCCTGAGGGTATAGCTCCCTCGCGTGCCGTATGTTCCGCCGCCGGGCGAAGGCGCGCCGGCGGCCGCGTCGTAGGTGAGGATGGTGCCGTCGCGGCTTTCACCACGCAACGTGACGTAGGGACGCTCGACGGTGAGCTTTTCGTGATAGCGACCGTTCCTGATGAAGATGGCGGTGCGGCCGATGCCGTTCTGAGGCAGGTTCTCGAGTGCGCTGCCGATGGTGCGAAACGTTGCGACACCTCCAACCATCGCGCCGTCCTTGCCTGTGAACTTTCCGTCGACGATGGCGGAGTATTGCGCGGCGCCCACGGGAGCAACGGCGACGGTTGCCGGCATGGCGACGAACTTTCCGGCGCAGGCGTTGCCCGGTGCTTCACTGGCGGTGCCGGTGACCTTCACACGCTCCCCACGAATGGGAAGATTCATGGGGCCAGGCCCCTGCGTCAACTCCAGGAAGCTCGCCTTTACCTTGAAGGATGCGGGCGTATCGAAGGTGACGTTGTCCCATGCCATGCGCAGCGGCCGTGCGCTGTCGTAGCCGTCGAGGATGATGTCGCCGCCCTGTTCCACCCGAACATTCTGGAGACGGATGTCGCGGAACTCGGGGATCTTGTTGCCGGTCGTTTCCTCGGACGCCGAGTAGTGCGTGTCCATCTCGATGGGATGTTTGACGCGGCGGAGGCAGACGTCCTTGTACTCGACATCCTGCACCAGTCCTCCGCGTGATGCATTGGACTTGATGCGGAGGCCGTTGTCCGCGCCGTCGATGGAGAGGTCGAACACGCGAATGGCGCTCGCCGTGCCATCCGTCTCGCTGCCAATGGACATGCCGTGCCCACGGAAGAAGTGGTTGTGGGAGATGGTCATGTTCGTGCTCTTGCCCGTGCTGCCCGCCTTGATGGCCACGTCGTCATCACCGGTGTTGATGAAGCTGTGGGTGATGGTGACGTTCGTGGCGCTCGCGGGATCGATGCCATCGGTGTTGCGCGCGTTGAGGCCCGGCGTATTGATCACCACGCCCCATGCGGTGAAGCCGTTGCCACGATCGTACACGACGTGGAAGTTGGGCGAGTTGCGGATGGTGATTCGGTACAGCGTGAAATCGTCGGCACGCGTGAGCTGCATGAGGCGCGGACAGCTCTGGTTGAGCTTCTCCACCTTGGCCTGCTGTGCGAGGTCCCACCACGAGACATCCTTGCCAAGGAGCTTGGCCCAGCCGCGTCCTTCAATGGTGCCGGGCCCCATGACGCCCGAGTGCGCGACATTTTCCGCGGTGATGAGAGGCTTGCAGCCGTGTCCCTTTTTGTCCACCGTGCCGCAGCGGCCGTCGATATCGTAGAGCTTCGGATCGCGTGAGGCGAGGAGGATGGCGCGTGCACCGACGACGAGTGCGACGTTGGCTCTCAAGGTGAGCGGGCCCGTAAGGAATACCGTGCGCGCTCCCTCACCGGCGGCGAGCACCACGGCCTTTCCTGCTCCGCAGTGATCGATGGCATTCTGGATCTGATCGGTGACGACTTTGCGTTCGTCTGCTTCCGCGATGGTGGAGTCGCCGACGGCAAGCAAGGTCGCCGTGAGGGTGGTGCACGCGGCGGGGATGGTCGGTTCGACGACGGTGCGGCGGTCCTGGGCCGCCGCGGTTGCGGCGAGGAGGATTGTCATCCCGAAGGAGCGAAACACGTGTCGGGATCGTGGCCAGCTTCGCAGTTGGGACAGTATGTCCCGACAGTCGTTCGCTGCGCTTGCTCCTGCGGGATGACAATCTCTCATTGAACTACCGCTCCATTCATGCGCATGTTCTTGCGCGTCAGGTTCGTCACGTGATCCACCTTGTCGCCCTGGGCAACGCCATCGAAGGTGCAGTCGATGAGGCGAATGTCGTCAATGGTGGCCTTGTCGTACGCCACGAGGTACACGCCGTACTTGCTCTTGCGTGAGGTGACGCGCAGCAGCTCGACGTCGCGCACCACGGGCACGAATGGCCCCTTCGCTCCTTCCTCGTAGAGGAAGTCCACCTGCAGCACCGAATCTGCGAGCTCTCCCACCTGAACATCCCTCATATAGATGTGCTCGAGTGTTCCGCCGCGCATCGCATTGTTCTTCAGGCGCAGCGCGCGATCCAGCCTGGTGCTGTCCATCGTGCAGCGCTCCGCGAACACGTACCGCACGCCGCCGGAGATCTCGCTGCCGATGGTCACGCCGCCGTGGCCATCCTTCATGGTGCAATCGCGAATGATGATGTTCTCGCTGGGCACGTTGATGCGGCGTCCGTCGGCATTGCGCCCCGACTTGATCGCGATGCAGTCGTCGCCGGTGTTGAAGGTGCAGTGCTCGATGAGCACATCCCTGCACGACTCCGGATCACAACCGTCGTTGTTGGGGCCGTGACTGTCGATGTCGACGTGGCGAACGGTGACGTTCGTGCACAGCACAGGATTGATCTCCCACATGGGAGAGTTCCTGATCGTCACGCCTTCGATGAGCACGTTTTTGCAGCGGTACGGCTGAATGAAGTTGGGCCGGACAAAGTCGCCCTCCCCAAACACACGCTGCGCAACAGGCACGCCGTCCTCGGCCATCCTGAGCAGCCTGTCGTGGGCGGGACGAGGGTCCGGGTCGCCCGGCTTGCGATTGTTGCCGCCCTTCCACAGCCACCAGTTCCGCGCATCGGCGTTTCCGTCGAGCGTGCCTTCGCCGGTGATGGCAATGTCGCTCGCCTCGAACGCGTAGATAAACGGAGAGTAGTTCATGATCTCCGTGCCCTCGAAGCGTGTCAGCACGGCCGGCAGATACTTGGCCGTCTCTCGCGTGAAGCGCAGCGTGGCGCCCCTGGCTACGTGCAGGTTTACCTTGCTCTCGAGCACCACAGGACCCGTCAGGAACACGCCTCCGTCGACCACCACGCGCCCACCGCCTGCCTTGGCGCACGCGGCGATGGCGTCACGAATCGCGGCGGTGCAGTCGATGGCTCCACCTGCAACCGCGCCATATCGGGTAATGGCAAAGTCGCGCTTGGGGAATGTGGGCGGTTTGATGCGTGCCAGGATGCCTGGCACCCGAGCCCATCCGTCTGCCTCCGCAGCGAGGTCGTCCGCAACAGTCGAAAAGGCTGCTGCGTTGCCCAGATGTGGCAGCACGGCAATCGAGCCCGCGGCACCCGCCACGGCTCTCAGGAAATCGCGACGCGATGGGCTAGTCATGGTTGGGGTACGCAAGGAGACAGGTATTTGTTCGGAGTTTGAACAATACTCCCAAATCCCACTCGATTGTCAATGCCAAAGGGGGCTCGTGAAACTGTGGAACTCTTGCATTCGTAGATATGTATACTAATTTGCAAACAGTCGCCCGTTCACGGAACTCGCGTGCTGCAAGCTGGGTACTGGCTCTCACACTCGCACTCGATACGGCCATGCGCGCACCCCTCGTACGCAGAACGACCCTCGCCCTCGCTGCCGCGCTCGTCGCCGGCAGCGCCGTTGCCGCCAGCGCACAAAGCGGAGACGGCTACCTCTTTCACGCCCCCTCTGCGCGATTGACGTTACGCGCGGGCTACGCGCAGGCAAACGCGGGGAGCGACGTCTTCGAATTCACCGAGAGCGAGCTCACACTCAGGAAGAGAGACTTCAGCGGCTTCACGCTGGGCGGCGAGATCGCCCTTCCCATCACGTCCAGAATCGAGGGCTCGCTGGACCTCGGCTACTCGCGCTCGAGCAAGGGATCCGAG
>JAQBPY010000201.1 GCA_028287285.1 Gemmatimonadota bacterium
CCAGCCGGGGCGAACGCACCTACGACATCTTCTCGCGGTTGTTGATGGACCGCATCGTGTTCCTCGGCACGCCGATCAACGACGATGTCGCGAACATCATCATTGCGCAGCTGCTGTTCCTGGAAGCGGACAACCCCGAGCGTGACATCTTCGTGTACATCAACTCGCCGGGCGGCAGCGTGTCGGCCGGACTCGCGATCTATGACACGATGCAGCACATCAAGGCACCGGTGAACACCATTTGCATGGGCCTTGCGGCGTCGATGGGTTCGTTCCTGCTGGCGGCGGGCCGGCCTGGCAAGCGGAGCGCGCTGCCGCACTCGCGCATCATGATCCACCAGCCGTCCGGCGGCACCCAGGGCACGGCGGCAGACATCGAGATCCAGGCCAAGGAAATCCTGTTCCTGCGCCACCAGCTGAACACGATTTACAGCAAGCATACGGGCCGGCCCGTGGAGCAGATCGAGCGCGACATGATTCGTGATTTCTTCATGTCGGCGGAAGAGGCAAAAAGCTACGGCCTGATCGACAATGTGATCGTGAGCCGCGGTGAGCTGGTGGATCCGCAGGTGATTGCGGCGCAGGCGGTTGCGAAAGGCTGACGGCGCGCTCGCTTACGCTCGTTGGACAGGAGACGGCCCGCATCGGCGCTGCGCGTCTCGCTGGACGGGAGCTTCCGTCCGCTGTCGAGCGAGCCAGAGGCGAGCGGCCTGTCCCCCCCTCGCTTGACCAGTCCGCACGGCTACGTTAACTCTCGATGAACACCCCCCGTTCCGGCCGTCTCTGCCATGTCGCACGATAAACACCTCCGCTGTTCGTTCTGCGGCAAATCAAAGGACTCGGTCCGGAAGTTCATCTCCGGGCCATCGGTTTACATCTGCAACGAGTGCATCGCACTCTGCAATGAGATTCTTGCCGAGGACGAAGAGCGTGAAGTTGCCGAAGCCATCACGCAGGTCCCGACTCCGCAGGAGATCAAGGACACGCTGGATGGGTACGTCATCGGGCAGGAGCGGGCCAAGAAGGCGCTCGCGGTGGCGGTGTACAATCACTACAAGCGCATCAACTCCGCATCGGTCCGGGAAGACGACGTGGAGCTCGACAAGTCGAACATCCTGCTCATCGGGCCAACGGGCGTGGGCAAGACACTGCTCGCGCAGACGCTGGCGCGCATTCTCGATGTGCCCTTCACCATCGCCGACGCCACCACGCTGACCGAGGCCGGCTACGTGGGCGAAGACGTCGAGAACATTCTCGTGCGCTTGCTCCAGGCGGGCGATTTCAACGTCGCCGAGTGCGAGCGTGGCATCGTCTACATCGATGAAATCGACAAGATCGCGCGGAAATCGGAGAACCCGAGCATTACGCGCGACGTCAGCGGCGAAGGTGTGCAGCAGGCGCTGCTGAAGATCCTCGAGGGCACGGTAGCGTCCGTTCCACCGCAGGGCGGACGGAAGCATCCGCAGCAGGAATACATCCAGATCAACACCAAGGACATCCTGTTCATCTGCGGCGGGGCGTTCGACGGCCTGGAAAAGATCATCGAGGCCCGCACCGGGCGCCGGCAGATCGGTTTCTCCAAGGTGGAAACGGATCCCGTCAAGCTGGCCACACTGTCCAAGAACGCATTCGCCGAAGTCGAGCCCGATGACCTGCTCCGTTTTGGTCTCATCCCGGAGCTCGTGGGCCGGCTGCCGGTTACGGTGCCGTTAGAGGGACTGGACGAAGAGTCGCTCGTGCGCATTCTGCAGGAGCCCAAGAATGCACTTACCAAGCAGTACACCAAGCTCTTCGATCTCGAAGAGGTGAAGCTCACCTTCGAGGTGTCGGCGCTGCGGGCCATCGCCCAGAAGGCGCTCAAGCGCGGCACGGGCGCGCGTGGTCTCCGCGCGATTCTCGAAGAGCTGCTCACCGACGTGATGTTCGACCTGCCCACACGCGAAGACGTGGTAGAGGTCAAGATCACGGAGACGAGTGTGCTGAATGGCACCGCGCCGCTGCTCGAGCTCGCGCCCACGAAACGAAAAAAAGAGGCGTAACACGGGCGTTAGCGGGGGCTGGCCGATCCTGCGATCACCTCCCCAAGCCGGGAAAGACGTAGGTACGCCGGCCCTGGCGCGCTCACGGGCATGCTGATGCCGTCCAGCATGATTGGCTCGTTTACGCGCGTGACGCGCCCACGCTGAAGCACCAGGTGCACGAGACGCTTGTCGTCGAAGGACTCCCACACTGGGAGATCCACGTCCGGCCGCCATTCGCGCCTCCCGTCCGCACCAACGCGCAGGCGAGGCTCGCTGAACTCGCCCTGGCTCCGGCGGAGATATTTTGCCGACTTCAAGCGGGCGTATGCCGCAGGCTCGAACCGGTGGTACCACGGCCCCGCGGAATCCGGGCGCGGATCGGGCGGCCGAATGAATCGCGGCCCATCACCTGTGGCGGCGCCTGCCTGCACCATCAGCGCAATGGACTCCGGATAGCCCCACTTGGGGACCTCCGGCCGAGCGGCAAGCGAATCGCGTACGTCGAGCACCACGCGCGTATGCGCATCCAGATCGGGCACATGGACGAGAAGCTGGCGATACACGCTGCGCTCCAGGTCCCATTCGCGCGCAAAGCCCTGCTGAACACGAATCAGCGTCGCAAGCATGCCCAGGCCATAGGCGAGAACAATGGCCCGGAAAAGCACACGGCGCCGCTCCAGCAGCCACCCCGCTCCGCAGCCAATGATAACGGCGATAGGTACCGACGCGGCAAGATGGACGGACATATCCATGCCGATGGACGCGGTGGGCGGATAGTGGGTGAACGAAAGCAGGTATGCGTACGGAAGCATGGCCACGGCCCCCACAAGTAGCCGCGTGGCGTCGTTGCGGGTGCCGCCAGCGAGGATCTCCGAGCTGCGCCAGCGCATGGCGACGACGAGGAGGACCATGGCCAGCAGGGTATGGCCGAGCAGGTAGAATGCGGGCACAGCAGATGAGGTGAGCGACCCCAGCTCGTCCAGCCGTATCCAGCGAAAGGGACCGGCAATGGCAAGGGCCAACGCGGACACGGGGCCAATGACGATGCCGCTCGCGATGCGGAACACGAGCATCGCACGCCCGTACGTTGACAGGTCCGATATTCGGCT
>JAQBPY010000203.1 GCA_028287285.1 Gemmatimonadota bacterium
GCTTCATCTTCTCGTCCATCAGGTCCGCGAAGCTCATCGGGTCGATCTCCTCCTCGCCGCGCGCCTTGCGAATCTCGTTGTACGCCGCGCGAAGGAAGTAGGCGTTGCTCACGCCGGGAATCTCGACCGGATACTGGAACGCGAGGAATACGCCGGCCTGTGCGCGCACTTCGGCATCCATGGCGAGCAGGTCCTGTCCTTCGTACGTGACGGTACCGCCCGTGACCTCATACGCCGGATGTCCGGCGAGCACCTGCGCGAGGGTGCTCTTGCCGGAGCCGTTGGGGCCCATCACCGCGTGTACTTCGCCGGGCAGAACGGTTAGATCGATGCCGCGGAGGATTTCCTTGTCCGCGACGGTCGCGCGAAGACCTTTTATTTCGAGCATTTCAAGTCCGGGATCAAAAGAAAGCTGCTTAAGCTCTTCGCTGAAGCTTTCACCCGACACGCCGCCTTCAACGCGCTATGCGCCGGATACACGATAAAATTACTCGGTTATCGCCTGTGCGTCAACGCGCATCGGGGCAGGTTAAAACAAAGTGGCACAACATTTTAGCGGTGGCAAAGCCCGGACTCACCCCTGCGCACTGCGCCTGCGGGAACGCCGGCCACACTGCCGTGCGGCGGAACGTCGCGCACCACCACCGTGCCCGCCCCGACCAGGCGTGCTCTCCGATGGAGAGCCCTGAGAGCGCGGTGGCATTGGCTCCGATGAGCGCTCCGTGTCCCGCGAAGGAGCCGCCGAGGCGAACTCTGGGCTGCAGGGTGACGAAGTCGCCAAGAGTGCAATCGTGGCCGATGTGCACACCCTGTCCCATGACGACATCTCCAGCGATGCGGCGTTCGAGGAGGGCGCGCGGTCGATGGCGCTGAGGATGCGCAGGCCCGCCGCACGGGCGCGGGCAGTCGTGCGGCAGCGCGCACGCGGATCGTCAATCGCTGGAATGACCCCGGCGTCTGGAAAGCGTCGCACGAATTCAGCGAGCGACCAGCGGGGTAGTCCCGAGAGCGGCTCGGGACTCGCGGCGTCAGCCGCCTGGTCCATTTCATCGTCGATGAACCCCGCAAGGTGGCCGTCCAGACTGTTCCGGCGAAAGAGCATCAACGATGAACACCAAGTCGCGGCCCATGCCAGCAGCCCCGTACAGTGCGAAGGGGATCATATCGATGCCGCATGCAGGAATGCGCGGGCCAAACACTCAGTCATGGAACGCAGGGAAGACGAATTGCACTTGGGCTTCGCCGGGGGAGATGACCCGCGTGCCAGAAGGCGCCGAGGGCTCCTAGCAGTATGTGGAGTCGGCGCCTCGCACGTATTCTGACGAGACACGCCATGCTAATATGACCTAGTCCGGCTCCATAAGAGAGAACAAGAGCGATCACACCGCGCACTCCAATCCGTACTCTCGTGCCACCAAGCATCTTGATCTCGTCATCAGGGCGACGCGTTGAGCTCTGGCGCCTTTTCGAAAACGCGACAAGTGAACTCGGTCTCGATTGGAATGTCATCGGGATCGACGCGGCAGAATGTTCTGCGACCAAGCTCGTCGCAGGCAACGTAATTCGCGTTCCACTCGTTGGTGATCCAGGCTGGCGAGAAGCGGTAGACACTGTCGTTGCGGAAAATGACGTGAGACTGATCGTTCCGACTCTCGATGTGGAGTTGAGCGCGTATGCCACTTTGCGCTGGAGAACACGCTGCGCAATCAGCGATCCAGCGACCGTGGATATCGCTAACGATAAGCTAGCTATGCACCGATGGGCTCTCGACTGTGGGATGCCCGTGCCGCACACAACATTGCTCCGGGATACCGAGCCATTCGAAGGAGCCGTTGTCAAGCCTCGCCACGGCTCGTCCTCCATTGGTCTTCAGCTTCACGTGTCACGTGCGCGACTCGTCGAACTCGCCAAGACGGAAGCTGGACACTCCATGATCGCGCAAGAGGCGCTGCACGGACCGGAGTTTTCAGTAAATTGCTTCGTGACCCGCGGAGGCACTCGCGCATTCGTCATCCCCCATGAGCGACTTAGAACACGTGCCGGCGAAGTCTCGCACGCGAAGGTCCAACGCGCCCGTGGCGTTGAAGAATTGGCGGACCGCGTAGCGTCCCTACTCCCGGGCGCCTATGGTCCACTCTGCATTCAGATCATCGACGATAGCGTCCGCGGCCCCACCCTTGTCGAAGTCAACGCGAGGTTTGGGGGCGGGTATCCACTTGCACACCATGCTGGGGCGCGAGCCCCTCAACGCCTATTGTTCGATGCAATTGCGCTTCCGTACCCTCGTCAAAGTGATGACTGGGAGGCAGACTGGCAGATGTTTCGATACGATGAGTCGGCATTCTGCCGTCTCGGCTGACATCACGAGGAGAAGAGTTCACCATGTCAGACTATTACGTCGTTGACTTTAGACGGGCACCACCACTTGGAAATCGGCGATCGTATCGGCTTTAGGAGCCGCATCGGCGTCAACCGGAAGGCGGCGGGTAATCTTCCCCGGCGGTGATGTTGACGTCGGCAGCCTGGGCTCGTACGAGCAGGTATTTCCCCTGACGGGAGTTACCGATCTCGAGTTGGTTGGTCGGGGGACGCGGCTCATATGCAGCACGAGTTCACAAGGCGCCGCCTCGACACAGCCGTACATTTTCATCTTCGACGACTGCGAGCGCATCTCGGCCCATGGATTCCGCTTGCGAGATGATGGCGCAGACATTTCCGGGACCGTAGCGCCCAACGTCGGTGCGACTCTGTTCACAATTGTCAATAATAGTCAAGCGTCGGGAACGACGAGACGAGGCTTTGCATTTCGCGATTGTTACGTCGAAAAGGCCTATGTATTTATTGCAACAGGTAATCCCGGTAGCGCCAGATTCGCCGGAATCGTGATCGAGAACTGCGTAGCGGAACTGTGCTACTATGACATGAACTTCAAAGACAACGGAGACGATGTCCTTGTGCGCGGTTTCCGGTCCGTTAACTGTCGTCGGGCCTACTTCCCCTACGGGGTAAGCCGACACGACATACAACTCTCAGTCTTCCACAGCGGCAGTGGGTACTACGGCGCAGAATCCGCAATTCTCATCAAGCGCTATACGCATGACACCAGAAACATCAAGCTGCGCGCAAGCTTCTACGGCGATGTTCTTCAATATGCACACGCCTGCACGCTCGAACATCAGCCGACGACGACGAATGTAACCACGCAGAACGCCCCGACCACTGCGACGACGGGCGGCACGGGGCTGGCCGCCGGCACCACCTACTACTACCGCGTCACCGCGATCGTCGGCGGGCGGGAATATACTCCGTCTGGCGAGCGGTCGGTCACAACCGGCTCGGGGAGCACCAACAGCAAATACGGTATCGTGGTCAGCGGTGACCGGTGCGACCGGATACCGGATCTACCGCGGCACACTTTCGGACGTGGAGAATGCCTATTACACCGTGGGGGCCGTTACGTCATTTGTTGACGTTGGAGGGGCCGCGACGACAGGATCAGTACCCCTTCCCGCGGTCAGCGACGTCGACGTGGAGTTACACCTCGACGACACTTTGAACAATGCCAACAGCATGACACCCTTCCAGTTCCGCTCGTACACAGCGAACGGCACTCTCGAGACGACGAGCACGAGCAACCGGTGGGACAGAATCCGCCTCGCCGGAAGCCTGGGTGGATTCAGCGGAAGCAGCGGTGCGATCGTCTTTGGAGCGAAATCGACGGCGGAGGGCCGACTGGTCATCGACCCCACGATTAGTGTGGGGACGTCTCTCAATCAGCCGCACTTTCCCGGGTTCGTCCTCCGTCTCGCGCACGACCGCGAGATCCGGACATTGAAAGGAGACCTCACTGCCCAGTCAGTTGTGATTCCCCTGGCTGGCTTGGATGGAAACGCGTTCACGTTGTCTGTGAGGGTTTGCGCCCACGATAACTCCAGCTCGCTGGCCGCTCAGAATTCAGTGTTTCAGGAAGATACCGTCATCGGGTACAACGCGTCCGGCGGAGGTGTCGCGCTGTTCACCCCGGTGTCGAACGTGTTCAAGCACTCTGTCGGTAGCGTGTCGACAACAGTGACGTACACAGCGAGTGGCGAAAATCTGCTTGTCGGCTTCTCCGCGTACTCGAGCGCGAACGCCTTCGCACGCGTCGAAGTGCAGTATGTGAGCCGTGGGCCGTGGACTAACTAACGCATGATGATGACGTAGCCGATGAGGCGTGCGCTAGCTGTGACAGCGAACAAGGGCACTATTGCTGGCCACATAGTCCAAGTATTTCAACAGCCGCTGACAGCGTGTTCCACTCTGTGAACTCTGGAGGCCACACGTCAACCGAATCACGAATCGAGGCCAAAGTACAGGGATGTCGCACAACATCGATCCCGGTACGAATCGAATTGCGCGCGTCTAGCCGACGCTGCCCTCAAGCGTAATGCCGAGCAACTGCTGGGCTTCCAAGGCGAACTCCATGGGGAGTTCCTTGAACACTTCCTTGCAGAACCCGCTCACGATCATGCTCACCGCCTGCTCCGCGCTGAGTCCGCGCTGCTTGAGGTAGAAGATCTGATCCTCGCCAATCTTGCTCGTCGAGGCCTCGTGCTCTACCTGCGCCGTGTTGTTGCCGACCTCGATGTACGGAAAGGTGTGCGCGCCGCACTGGTTGCCAACGAGCATCGAGTCGCACTGCGTGTAGTTGCGCGCAT
>JAQBPY010000259.1 GCA_028287285.1 Gemmatimonadota bacterium
GCCCGGAGGCGAGCACGCGGTTCGATGGATCGCGCACGACGATCACGCCAGGCGCCCCGGCCGACAGGCGATAGCTGTTCATCCTCGCGCCCGAGTCCACGTGCACGGTGGTAAGAATGGCGCTGCGAGGCGTGCGATTCGGCTCGTCCACCACGAGGCGCAGGCCCAGTGAGTCGACGACGTCCGATGCGAGGGAGCGGCTCGTGATCACTTCGCTCGCCGTCGCCATGAGGTTCGTGTTGTCCGACGTGATGCCGTACAGCAACGCGGCCGGATTGCTCGATCCGCGCGCGTCGAGGCGAATGGACGCCGTGGCCTGGAACACCGGCTGCATCCGACGCACGGCCACCACGCCGACCGCAATGGAAAGCAGCACGCACGCGAGGATCAGCCACGCACTGCGTGCGATCGTCGCCCACGCGCGGCGAAGATCGACTTCCGGGGCTGAATCGACGAGTACCGAACCGGGCAGCGCTTCCATGACGTCGGTTGAGGTGAGTGAGTGCGGTTAGCGCCGGACCAGGACGATGAGCGTGATCACGGTGCTCACCACCTGAAGGAGCTCGAATGCAGAACGAATGGCGATCTCGTTGCGAACGACGAACGGCGGATCCTGCACGTAGAGCTGGTCCGCCGCACGAATGCCGAGATCCGAGACATGGTCGGCGAGCGAGATCTCGCGCGTCGGCTCACCGATGCGCAGGAGGTACGCGCGCAGGTCGCCGCCCGGACGCAACGGCCCGCCCGCGCGCGAGATCAGCGAAAGCACCGTTGCCGAGGGATCCGCGAGCTGGATGCCAGGATTCTTCACGCCGCCCAGCACGGACACGGGGCGCAGGAACAACACCTCCACCTTCGAGGAGTCGAGCCGCGCCGCATAGGCGCGCAGGATGAGGCTTTCGACAACCGGCGGCGTGGATCCGGCCACGCTCAACCGTCCCACAGTCGGGACGAGAATCTGGCCGCGCTCGTTCACCGGAATGTCCCCGGACTGATCGACCGAGAGCCAAACCCGCAACCGGATGACGTCTCCGGGCTCCACGATCCACTCGTTCGCGGCCCGCGGGGTGGGCTGCACCGTGGGCGGCAGGGGAACGGCGGGAACACACGCCGACAGCGCGATCAGCGCGACGAGCGAGAATCGGCCGACAAGGCTTTTGTGGCTGCGGTCACCCGCGTGCAGGCAGATGGACGTCCCACGCGAGCGTTCCGCCTGGACATCCAGCTGGGCAGTTTCCCCGGAGGGAATGCCATGCGCGAGCGAGCGACGCGTGCCGCGTCGCGGGAATACGGAAGGGTGTCGAATCACTGGGAAAGAAGAACAGGCGGGAGACCCTACGTCGGGCCGGCAAGTCGTCAAAGCGCCCCGCGCATGCTCAGGACTGCTGGCACTGTCCTGAGCAACAAGACCAGGTCCCGCCACACCGTCCAGCCATTGATGTAGTCCTGCTCCAGCTGGATCACCTGGTCGAAGCTGGTGATCGCATTGCGCCCACCAACCTGCCACGGACCGGTGATCCCGGGCGCAACCTCGAACCGCACGTAATGCCGCACTTCGTACAACGCCACTTCCCTTGGCAAGGGCGGACGCGGTCCGACGAGCGACATCTCCCCGCGCAGCACGTTCCACAACTGTGGCAGCTCATCGAGGCTGCTCCGGCGCAGGAATCGCCCGACACGCGTCACCCGGGGATCGTCGGCCATCTTGAACAGCAGCGGCTCGCGATAGACGTTCGCGTCGATCAGCGCCGCCGCCCCGGCGTCCGCATCGCGCACCATCGTCCGGAGCTTCAGCATCTGGAAGGTTTCGCCGCCGAGTCCCACGCGAAGCTGGCGGAAGAGCACGGGTCCGGGTGACGAGGCCTTCACCATCAGCGCGCAGACCGCCAACACCGGCGACAGCACCGCCATGCCAACTGTCGCCCCCGTTACGTCGAGCATGCGCTTGGCAACGAGCTGCCATCCGATCAGCGCCGGGCTGCTCAGCAGCGCGATGGGACCTTCGCCGCGCCGGATGAGCGTGGGGTTGTTCATCTCGCGCAGCGGCCGGCGTCGCAGCCCGAATACGCGACACCCGGCACTCGATCCGGCGATCAGCGCGTTCTGGAGGGCGGCATCGCTGAGCGGGCCAACGAGGATGATCGCGTCCGCACGGGAGCGATGCACCTCCTCGTAGAGCGTCTGCCATCCCTCGTGCTCATTGCCCGGCCACTCGGGCGATATCTCATAGACACCGGGCCGGCCCGCGGTGGTGTCGACATGCTCGGTGAGAAAGGTGTGGAGCTGCTGGCCCATGCCCACGAGCAGCGTGCGCTCCTGGTCGAGTTGTCGCGGATCCACCGCCCGCACGGCCTGCAGCATCGCCCGGCGTTGCGCCACGAGCACGAACCACAGCAGCAGGACGACCGCCGTGATGAGGAGGATGCGCTGCACGAAAAGGAACGTGAGCAGCTCCACCCACCGAGGCAGAACGACGCCGAGCACCGTCGCGAGGGCGATGCGTCCGGATTGCTCGGAGGAGTCCGATGTCGTGTAGGCGCGCGTCGCGGTGAGGCAGAACAACATCAGCGCAATGCGGCGCAGCAGCGCGGATGGCGTGGGCGGAATCAAGCCGGCAACGAACTCCGCGTGCGCGGGCCCGAAGTGAATCGGCATCTGCGCGAGCAGAACGAACACCGTGCCGATCGCGAGGGCGTCCGCCGACAGCATCACGCCCGCGAATGCGAGCTCACGCCAGAATCGGCGCTGCTGCAGGCCGAGGACGCGCTGGCGTCCCTCCAACCTCGAGGCGAGCCCTCTCGACACCGGCTGCGGGTCGATCTCCGTCTCCGTCACCGCCACGCCTGTGAATCGTTTGAGTATTGACCGGGCTGATTCTGCCGAATATG
>JAQBPY010000269.1 GCA_028287285.1 Gemmatimonadota bacterium
GCGTCCAACCTTCCGTACATCACTGGAGAGATCACCGGTCTCCGTGCCTGGATGCCGCACTGGATCAGCAACCTGAAGGACGACCCGTATTTCGTGCCGATCCCATTCGTGGTGCTCATTGTCCTGATTCCGATACTCGCTGTCGCCTGGCGAAGGTCGTCGGCAGACGACCGCCGAGTCACGCGAGACGCCTGGTGGATCCTGCTGCCGACGCTTGTGTCGCTCGTCGCGTGGTTCGTCGTTGCGCCGGAGCCGCGCTATGCGACCTCGGCATTCTGGACGCTCGTCGCGCTGGTCGGGAGTCAGGCGCTGGCAATGAGCGAGCGTCGCATGAGCGAAGCAACGATACGACGCGTCGTCGCCGCGGCATTCCTGCTCGGCGTCTCTCCACTGGTGGTCAATCCACTCGTGGACTGGCGGGTCGGCGGCTCGATCGGAAATCCACTCAAGGCTGTCGTGCGCTCCAACATGAGGATTCCCCCGGTCGGCGAATGGTACCAACCGGCTGCCACTCACGCGAAGCTGCATCCGTTCACGACTCGGAGCGGGCTCGTACTGAATCAACCGGAGCAGCGCTGTTGGGACGCTGCCTTGCCGTGTACGCCGAATCCGGCGCCGAATCTCAGGCTGCGCGTGCCGGGTCACATCGAGCGGGGGTTCGCCGTCGATGGCGGCTGGCAGATGCAGGACTGGCCCTACAAATGGCGTCCTGATTTTCTCGCCGCGTGGCGGCAGGGGAAGCGCAAAGAATAGCACGGTGTTGTTTCGCTCGTCGGCGTGGCGCCGTTCAATCAGGAGAACGTGCGCATTGCGCCACAGGCTTGTCGCAACGATGCAACGCTGGCGTGCGGTCGCGTAGCGGGCGAATTTGAGGGGATGCGCACCGCACTGTGGATCATCGGTTTGGCCGTGGGACTGATCGTCCTCTCGATGATCCACCTCGCAATGGTGCTTCGGTGGGAGGACGAACAGTCAGTTGGGCTGCGCTACTACGGCCTCGATGCCGCCGGACGCGAGCGCTTCAAGAACCGCCTGCGCTTTCACGCGATGCTCCTCGCGCCCCTGCTCGCCCTCTACGGCCGCATCGCGAAGGTGAACTTCGCGCGAGTACGATTCAAGCATCACGACGTCTCTCTGCCGTCGGGGAGCTGTGACGCCGCCAGCGCGGCCCGCGCCGACATCTACCACCCACGTCCCGAAGACATCTTCGTCGCGACGCAGATGAAGTGCGGCACGACGTGGATGGAGCACATCGTCTACGAGGTGCTCCATCGCGGCAACGGCACCCTGGAGGCCACGGGGACCACGCTGTACGCGGTCGCCCCGTGGCTCGAGGGACGAAAGAGCATTCCGCTGGACGAGTCGGCCCTGCTCGGCACCGAGCACCCATCGCGGATTGTCAAGACGCACATGCCGGCGCACCTCTGTCCGTCGGCTGCCGAGGCGCGCTTCATCTACGTCTATCGCCATCCCGTCTCCTGTTTCGCGAGCTGCGTCGATTTCATCGCCACCAACGTGGGCAGCATGGCGCCGCCGATGGCGGCGTACGAAGAGTGGTTCGAGTCGCCCGACCTGATGTGGTGGGGCACGTGGCCGGACCACCTGAAGGGCTGGTGGGAGCGCAGCCATCGCGACGGAAATGTCCTCATGGTGCAGTTCGAGGCGATGACGCGCGACCTCCCGGGCACCGTGTGCCGCGTGGTGGAGTTCCTCGGCGTCGCGCCACTGACGGACTCCGAGCTCGCGCGCGTGGTTGAGAAGTGCGGGTTCAAGTACATGCAGCGGCACCAGAACCTCTTCGAGATGCAACCGCCCCACGTACTTCAGACCAACGCAAAGTTGTTCGTGCGCGGCACGGCGGACCGCCACAAGGACGTGCCCGCCGACATGCGCAACAAGATTCTTCATTGGGCTGCGTCGGCGATGCAGGACAGCAGCTTTCCGCTCGAGCATGCCTACCCGGACATGGTCGAATCGATTTCACGCACCGAGCACGTTGCTCCATGAGAATCGCCGTGGTTGGGCTGGGCAATGCTGGATACGATCTCCACCTTCCTGCGCTCGCGGGACTCGCGGGCATCAACGCCGCGGCGTCGGCGCTCACCACGGCCGCCCAGCAGTGCAGCACAGGGGGTCGGTCAAGCAATCGCTCGCCTCGGCAAGGTGAACTGGGGTACTTCTCGTGACCAACTCGAATCCGGCCGTGGTGCGCGCAATTCGATCGCGTCGGAAATTTCGCCGCACGCTCCTCAGCGCGCGATGGTGGCACAAGTGGATCGGGGTCGGGATAGGCCTCGTATTGATCTTGTGGATCGTGACGGGGCTCATCATGCTGGTCCCGATGTCGAACACGTCCCGCCTAGGCTCCGGAACAGGCGGGGCCGTTGACTGGTCTCTGGTAGTCGTCTCGCCGGCACAGGCGGGGCAGGCCGCTGTGGTCGCAGGCCATGGGCACGTCCGGTCCATCGAACTGAAGCGCTTCCGCGACGGCATGGCGTACGTCGTTCGGCTCGCGCCGCGCGGCTCGGTGATCGTGGACGCCGGCACGAGCAGCGTCGTCATGATCGATGCGTCGCTCGCTGCCGCGATGGCCAGCGATGGCCTCGGTGCGGCAAAGGTCGAGCGGATCGACAGAGTGGAGAGCCAGGGAAACGAATATCGAGGATCCGTCCCGGCGTGGCACGTCGTTCTTGGCGACCAGGCGCGGACAGAAGCGTACGTCGCCATTGCGAACGGCGAAATTCGGCGCTCGGACAGGATGGATCGGTTGAAGGCTACGTGGGGTCACAGCGCGCACGTCTTCACCCCACTCGACCGTAACGCAGGAGACACGCGCGCGAGCCACGGGGCACTGTGGGCGACGAGCATTCTCGCTCTCTTCTCGATCGTTGCCGGATACTGGCTTGCGCTACCACGCACATGGCGAAGGAGTATGCAATGAGAGTGGCTGTTGTTGGCCTCGGCAACGCGGGGTTCGATCTCCACCTGCCTGCGCTCGCGGGCCTTCCGGGCATCACCGCCATTGGCGTTGATCCCGATTCCGCTCGGCGTGACCGCGCCGCGGCGCAGCACAAGGTTCCCGTCGCGGAGTCCCTCGACGCTGCGCTCGCATCCGGTCCGCTCGACGCAGTGGTCGTCGCCACGCCGCCGGGCTCGC
>JAQBPY010000284.1 GCA_028287285.1 Gemmatimonadota bacterium
AATGGCGTGCAAGGCGCGGGCGCGAACTTCGTTTGGTGCGGACAACTGCGCCTTGTCCAGGAGCACGTGCAACGCGAACGTAAACATCGCCAACCATGGGTGCGGCACACGAAATCCATCTGACAGCATGGACGTCGCAAGGACACGGTCCGCCCCGATCAGTTCATGCAACTCTTCGCCATAGTAGAGCCCATAGACCACATCCAGCATGGTGCAGACACGGCTCGGCAGCCTGAAATCGTCATAGAACCGGTGTGGAAAGCGCCCACCCTGAAACTGTCGCTCGAACCATCCGATCTGCTCGAGCAGGACGGTGGTGCGCTTCCGGTCGGCAGGCGCAATGAACACGTCGACGTCCATCGACTCTGCCATTTCGCTCACCGGCGCATAGCCTCGCAGCACGACGTAGGGGATGTCTGCGTCCTGAAGGGCGGCAAACAGCTCCGCGAGCACAGGGGGAATCACTGCTCGGTGCAGCTCAAGAGTTGCCCCAAGGACCACTGCGCGTGTTGAGACACCCGGCATAGAGGTCCGAGTACGACGAGAGCATCTGTTGCATGGAGAAGCGTTCACGGACACTGTGCTCCGCGCTGCTTGCAATCCGGCTGGATACTTCCGGATGCGACGTCAGGTAGGCAATCGCCTCGGAGATGGCTTCGGGATCTCCTACCGGGACGAGGAGGCCTGTCACGTCATTGGCCACGATTTCTTCGGGTCCTCCACAACGGGTGGCTACCGTCGGCACGCCTTGCCCCATGGCTTCGACGAGCGAAAGCGAAAACCCTTCGGTGCTCGATGTGATGACGTAGACGTCCAGCGCATCCAGGACAGGACGAATATCCGGACGAAACCCTGAGAAGGTCATGGCATCGGCCAACCCGAGCTGCTCGCGAAGTGCAGTCAGTTCTTCCAGCACCGTACCTTCGGGCAGCCCGACGATGACAAAGCGAAACCTCGAGGACCTTCGCCGCAACTCAGCCGCTGCGTGCAGGAACACATCGTACGCCTTGGCGGGACGAAGGTGACCTATGGCGCCGACCAGCACGTCGTCAGGCCCGACACCAAGCTCCGCGCGCAATGGCTGGTTCACGACGCGCGTGGCACCTGGCGCGCGGAAGTTCACGCCATTGTGGATCACGACAGCGCGGTCGGCCCTGAGGGTAGTCGTTGACAGATAGAACTGCCTGAGACGATCCGAGACGAAGACGAGCGCACACGCGCCGCGATTGAGAATCCCGAACTTGGCGCGCGAAAACCGTTCGTCGGCAGCGATGTCCACCTGCCCATGAAACGTGGAGACGACGGGAAGTGAGCGAGCCAGGCCCGCGATGCTGCCGTACACCGCGGGTCCGAGGAGATGTGTGTGCACGAGATCCACGCGTCGGCCAGATGTCAGCGACATCAAACGCGCGAGGTAGCGTAGGTCGAATCCCTTTCCGCTGATCGGTGCGAACACCGGCTCGAGTCCCCGCGACCTCAATTCATCCGCGACCCAGCCGGGACCTGGCACCACTGGGATGGAGTGCCAGTCACTGCGGTCGAGTCCCGCGGCAAGATCCACGAAGACCTTCTGTGCGCCACCAGGTCCGCCCTGATCGATCACGTGGAGTACAGTCTTCATCCGCGGACGCCCAACCTCGACTTCACGAGCTGCGCGTATTCAGAACGGTCCTGGGCCGGGATGCCCACGAACCATGCGCCGACAATCGCGACAGGTAGCGACAGAAAGACGCTCGCGAAGAAGCTCAACAGGCTCTGGGCGTGCAGGCCGCGCTCCACGGCATACGACACGGCAGCAAAAGGCAGCATGGCCAGCACGGGCCGAATCCAGACGACGAGCCAGAACCGGCGGATCGGCGTTCCGACAACCTTCCTCACCAGCCAGGGGATGACGAGGAACGCCGTGATCAGGTTGGGGACCGTGGTGCCCAGTGCGACGCCGCGCAAACCCATGCTGCGAATCCAGTAGACACTCAGCGCGATGTTGACCACGCCCTCCAGCAGATAGAACGGTGCGAGCTGCCGATGGCGATTCATTCCGATGAGCGCACTCATGGCCACCCGCCTCGCCGAATCAAAAGTCACTGAAATGGCGAGGATGACCAGGATCGACCCGGACAGTTCGGCGAAGCCAGCGCCCATCCAGAGCCCAATGAAGCTGCCTCCGCGCGCGATGAAGGTGACTGTGATGGCGAGTGTGACCAGCGTCGCCATCGTCGCGGCACGCAGAAGGACCGTCTCCAACTCCCGCATGGCACCCACGCCCTCGAGGGAACTCGCTCGAGGCGTGATGGTCTGCGAGATGGCGCTCACGATGGAGCGCGTGTAGTCCGTCAGGGTCGATGGAATTGCGAAGAAGGTGATCATGGCCACCGGCAAGAACGAACCGATCACCAGCGCGTCGGCCGAGAAGATGAGCGCGGCCGAAACATGCAGCAGGCTGGAATACATGCTGAACGAGAAGATCCGGCGAATCTCCGCGCGCTCCAGCCCACGAAGCGCGAGCTTCAACTCGGGGTACAATCGGCGGGTGAGCACGTACTGCGCGGTGCCCTGACAGACGGTCGCTGCGAGCTGGATCAGGGACAACCCGAGCAGGCCGGCTCCAGGCCCAAGCCCTATCACGATCGCGGCGGCGCGAAGACCGCCAACGACGATCCCGATCAGCCCCTGCAGGTCAAACCGCTGGAGCGCGGCAAGGGACCCCCCAAAAACGCCGCTGATGAGGGAGACAGCGACGCCAAGGCCGCCGACGACGACGACGATCCGTGCCGTCGCAACCGTGTCGGGCGGAATGGTGAAGAACCTTGGCAGAACTGCGGCGCACACGAGGGCCGCGACGACCGCCACCAGGCCGAGTGCGCCGAAGATCACGAGTCCGGCCGACGCCGACCTTCCCGCCTCGACGTCTTCCGCGCGGGCATGGTGCAATGCCAGGTAGCGCATCACCGCGCTTCGCACGCCGAGGTCGAGCAACCCCATGTAGCCAACGAGCGACGACAGCAGCACCCACGTGCCATAGACGGTGCTGCCAAGCGTGCGAACTACGTAGGGCGCGACGAAGAAGTTGACCGCGACCGTAAAGACGAATGCCGCCCAGGTGATGACGACGTTTCGAACCGGCCTCGGAGCAACACCCCTTCGGGCAACGGCCGGTTCAACCTGCTGCGGCGCGTGTGTGGAAGCGGCCATGCGTTTGGGTAGGCGCGTAAAGGCAGGATCGCGGCGTGTTGCACGCTGGCACCGTCACAATGCCAGCGCTCGACCGCGCCGAAAGATAGTCACACGTTCGACGGTGACATTCCGGGCTGTTTTCGCGGACCGCCTTGCACCGGCGCGCGATGCATTCGCGCCTGTTGGCGGAATCGAGGCTGCGCGCGAACCGTCGCTGCCGTGTTCAACGCGGTGGTCAGGGCGAGGTTGATCCAGAAGTACGGATAGTACAGGACCGTGATGAAGAACCCACTCACGAGGAACCCCACCATCGCCGCGTCGAGCCCGTTCGCCATCTCGGCGACAAACTCATCGGGCGGGCCCGGGCCCGCCCGCGCGATCTTCCGCGTCTGCCGGTTCATCTTCAGCGTGGCAAAGATCAGGAGCAGGAACACAAAGAGGCCCACGTACCCCAACTCCGCCATGCACTGAATGAAGATGTTATGA
>JAQBPY010000307.1 GCA_028287285.1 Gemmatimonadota bacterium
TGCCGAACAACTCGCCGAGGATCACGTCGCTGGGTGGATCAGTCGCTCGAATGTCGCCATGAGCGGGCGCTGTGAGTCGCCGGGCGCCGAAAAACCTCACTCGTTCGCTTCTCCTGATTTTCTGAGTTCTCGCGCTCGCTTGGCATGGCGCGCACAGCCGCACGTAGATGCAGATTGGGGTCCACAACGTTACGGCCCGAGCCGGCTTGTAACATTCAGATCTCTTGCCGTTGCGCCCGTCATGGGCAAACCGTACGATCTGGTATGAAACGTCTGGGGTACGTGGCACCGTCACACACCGTCGCTGTACTTCGCCTTTCACGGGGCGTCGCCACAGGAATCGACGAGATGATCGCCGAGGAAACGCCTGTCACGATTGCGTTCAATGGAGTGTCACACGCCGTGATGATGGCGACGCCAGCCGATCTCGACGACTTCGTGGTGGGATTTTCTCTTACCGAGGGGCTGATCCAGCGGGCTGATGCGTTGACATCAGTCGTTACCGTGCGGTACGACTTGGGAATCGAGATGCAGGCGGATACATCAGTCGAGGTCGCCAGCGACAGCAAGCGACGTCGGCTGTCTGGACGCACCGGTTGTGGAATCTGCGGAAAGGAGGACGTAATCGACGTCTTGCGCGACCTTCCCAAGGTCAGCTCCAGTATCCAGTTCACTGCCGCCGCGATAGCACGGGCCATGACTGAGCTCGGCACTCGGCAACCACTCAATGCGGAAACGGGGGCCGTTCATGCGGCCGCCTGGGCCGACGTCGACGGTCGCGTGCAGGTGGTGCGTGAAGATGTGGGGCGCCACAACGCACTCGACAAATTGATTGGGGCACTCGCGCGTGGAGGCATCGACGCGCATGCCGGTTTCATCGCGATGACCAGCCGCGGGAGCTTCGAGCTCGTGCAGAAGGCCGCCGTGGCGGGTGTGGCGTTGCTCGCGACAGTATCGGCACCCACCGGTCTCGCCGTGCGTGTGGCCAACGACGTGGGTCTTACGCTCGCCGGCTTCGCGCGCGAGGAACGTGTCACGCTTTACACACACCCCTCCCGCGTGACACCATGACGGACCGCATCGCGCTCCGCCTGCTTCAGGCGGGGGCACTCGGCGTCGTCCTGGCTTCCGTGCCGTACAAGGCGTTCGATCTCGACCGGTTCTTTGTGCCGAAGGAGCTCGTGCTCAACGTGGGCATGCTGCTCATCGCGGTGCTTTGCGTGATACAATGCCGGCGGCTTGCACTTGCACGAGCCGACCAGCTCCTTGCCGTATGGCTCAGTCTCGGCATCATCTCCGCGTTGTTCGCGCAGAATCCCTGGCTCGCCGAACGGTCTGTTGCCGTGTCGCTTGGCGGCGCTGCCTGTTTCTGGTGTGCGCGGTGGCTTTCGCGCGCTGGTCATTCGCGGTCACTCGTTGCTGCGCTCGCATGTGCCGGCGTCGTGGGCGCGACCACCGCCCTGTTCCAGGCATACGGACTACGAACGGAACTTTTCAGCCTCAATCGTGCTCCGGGTGGAACATTTGGCAACCGCAATTTCATGGCGCACCTCTGCGTCATCACGCTGCCCGCTCTTCTCTACTCGGGACTTCGTGCACCGTCGAAGGAGGCGCTCGCGCGCTGGTGTGGCGGTGCCGCCATTGTGACCGGTGCGTTGATTCTCTCGCGAACTCGCGCGGCGTGGCTGGCGCTGCTCGTGGGGTTGGTGGTTCTCGTCGTCGCCGGTGCGATCGCCATGCGGCGGAACGATGGGACGATGAAGCTGTCGCGTCTGATTGTCCTGCTGGGCGCCGCCGCGGCGGGTGGAGTCGCGGCGCTCGTCATTCCCAACACGCTCGACTGGAAAAGCGATTCTCCCTATCTCGATACTGCGAGCTCCATCGTCAACTACAAGGGCGGCAGTGGGCATGGACGTCTCATCCAGTATGGAAACTCGCTGAAGATGTCGCTGCGTCATCCACTCCTGGGCGTTGGGCCGGGAAACTGGGCGGTGGTGTATCCGAAATTTGCGTCTGTCGAAGATCCGTCGCTTGGCCAGGACGGCATGACGTCGAATCCGTGGCCGAGCAGCGATTGGGTGACATTTGTGTCGGAGCGTGGCGTAATTGCGGCGGGTGCGCTGGCGCTCGCGCTGCTCGTGCTGGTCGTCGACGGCGTGCGTGGACTGACACGGGCGCCGAGTACAGAAGAAAGGCTCTCCGCTTCTGTATTGCTGGCGACAGCGGTCATCCTCGTCACCGTCGGCGCCTTTGATGCCGTGCTTCTGCTTCCCATCGGAGCGTTCGTTGGGTGGTCGCTGCTTGGCGCGCTTGCGGCGCCGTCGCGTGAGCGTGTGGCGTTCGGCGTGGGGCCGGTGCGCCGCGGTCTCGCCGCGCTCGCGATCATGGTTGTCGGACTCGCTGCCACAGCGAGAAGCAGCGGGCAGCTCCTGGCGATGTCGCTTTACAGTGCCAGCTCAAGGACCGCGGTGCTGGAGCGCGCCGTGGCTGCTGATCCTGGCAGCTATCGCATCAGGTTGAAGATGGCGCAACTGTATCTCGGACGTGGAGACTGCACGCACTCGCGCGTGCATTCGCTCGTCGCCCGGAGGCTTTTTCCATCCGCGCCGGCGGCAAAACGCGTCGCGGCCGCGTGCGGCGCCTAGCGTGCGAATTGTGAGGCGTTTCGCGCGGCTGGGGACGGGGGTTGTCTTTCGTCGGCTGTCACATGAGCGTGATTTCCTGTGGGATATTTGCACTCGCTGCGCTCGTGCGGATGACAAGGATGGCGAATTATTGCGCTCGTGTGAGTGACAAAAGTGTGTGCGTCAGGCGCCTTTTGCATTTCGCGCATCGTTTACGTCGACTCGTCAGTTGTCATCCCGCATGAGCGGAGCTCATGTCGGGAGATTGGCCGCCCAATCTGTTGCTAGGCCGGGATTCACCGAGCCGTACCGTATCTCCCGACACTCGCTGCGCTCGTGCGGGATGACAAACTATCCTCTCGTGCGGGATGACAACTGTACAGTCGTACGGAATGATAAACTGAGCGTTCCCGCGAGACGACAAGATGACCAATGCGTCCCTGTTAGGCGCACTTCGTATTTCACGCGCCGTCCCTTCGACTCGTCAGTTGTCATCCCGCATGAGCGGAGCTCATGTCGGGAGATTGGCCGCCCAATCTGTGGCTAGGCCCGGATTCACGGAGCCGTATCTCCCGACACTCGCTACGCTCGTGCGGGATGACAAACTATGTGCTCGTGCGGGATGACAAAGAGGATAGAGAGGACAAAGATGGCGCGTGACCTACCTCGACTCGCCACGAGGGCCGCCGGGTGGCAAGCCACTGCGTCCGCCCTGTCGTCCGGGGCCGCCGCGGCCACCGCCACGCTGGACCATCATCTCCCAGCCTTGCGCCTGCTGTTCGGGCGTAAGGACGGCGATTGCGTCGCGCAGGTCGGTGTGCGCCGCATCGCGCATCTTTTCCATCTGGGCGCGCGCGGCAGGAGACGGTGCAGGACGTGCATCCGGGCCATTGCCCTGGGCGCCTGCCGGGCGATTGGCGGTGCGCATGGAATCAACCACCAACATCATCGTCTTTCGCCGATCCGCGGTGCGGCGCGCAATCGCGGCAAGCTTCGTCACCTGTGCGTCAGTGAGCTTGAGGTCGCCCGTGTGGGCAAGAAGCATACTGACCGCGTCCATGCCGCCGCCGCCGGGTGGACCCATTTGGCGCTCGTCGCCGGATGCGTCCCCGTGACGGACACTTGGACCACCCTGCATCTGACCGCCTGGCGGAGGACCTCCCGGTGGCGGATTCTGCCGGCTTGGTTGCTGCGCACCAGTTGCAGACGCGACAGCAGCAACGCCTGCGACAACAAGCGCTATTCCGAATCGTGACATGGTAAATGCCTCCAAGATGTTCGTGATGGCGGGGGCTGCGTGGTCCATTGGACATCGGCGTTCGGCGCTTCATTCCATTTCCGATTTCCTTCGCCATATTCGCATTGCGGGCGCCTGATGGAATGAACGCGCTGTCGTGTTTGTCCAAGTACAGACCTGATGACCGACCTTTCCGACAGTGACCTTCTCGCGCGAGCCCGTAGTGGCGATGATGAAGCGTTCCGACTTCTCGTCATTCGCCATGAGCCCGTCGTGGCCGCCACCGTCATTGGAATGCTCGGGCGCGGCGACGACGCCGAGGACGTGGGTCAGGAGACTTTCATACGCTTTCATCATGCGCTTCATGACTTTCGCGAAGAGAGCGCGCTCAAGACCTATCTTGTGCGCATTGCCGTGAATCTTTCACTCAACGCGCTCAAACGCCGGCGGCGGCTTTCGCTGCGCTTCCTCAGCCGCGATGCGGCAGCACCACTACGTGAACCAGCCGTATTGCCTCCGGCAGAAGAAGAGGCCGAAGAGAGGCGCTCCATCGTTCGTCGTGCGGTTGGTTTGCTCAGCGCCCGCCATCGGCCAGTCGTGGTGCTGCGCATGCTGCAGGACCTTTCGACGAAGGAGACCGCCGAGGCGCTCGGCATCCCGGAAGGAACTGTGTTGTCGCGCCTGTCGCGGGCGATGAAGGAACTCGAAGCAACGCTCGCGCCGTACATGCGCAGCGGAGCCATCACGGAGGACCGATGAACGACGACATTGGGCTGTGGCAGCTGATCTCCGATGCGCACCCTGCCGGCGACGTGCGGTTCGACGCGGGATTTGCAGACCGTGTCATGTCACGTGTCGCGGCCCGTCAAGGGGACGACGACCTGACACTCGAGCAGGCCATCGCACGCCAGACGCGACGGCTTCTGCCGGCGCTGGCGGCTGCCTCGCTGGCGCTCACAGTGTGGAATTGGTGGAGCGTGCGTGGCACGACGGAGTCGCCCATTGCGGCTGCGTTCGGCCTGCAGCCCGTGACCATCGCCGCCGCATTGGGTAGCGGCGTTCTCGTTGGCGGGGAGGCCCTGCAGTGAGCGTCGGAGCCAAGTCGGCGGTGCTGCTCGCCGTTACCCTCGCGTTGGGTGTGTTGATCGGCCTGGCCGGTGCGGGTTCCCTCGAGCGCCAGCGGCGTGGGCAGTTGGGCGGCCTGGGACGCCCGCTCGGGTTTGCGGCTCACATGGAAGAGGTGATCAGTCCACGTGATGGAGCACAGGGCGACCGGGTACGTCCCATCATTGCCCGTGCGGCGGAGCGAAATCAGCGTCTCATTCGCGAAGCCAATGAATCATTGCGGCGTTCGATCGACTCCATGAAGACCGAACTTGACCCATTGCTCGACGAGTCCCAGCGTCGTCATCTCGATGATGCCACGCGTGGATTTCCCGGACTCGGACCAATGGGCCGCGGAGGACGCGGTGGACGAGGTGGTCCGCCATCCTTCGGCCCGCCGCCCGACCGACCGCCACCAGACTGACGACCTACTTCTTTCCTTTCTTCGCAGGAGACCGATAGATCATGTTCTGGCCGGCGTACCCGAACTCCACGCCAGCGCTCTTTTCAATTGCGTGGACCGCCTGCATCGCCGAGTCGAGGGACACGCGTACCGAAACCTTGTTGTCCTTGAGCGCCGGCTCGGCAACCTTGATGTCGTAACCATACCACCGCTTCAACATGCCCGTCACATCCGCCAGACGGCGATCGGCGATCACCAGTGTGCCGGTCTTCCACGCCGAGGCGGCATCGCGCTCTTCGGGTGTTGCGGCGCGCAATGGACCGCCGGCGCGCGAAGTAAGAGCCGCGTCTTTCTGCAGCACCTGCGACGTCTTGTCCTGCCTAACGTCAACCGCGCCGGCGTTCACCACGACCGTGACAGTGCTGTCGGCAGGATATGCGCTCACGATGAACGAGCCGCCCTTGGCGACGACCACCACATTGCCGGCATGCAGCTCGAAGTCGTGCTCGGGAACTGCGGCGACGTCGAAGTTTCCGGCGCCTTCGATCTTTACGCCGCGCAACGTCGGGCTGAAATCCTTGGGCAGCGACAACTTCGATTCGGGCGCGAGCCGGGCTTCCGTTCCATCGGCGAGGTTGACGTTGCCTGCCTGGCCAGACGGCGTGGTGACAACGCGCATGTCCTGGCCATTGAGCGCGGACGCGACCGCGCCTTTTGCTGCGAGGCCATTCATCACCTTCATGCCAACGACGACGAGCACGATGGCGGCGATGCCGGAAATGATTGCGGTCGTGGTGCCCTTGCTGGATTTCGCCATCACGCGCATGTGACCCGCCGCTTCGTGACGCGAGGCGCTCGCCATGGCCGTGAGCGTCTGATGCGTATGCTCTTCGCCGTGCAATGCGTGTTGCACATGCGCCCACGATTCCTGCGGGCTCGCGTCCGCGGGCTTTGCGTGTGCACTCTTCGCGGCAACCGCACCTGGCCGATGTGCGCCCGCGCGCCGGCTCAGCGCGCGCGCCGACGCGCGATGCACGTCGTCGATCAGGAACTTCTCCAGCTGCTCGGCCGTCTGCATGGTGCCGCGTGTGTCCCACGCGCGAACGAATGCGCCCTCGACGACCTTGCTGGCCATCGCGGCGCCGTCATCTCCCAGTGCGACGCGCGCTTCGTCCATCAGCATCGCGTGATGCCTGAGCAGTGACTGCTCGAGCGCAGCCTCGTCGGGCAATACGGCCGACGAGGTGGATGTGTTTTCGTCCCGTGGGGGTACTGTCATGGATGCTCCAGTCGTGAATGGTGCGGCTGCATCACACGCCTTGGGACGACTATACGGAAACGGCGGAATGCGCGCCAGACCTCGCCTGTGAGGGGGCCGGCGTACCAGCAGGAATGATTCACCGGCTGGCCGCGCTGGCGGGATCACGTCCGTTGTCATCCCGCAGGCGCGGCGCGCTTGTCAGGGGTTGTGCCATTCAGGCCACGTGCAGCGCATGGAATCTCCCGACACGCGCGTAGCGCGTGCGGGATGACAAGTGGACGCGTGCGGGATGATAAGTGAAAGCTGTCATCCCGCAGGCGCGGAGCGTCTGTCGGGTTGTGCCATTCAGGCTACGTGTTGTGCATGGAATCTCCCGACACGCGCGCAGCGCGTGCGGGATGACAAGTGGACGCGTGCGTGATGGCACGTGGACGCTGAATGCTCGCCAACGCATCGCCGGGGGCGTTCAAGTTCGGCCCCGATCAGGACGACACTCATCACATCACCCCTCTCGCGAGCTCCACTGCGATGTTCACAAAACTCATGGCGCCGCTGTTCCGACGCCGCACGCCACAGCCGCCTGCAAGCTCTGTGACGAGCACGCCAGTCGCCGCCGCTGCCATCGCCGAGTCCGACGTCCCGCCGGAAATTCCCGCGGTCGCGGAGCCACCGGTCGACCCGCTCGTGGAATGGCAAGAGGAATTCACGCGCCGCCTCGGCCGCTGGCGCGAGGCGGCAGGGGAGCTGCGCAGCACACCCGATGCGGCGGCACTCATCGAGCTGCTGGGCCAGTCCTCCGAATTCGTGATCCGCCAGCTGCCCGCAGCGGCGCGGGAAGCCATTGCCTACTGTGACGAAGCCAACATTTCCCGGGCGCATCTCGCCGGCCGGCTCGGCCGCGACCCCGCGCTCGTGCAAAGCCTGCTCCGCACCGCGAACAGCGCCGCGATGTCCGCCGGACGCCAACCGGTGCTCGGCCTCAACGGTGCCATCGAGCGCATCGGCGTCACCAGCACGCGCACGGTGGTCCTCGCCAACTGTGTCGATGGCTTGCTCAGCCGGCCAGGATATCCGTACGAGACGATGGTGGGCAGCGTATGGGAGCACATGATCCGCACGGGACAGATCGCGCGCACGACCGCCGGTGCCTTCGAGGTCGATCAGGAAGAAGCATTTTCCGTGGCGCTCCTGCACGACGTGGGCAAGCTCGTGGTGTTCGATCAGCTGTCCGCGCTTCGCAACCAGCTGCGCCGGCCCGTCATCGTTCCGGTGGCGTGGTTGGGCGCGCTGCTCCAGGGCGTGCACGAGCCGCTTGGCGCACTCGCCTCACTGCGCTGGAGCATGGGTGCTCGCGCCGCCGCGGCCATCGGCGAGCATCACCGCTACCGCGTCGACGTCGGCGAGAACATGCTGGCCGAATGCATCTTCACGTCCGAGCGCGCGGATCACGCCAACCGCCGCGGCGAGCCCATCGACATCGACGCCGTCTTCCAGAGCGGACGTCTCAGCGGTTCGCGCATTCGCGCGTCGCAGGCACTCGAGAAGATCTCCAGCGCCGCGTAACCGCTAAGGCGCCCGCTGTTTCACGAGTGCCTGCGCGATGGCCGCTTCCACTAACGGCGCCATGATGCGATAACCTGCGTCGTTCGGATGCACACCATCGCGCGACGTGGTTGGCGGCAACCCGCCGCGGGCGTCCACCATCGCGGAGTGGTAGTCGAGATACGTCTCTCCCACATCCTGCGCGTATCGCTTCATCCATGCATTCAGGGCAACGATCCTTGGCGCGGGCTCGAGGCCCGGCTTCCACGGGTAGTCGAACACCGGCAGTACCGACGACAGTACGACACGAATGTTGTGTGCCCTGGCGATTTCCGTCATCGCCGTGAGATTGTCCTCGATCATCTCGAGCGTGGACGGGCCGGTGTTGCCCGCGATGTCATTCGTGCCGGCAAGGATCACCACGACCTTCGGTGCCAGGGCCACGACGTCCTGATGAAAGCGCACGACCATCTGCGGCGTGGTCTGCCCGCTGATCCCTCGGCCCACATAGGGTTTGCCCGGGAACATTGCCGGAAAGTACGGCGCCCAACTGTCGGTGATGGAGTTGCCGTAGAACACCACCCGATTCTCGCCGCGCGCAGGCGCACCGAGCGAGGCATTCGCCGGCTGATAGCGTTTGAGGTTTGCCCAGTCGTTCCTCAGCGCAAAGAGCGCAGCGGAGTCGCGTGACGCTTGCGTGGAAGGTGGCTGTTGAGCGCCCGCCAGGGGCGCGACGAGCACACACAGAAGCTGCAGGATTCTCGAGCGCATGACCATCAAGATACGACTTCCTGCTTCACCGCGCGCACCGCTCCCGGCGATGGGCGAATGCCGCCTCCGCGCTGGGTTGCCCATTCCTGCGTGAATTCCGCCCCGAACAGCACGATCATGCCGGCATAGTATGCCCAGACGAGGACGACAGCCAGCGCGCCCGCGGCGCCAAATGCATCACCCGGCTTGCTGTGGCCCAGATAGAGTCCGATGAGGTATTTCCCGATGACGAAAAACACCGCCGTGGCCACGCCGCCGACCCAGACGTCCTTCCATTCGATGTCGGCATCAGGCAGCACCTTGAACACCGCGGCGAAAAGCACACCGAGCACCGCTGTCGACAGCACGAGATCGAACGCATACTTCGCCGCGTCAGGGACGCTGACGATGATCGTGCTTCCGAACGCCGTGATGGCTGCGGTGATCGCAAGCGACACCGCGAGCAGGAAGCCGAGCCCCACCACCATGCCAAGCGAAAGAAGGCGCTTGGTGATGAAGTGCTTGATCCCACCGTGTTTTGGATCAGGCTTTACTTGCCACACGAGGTTGAGCGCACCTTGCAGGGCGAGCAACGCACCGATGGCGCCAAGCAGCAGTCCCACCACGCTCACGAGCGTTGCCACGAGCCCGTTGCCCGGCGACTGAAAGCCATGCACCATCATGTCGTGGATCTGCCTGGCGCCATCCGCGCCAACCATGCCGGCGAACTGATATTCCAGCGCACGCTGGACTTCGCCGGGATCCCACAGCCGGCCTGCGATGATCACGAGCAGGATGAGCAGCGGGGGCAACGCGAACACCGTCGCATACGCGAGCGCAGCGGCCCGCGTGCCACAATCATTCCGGCTGAAGTCAGTACGTGCGGCCTGAAGGATGTGGATCAGGCTGCCTGTTCTCGGTGCGCCCATGCATCTCGCCGACGGAAGTCTGACATGGCTCAAGCATGCGCCGTGCCCCTCGCTCGGGACGTGCCCCAAACAGCGGGCACAGCCGCAACTTGTTACAACATAACACTTTACGTACATCCAAGAGGACAGTATATTCATTTGTTCCCACCGATGTTCCCACCGACGATCGGTCTCGATTCCCGATCCTGCGCACGAAGGTCCTCCGCGCGGTGTAGTAACTCGTGTTCCGCATCCTTCCTGAGGCCACATGCGACCTCCCAGATACGTCCAAAGCGTACTTCTTGGCGCGACCGCGCTCATGTTCGCCGGCTCACGGGTGACTCCCGCGCACGATGAGTCAGGGCCGGTGCTCTCGGCGGCCGTCTCCTTTGTGAAGGGCGCCCCGACAACTACAAGTGTAGTTGGCGCCGTCGCCAGGACGGCGCTCGCCGCATTCAGCGGGGTTGTGCGGCCCCTCAGCCGCAACGACGCGCTCGAGGACGCCTTCAAGAGCTATTTCGCCTACAAGACCGCGCATCCGGCCGACGTGCGGAAGCCTTACCTCTATTTCGTCGACTACGGTTTGCCCAGCACCGAGCCGCGCGGCTATGTGCTCGACATGGAGGCGCTCACGGTCGTGGACGGGCCATTTACCGTGGCACATGGACGGGGCTCGTCGACGTCGCAATTCGGCGTGCCGACACGATTCTCCAACGCGCCCAACAGCTTCGCCACGTCACTCGGTCTCTATGTCGCGCAATCGACATATGACTTTCACGGCAAGATGGGCGGCGCCTCGTACCGCTCCGTCGGGCTGCGCCTGGAAGGGGTGTCGAGCGGCTTCAACGACAATGCACTGGCGCGCCGGGTGGTTGCGCATGGCGCACCGTATGTTACATCGACGAAGGCTGGCCGCAGCGAAGGATGTCCGGCCATGGAACCGGCACGCGCTCAACGGCTGCTGCCCAAGCTTGCCGACGGCGGCATGGTCTTTCTCTTCGCGCCGGATGAGAATTGGCTGGCCGGTGATCCCTGGGTGACAGCCTCCGCCGAGTAGGCCGTTCGGCAGGGTTGCGCTCGCCTCGGGGGGCAAGGACATTGCGACACGATGTCCCACTTCCCGCCCATCATCTTCGGAATTGCATTCGCCTCGCTCGTCGTCGCGCTCACGGCGCTCGCGAGGCGACTGCCTGTGCCGACGCCAATTCTTCAGATGGCGGCTGGCCTCGCGGTGGGACTCATTCCCGGACTGGCGATCCCGGCGCTCGACCCCGACATCGTCTTTTTCGTCTTCCTTCCGCCCATCCTGTGGGCCGCGGCGTTCTTCACGTCGCTACGCGAGTTCAAGGCGAACATTCGTCCCATCGGGTTGCTTGCCGTGGGGCTGGTGCTCGTCACCACCGCCGCTGTTGCGGTCGTCGCCCGCATGCTGCTTCCAGGCATTCCGTGGGCCGTCGCCGTTGCGCTTGGCGCGATCGTCTCTCCTCCCGACGCGGTCGCCGCGGCGGCCATCGTGTCGCGGCTTCCTGTCCCTCGGAAAGTCATCATCATTCTCGAGGGCGAGAGCCTGGTCAACGACGCCTCCGCACTCGTGCTCTATCGCACGGCCATTGCCGCCACGGTGACGGGCTCATTCAGCTGGGGCGAATCGATCGTCCGCTTCTTCATCGATGCGGGGGTGGGCAGCCTCATTGGCCTGCTGGTGGGCTGGCTGATCATTCGCGCCGCCCGATGGACGAAGGATGCGCTTGCCGAAACGCTCCTGACCATCGCCGGACCGTACGTGGCGTGGGTGGCGGCGGAATACCTGCACGTGTCCGCGGTGCTCGCGTGTGTCGCTGGTGGCCTTTATCTCCGGCAGCATCTGTCGGTCGCCGTAGGGCCGATATCGCGACTGCAGACGCGCATTGTCTGGGATCTTCTCGTCTTCCTGCTCAACGCGATGATCTTTCTGCTCCTGGGCGCGCAATTCAGCGCGCTGCTGCAGGCCGTGCCGCGCGACACGCTGTGGTCCCTTTTCAGGAGCGGAGCGATCATCGGTGTCGTGGTGATCATCGTGCGGCTCGCGTGGGTGCCAGTCGCGACGTACCTGCCTCGCTGGTGCAGCGGTGACGTCCGCCGCAACGAGCCGGAACCTCGCTGGCGATCGGTGGCACTCGTGGGCTGGACGAGCATGCGCGGCATCGTCTCGCTTGCCACGGCGCTGGCGCTGCCGCTCGCACTCGCGAACGGACGCGTGTTCCCGTTTCGCAGCGAGATCATTCTCATCACGATGTTCGTCATCGCCCTCACGCTCGTGGTACAGGGACTGACCCTCGCGCCGATCATCCGGGCATTCGACTTCGAGCCGGACGTCGCATACATCGAAGAGGAACGGCTCGCGCGCATCGAGGCAGCTCGGCGCGGTGCGGAGGCGCTCGAGGATCTTTCGCGTGAGCCGTGGGTGGATCCGCGCGACGTGGAGGTCCTTCGGAACGAGCTGCGCGATCGCATTCGCATGCACGAGCATCACGGCGGCAATACCGCTGGCCGCCGCCGGCTGCGCGCCGCCATGATCAAGGCCGAGCGGCGCATGCTGGTGCGGTTGCGCAATGAAGGTGCGATCTCGGACGAGGTGTTGCGTGAGCTCGAACAGGAGCTCGATCTCGAGGCGGTGCGCGTAGGGGCCGGCTAACATTCATCCGAACCCAGGAAAGCGCACTGTCAGGACAACCAGCTGCCGATGTGTCTATGCTTCCAGCGCTGCCGGTGCAATCGTGGAACCCTCGGGCAATCGTTCTGTCCTGTCCAGACGGTCGACGTCGATTGCCAGAATCCCCTCGGGGCCCGTCGCGAAAATGCTGGCGAACTTCACGTCCCAGCGCATCTCGCCCGCCACGTAAGACGTCCGCGTAATCACCCGCGTTGAAAACGTTTCCTCGTGCGCGCTGACATGCACGAGAAATTCCGTCTGCGCCGCGGCAATGGTCTGCGGTGTCATGCCACGCAATGGACTCGTCGCCGTGATGGGATGCACCACGGTCCAGTGGAGATTGAAGAACTCCACGGAGTTCCGCTCGAGGTCGAGCTGGTGGAAATTCCGCTCGCGGACGCCATTGATCTCCTCGAACCAGGTGAGGTTGACGCGAACCTGCACATCACTGAGCTCGCCGGGCAGCATGTTGACCATGCGGAACATCAGCCCGCGGCCGCCTTCGTATGGTGCCACGATCATTGACTCGCTGAAGCGGATCTGCATGCGCGGACGGGTCAGGCGCGCGATGAGCAGACCGATGCAGGCCACGAGCGTGAGCGGGCCGATGAACGACTCGAGAATCTGGAGCCAGTTGGCTGTTCCACCCACCGCGTGCATCGTCCCGGTGCCGGTGGTGGTGAACACGCCGACGCTGAAGCTGAACGCGCGAAGAAAGGGATCTGCGAGCTGCAGCGCGTCAACATCTGCCAGCGCGGCCGGACCGAGCGCGAGGTACGCGAGCGCAAAAATCCCGTTCATCAGGAGCAGCGCGCCGAACATCCATGTCAGGAATACCGGCCATCGCGCCTTGAGCGCCATCAGGTAGAAGCGCTCGGAGTATTGAGCGCCGAGCCCGTACTTGAGGCTCATGGTCACTCCATCATGCGACAGGAACCGCCCCGTGACCTTGTTCGCGACAACCTTGCCGAAGCCGAGGTCCGATTGGTCGTTCACCTGCGCCTTTTGCGCGGGCGCGTCTGGATCAATGCGCGGTGTGGTCATGACCGAAAAGATACCATTTTTTGCCTGAGTCTCACGGAAACGCGTCAATGAACGACACGCGCGCCTTGTGGAGTGGGCCGCCCTGCACACGTGCCGGCTCCTTCGCGGCACTCGTACCGTTCACTCGGCGAAGCAATTCGTTATACGGATAGCGCGCCGTCGCGAGTGCGTAGTGGAAATGGGTGTTCTCCACACGAGCGCCCGAGAACCATACCGTCACGACGTCTTCGTTCGCGAAATAGCGAAACGTGGAGCGATACACGAGGTCCTGAAGCGGAAGGATGACGCCCGTGGTCAGCAACGGCGCAGGAGACACGGTCCACGTGGTGCCGTCGCTGCTGCGAGCAAAGTATACCGAGCTCCGGCTGCAGTCCTGTGCATCGGGAAACGCCGCGACGAGCGCCCAGTATTCGTTCTTCGACTTGATGTACTGCACGTCCCAATGCCAGGGCACCCGATCGGGAATGCTCAGCCTTACCGGCTCCCCATTGCCCCACCTGATTCCGTCGCGCGACCGGCGCTGGACCAGCACCACATTCGCTGCGCGAATCCTGCAGCCGCCATTCGAGGCGTCAACGGTCCACATGCGCCATGACCCATCCTGCTCGCGAACGATCGCCGGCGAGATCAGGCTGTACTTCTTTTCCTGCGCCACGAGCACAGGCACGCTCCAGTCAAAGCCCTTGTGGCTCGTCTTCAGGAAAAGCTCATCCCTGTCCAGCGTGGTCTGGCGGTAGTACAACCGGATTTCGTCGCGCACCGGATCGTACGACAGGTCCGGATCGGAGAGGTACGCCGACTGTTCGGGTTGTGCGAGCGGGTTGGTGATGCCCGGAATGGGGCGAAAGTCTTCGGCGTTGTCGCCGAGATATCCAGAGGGATTTTCGAACGCCGGATTGCCTGATGGATATGGCGTGGCCGCATACCAGAAACGGGCGCCGCGCCATTCACGCGGAAACACCAGCGCGTCAGGATGAACGATCTCGCCGCTGCCGTCATAGGTGATGACGGGAAGCGCATTGGGCTCCAGAACGTCCGCCGCCTGGAACGGCGCCGGATCTTCGACCTGCGCGGCCTCCGGCACGAGTGGGCTCTCGGGCTCGTCGGGTGCGGCGTGACACGCGAGCAGCGCAATTCCCACAGCGAGCACGCAGCGCGACGTCGGCGTCGCGAAATCCTTGAGTCGCAGCATCAGGCGGGCGGGTGAAGACGCGGGGAGTGGATGCGCCAGGGGGAGGCGTCGAATATACAGTCGCCTGAGCAGATTGTCGTGCTTCGCTGCGCTCAGGATGACATCATTGGCGCGGCGCAGGCACGTCCGACAAATGCTCCTGCACGATTACCCACTGACCGCCTCGGCGCTGAAACACCGCCGTCCACGCGCCCGCAATGACGTGCGGTTGGCCGAGCGGTGTGTGGTGCGGCACCCGGTATGTGGTGGTAAGCACGGCCGCGTCCGGCGCGAGCACATCGATCTGCATGAGCCCCCATTCCCACTTCGGCTTTTGCATGTTTCGACCGACGTTGTCCCAGAACGCGCGTATGCCTGACTCCAGCGTGTCGCGCGACGTCGACACCACGCCGCCGCTCGCCGACACCACCCGTCCGGCCGGAGGATACAGGCTCATCAATCGCGCAACGGGATCACCGGGCCTGGACAAGTCATACGCCGCAGTGACAAGCGAGGTCAGCGTATCGGCAATCGCGGTACGCCGAGTCTCCGTCAGCCCAGGCCCGTCAGACGGCGCGCACCCGATCAGGAGTGGGAACGCCAGGAGCAGCGATCGTTTCATGGCTGGCATGTGGTATTGCGTCCGACTGGACGTGTACGCATAATTGTATACGTAGGACGTGAACTCTACGGAGGAAGCTGGCATGCGGAAAGAACTCAGGCTCTCGGTACTTTCACTTGCTGCCATACTCGGTGCCTGCACCGGAAAGCGCGAGCAGACCGCCACAGGGCTCGACGTCCGGAAGAAAGCCGACGTCGACCTGAGCACGACGCCCAGGAATTATACGCGCATGCGTTTTGTCTCTCCCATCGAGCAATCCAGTGCGGGCGCTCATGCGCTCGTGCCCGTTCGCTCTCCGCGCGTCGCGCGAGTTGCGACCGTTCACCACGCGGTGGCTGTCGCGAACACCGATGTCGCGGCGGTGCTGGCGTCGCATCAGCTCACACCCGTGTCCACCGCAAGCACCGCATTGGTGGTCGAGCCCTCCATGCCGGTCGCGATGCACCTCGCCGCGGAGCCTGCACCCATGGCGGGCATGTCCAGCAGCGACATGATGGACCATGCCGGTGAAGCGGAACATCACCCCGCCATCGGGAACGTGGTCATTCGCGGCGGTCTGATGGGTGGAGCCAAGAAGTGCGACCCGCGCACCGACACGCACACAACTCCGCAGGAGCTCGGCCGCCCTGACTTTGCGATGCCAGCCGCGACGGGCCGTCCCGTGTTTGGGCGACAGCGCTGACCTAGCGCCGGCTGTCCAGATAGCGGGAGAAGCGATCGAGCTGGCTGTTCCACCCATCTCCGTGGCCGGCTCGCGCACTGTCCGACTGAAATCCCGTCTGGTGCACGTCGAGCCGCGTTTTCCCGTCACGCTCCGTGAAGGTGATCGTGACGAGCGTCTCCGGACTCGACTTGCCGCTCGCGTCCACCCATGCATGGGTGAAGACCAGCCGCTCGCGCGGAACCACCTCGCGATACGCGCCCTGCAGCCAGCTCATCTCGCCCTGCGGTGAACTCATGCCAATGCGGAAGCGCCCACCCGTGCGGATGTCCGATTCATCCACGGTAACGCTGAATCCCTCGGGCGCGCCCTGCCACTTCGCGAGGTGCTCTTGCTCCGTCCACGCGGCATAGACGAGAGCGAGCGGCGCGTCAAAGGCACGCGTGATCAGGAGGTCCTTACTTTTTTCGGCGGCCATGCTTCTCCTTCACCTGTGCCTTATTGCACGGCGTTGATCATGTCGAAGATAGGCAGGTACATGGCTACGACCATGCCGCCGACGACCACGCCGAGGAACACGATCATGACGGGTTCCATCAGTGACAGCAGGTTGCCGACTGCCGCATCCACTTCCTCGTCATAGAAATCGGCGATCTTCGACAACATCTCGTCCAGGCCGCCCGTCTGTTCGCCCACGGCAATCATGGAGATGACCATGGGTGGAAACACATTCGACTTCTGCAGCGGCGCGGAAATCGTTTCACCACCGGCAATCGACGTCCGCGATTCCATGATCGCATCGGAGATCACGCGGTTGCCGGCTGTTTTGGCGGTGATCTCTAGGCCGTCCAGAATCGATACGCCGGAACCGATGAGCGTGCCAAGGGTGCGCGTGAAGCGCGATACCGCCGACTTGCGGAGGACGTCGCCGAGCACAGGCGCCTTGAGCATCAGCTTGTCGATGACGAGCTTGCCGCTGGAGGTGGCGTAGTAGCGCTTGAGGAAGGTCACGAGCCCGAAGCCGATGGCGAGACAGAGCCACCAGTACCCCGTGAGGAACTTGGACATCGCGATGACCACACGCGTGGGCAGCGGCAACGGCAAGCCGACGCTGGCGAACATCTTTTCGAACACCGGGATCACGAAGATGAGCAACACGCAGATGGCGATGGCGGCCACGCTCGAGATGACGCCCGGGTAGATCATGGCGCCCTTCACCTTTCGCACGAGCGCATCGTTCTTTTCCATGAACGTCGCGAGGCGCATGAGGATGGTGTCGAGAATACCACCCGCTTCGCCGGCGGCGACCATGTTCACGTAGAGCTCACTGAACGCCTTGGGGTGTTTGCCCAGTGCGTCCGCGACGGTGTGGCCGGACTCCACGTCGAAGACGACAGCGTGCGTCACATCCTTGAGGGCCGGGTTCTCGCTCTGCTTGGCCAGGATGTCGAGGGCCTGCACGAGGGGCAGGCCGGCATTGATCATCGTGGAGAACTGGCGCGTGAAGATGACGATGTCGCGCATCGTGATCTTGCCGCCTTTCTTCTTTTTCTTGGCGACCTGCGTCTCGTCGATCTTGACGACGTTGAGTCGCTGCCGCTTGAGCTGCGCGACGGCTTCATCGCGACTCGGCGCATCGATGGTCGCCGTGCGGAGATCGCCGTTGAGGGCGCGTGCGGTATATGTAAATGACGACATGATGTTGCCTCTTGTTCACCACTGAAAACAGGTCCTTCGCGGAGTCACCGTTTGCCCGCCATGGCGCCTTGCGGCGCGCCCGGCTTGCCAGTCCCGTCGTCGGGGGCCTGGCCGATCATGCGAAGGAACTCGGTGGGATCGTGCGACGCCCGAAGGCAGTCGTCGAGGAGCACTTCGCGATTCATGTAGAGACCATACAGTGCGTCGTTCATGGTCTGCATGCCGAACTTCTTGCCCGACTGCATCGTGCTGTAGATCTGGTGGATCTTGTCGTCGCGAATGAGGGCGCGAACAGCTGGTGTGACGACGAGGATCTCTGCCGCCATGGCGCGACCGCGACCCTTGGCCTTGGGCAGCAGCGTCTGCGTGATGATGCCCTCGAGCACGAAGGCCAACTGCGCGCGCACCTGGCTCTGCTGGTGGCTCGGAAAAACATCGATGATGCGGTTGATCGCCTCGGCGGCACTGTTCGTGTGCAGCGTGGCGAAGGCAAGGTGACCTGTTTCCGAAATCGTGAGCGCGGCCTGGATCGTGTCCAGGTCGCGCATTTCGCCGATCAGGATGACGTCGGGATCCTGTCGCAACGCGTACTTGAGCGATGCCTGGAAGCTCTTCGTGTCCGTGCCCACCTCGCGCTGGTTGACGATGCACCCCTGGTGGCGGTGGATGAACTCGATTGGATCTTCCACGGTGATGATGTGTCCGCGGCGCTCCTTGTTGATCTTGTCGATCA
>JAQBPY010000309.1 GCA_028287285.1 Gemmatimonadota bacterium
CGACATCCTGCGTGTAAGGCAGGCGCTCTAACCAACTGAGCTATTCGCCCGGCGACGTACTCAGGCGAGCGAGGCCCTCGGCGGCCGCGCTCGCCAGACTGCTTCTCTTGTCAGTACAGCGTAGGGCTCGAACCGGTGCTATTTCAGGATCGCCATTGGCACGAGCACACAGTACCCGATCACCAGAAGGATAGGTGCTATCGTCGTGCCACCGCGCGCCAGATCGGCATAGCCAAGCAGGATCGTTGCGACCGCGATTCCCCACCACATGAACTGGCGAGCCGGCGCCTGTGTATCAGTTTGTGCCATAAGGCTAGTGTAGAGCGGCACTTGGGGGGTGTCAAGCGAGTTGGCGCACGATTAATCGTATCGTAACCAGAACGCCCCGGCCCTCGCCGAAGGTGATGCCGGCATCGAGACCGAGGGGGTGTCGCCCGTCATTCACTGGCCTGCCTGGGCGGCGTCACACTCATCGCTCTTCCTCCATGCGCCCGACGTCGGGATCATGCTGTGATTCGCCAAGCAGGGCGGCAATCGCACTCTCCCGCTCGGCGCGTTCGGCCACGGCGTCGGCAATGAGCATCGCCTTCAACCGTTTCCTGTCGCGAATGCGCCGCGCAACGAAAAACGGAAGAATCAGCAGCATCAGGACGAGTGCCGCGAGCGACATGTCCGCGAAGAGCGCGAGGCCGCCGTATCGCTGGCGGGTGCGCTCCTGGAACCGTGTCTCGAAGGCACGCAACGTCAGTCCGAACGCCTGCCGTACCGCACCATCGAGCGACTTGCCATTTTCCCAGTACTGGAAGAACAACGTGAGGCCGCGCTGCGGATCGATCATGGCCAGCTCGGTCACGGCGCGGTAACTGAGCGCGTAGGCCGACTGCTCGGCCACGGCTCCGCCACGAAAGCCGTCATCGAGCTCGTCGAGCGACGGCGTGCCCCGGAGCGCGAGCGCGACGTTCGCCGCAAGGACGTCGTCGCGGTGCCACTCGCGGGCGACGACGCTCGCGTAGCCTTCGTCGAACCAGCGAGGCGGCTTGTTGCCCAGACGCTCGTGCAGCGCTAGGTGCGCGAGCTCGTGCCGGAGTACTTCAATTGGATTTCCGGCGTCAGCGCTCGCCGAGCGGCCCTGCATGATGATGCGGCGCGAATCCGGGAACGCGAGAGCAGCGCCCCACTCGGGGGCGTCATCGCCTGCCCAGGCGTGAAACCGGGCGGCGTCCGGCGCGATGGCGATGAGCACGCGCTGCTGCGGGCGCGGCAGCCATGGAAAACTATCGTTCGCGACGGCGGCCTTGAGCAGCGAGTGCGCGAGCAGGTCGTCCTGCGGGAAGTACACGGCTGTAAAGCGGCCCGAGTCGAGGCGACGGGGGGCGTCGTCCTGGGCGGCGAGTGTGCCTGCAAAGGTGAGCGCAATCGCGAAAACAAGAAGCAGGTCCTTTGCTGCGCTCCTCAGGACGACACAGTGGGCTCTCGCCGCGCTCAGGGCTCTCCGCCCTCTTCCACCGTCTTCAGCACTTCGGCGCACTTCTTTCCCCACGGATTGAACTTGTTGGCCGTGAAGCCTTCCTGCCACGTCTGAAGTGCCTCGTCGCGCTGGCCGTTGAACCAGAATGCCTTGCCGAGCTCGTAGTACGCCTCGATGAGATTGGGTCCGAGCACGAGCGTCTTCTGGAAGAACGTCTGCGCATCCTCGAACATGTCCCGCTCGAGGTACACCAGCCCCAGGTAGAAGTGCGCGTAGAGTGTTGCCTTGCGATCGCTGTCGAGACGAATGGCGCGCGACAGATGCTCGATGGCCTCGCCGAAGATGCGCTTCTTCAGGCAGATGTAGCCGAGGTTGATGCGGGCGAGCGCGTTGGCGGGCTCGCGCATCAACACTTTCTGGAACTGCATCAGTGCTTCGTCGTACTTCTCCTGCAGCATCTGCGCCCAGCCAAGCAGCGATTCGGCCTGCGGGTCATTGGGAACGAGCTGGAGCGCTTTCGTGAGCGACTCTTCTGCCCCGATGTAGTCGCCAAGCGAGATGCGGCTCCATCCCTTCTCGATGAAGGTGGAAGCGCCGATGTGATCGACAACCACGGGCCGCTCCGCACTGAAGCTCGGCGCGACGGTGCCCTGCAGGCTCTTCCACCGCTCCACGAGGGCTTTCGCCTCTTCCTTGAGCGACGTGAGCTCCGTGAGATCGTGCTCCAGCCCCTTGCCCAGCGCAATGAGCTCGGCGCGGATGGCATCGCGCTCGCTGGCAGCAGAGGGCGCGTCGAGACGCGCGGCCAGTGCCGTGACCCGCGCGCGATGTGCTTCAACCATCTCAGTCATTGGCCAATGCCTCTGCGCCCGCATCCTGGAGCGCGATCCGATCGGTGGACGAGAGCAGCTGCTCCACGTCCAGGAACATGACAAGCCTGTTGTCGCGACGGACGATGCCCTTGAGGTACGTACCGGCAAGGCCGCGAAACAGCTTTGGCGGTGCGGACACGTCGGTGGGAAGAAATGGTGCGACTTCGGTGACGGCGTCTACCACGGCGCCAATCCATTCGCCGCTCACATTCAGAATGAGCGTCCGCATCTCTGCGCCCACCTCCATGGGAGGCAGCTCGAACCGGCGGCGAAGATTCACCACCGGCACCACACGGCCCAGGTAATCCATGACGCCTTCGATGTACGGAGGCATGTCGGGCACCGACGTGGGGAGCGAGTACCGGAGCACGCGCTCCACGGCATGGACGTCTGCGGCAAAGTAGTCCTGACCGAGCCGGAAGGTGACGAGCTTCTCCGCAACGCTGCTCATGCTGTCTCCACAAGGACCGCGGTCTGGCAGGCGGCAATCAGGGCGTCTGCGTCAACGATAGCCACGAGCGCGCCCGCATGACGAACCACGCCGAGCACCACGTCGCTTCCATTGTTCATCGCCGGCGCATCGCGAAGGTCACGGAGATCGAGCGTCAACGCATCTTCGACATCGTCGATGAGCACGCCCACGCGCGAATGCCCGCTCCGAAAGATGAGCACCGCGTCGCGTTGCGCGAGGGGGACTCCCAATACCTGCTGCGGCGTGTACACCGGCGTCAACGACCCACGCACATTCACGACGCCAAGCATGGCCGGCGGCATCTCGGGCACGTAATGAATGACCGGCAGGTCGATGACTTCGTCCACAGCCAGGAGTTCCACGGCGAGCAGCTCGGTGCCCACGCGGAACATCAGCAGCTCCGCGATGCCGGATCGCGCGCGAATGCGATCGCGCATGCGAAGGTATGGCTCACTCTCGACCACGATAACGGCGGCCCGGACGTCGTCCTGCCTGCGTGCGGCGGCGAGCGCGCGGGCCAGATCGATGGGCGTGGAAACGCGCGCCGCTCGCTGCTCCACGATTTCTTCCGCCGCGGGCTGCTCCACAACCGCCACGGCAGGTGGCGTGGGCCGCGAGACGAACTCGCTATATCGGATGCGCCGTTTCCTGTTCATTCCTGGTCGTCCGCCACGTCTGCCATCAGCTCCTCGTCTATTGACGACAGCGCACGCATGGCGCCCACGAATAGTGCCTGCGTCGCCAGTGTGTTCACGCGGCGCGGCACACCGCCGCTGCGCTCGGCCAGCATGATGACGGCGCCCTCCGTAAATATCGGCACTCCGGCGTGGCCCGCCATAGCCAACCGGTGATTCACGTAGCCAGCCACGTCCTCCGCCTCCAGCGGGTCGACGTGGAAGCGGAGACTGACACGCTGGTCGATCTGTGGGCGCTTGCGCACGCGGTCGCGCAGCTCGGGTTGGCCCAGGAGCACCACGTGAATGTGCTTGTCCTGCCTGTCTTCATGGTTCGTGAGCAGCCTGATTTCCTCGAGCACCGAGGGCGTGGCCAGCTGCGCTTCGTCCACCACGAGCACCGGCTTGCGCCCGCTCGCATGAAGCGCGTGCAGCCGTGCGCCGACGGCCTCCACCATTGCCAGCTTGCCGCGCAGCAGGGTCTCGATGCCGATCCCGCGCGCCACCGTTGCGAGCAGCTGGGCTGGCGTGAGCTTGGGGTAATGCACCTGGACCACGTCACACGCCGAGCCGGCAAGCCTGTCGGCCAGCGCCTGCGCGAGCATGGTCTTTCCGCAGCCGATCTCACCGGTGATCAGCGAAAGACCGCCGCGCAGCTCCGTGGCGTCATAGAGCAGGCGCGCAAAGCCTTCGTCAAACGATGGAGAGCGATAGACAAACGCCGGGTCCGGCGTATTGGCGAAGGCGCGGCGCTCAAGCTTCCAGTACTCCTCGATCATGCGACGAATGCGCGACGCGTGGCCAGCAACTGCACAACGGCGGGGGCCACCTCATCCAGCGGCGAAACACGATCCGCGCCGGCGCGCGCCAGCGCTGCCTGGGGCATGCCGTAAATCGTGGACGTGCGCTCGTCCTGCACCACGGCGGCGCCACCCGCGCTGCGAATGGCACGCAGACCCTCCGAGCCGTCCTTGCCCATGCCGGTGAGCACCACGCCCACGCTGTTGCGGCCAAACTGCTCGGCCACGGAACGAAAGAGCGGGTCGGCCGCGGGCCGCACTCCCCAGATGGTCGGGCCGTCGTCGAGCAGGATCTGATGTCCGCCGCCCACGCTCGCCGCAACGCGCATGTGGTGGCCACCTGGGGCTACATAGACCTTGTTGGCCTCGACATTTTCACCGTCGGCGGCCTCGCAGACCTGCAGCGCGCTCATCGCATCGAGCCGGCTCGCGAGACTTCGCGTAAAACCCACCGGCATGTGCTGAACGACGAAGACCGCAGCATCCAGGTTCGGCGGCAGGTTGGGAATCAGCTCAGCGAGCGCGCGGGGCCCGCCCGTTGACGCAGCAATCGCGATTGCCGCGGTGGCCGCCGTACCGTATGCGCGACGCACGTTGGGCGCGGCGACGCGCGGCCGCATCGGCAGCTGGACGCCGCCAAGATTGACTTCCCGGGCCGCTCGAAGGGCATCCAGCAGGGTATCGCCGATTGTCGCCAGATCGAGACTGATGGGCCCGGAGGGCTTCTTCACGAAATCGACGGCACCGATCTCGAGGCAGCGCAGGGTGAGATCCACGCTTCCGTCGGTGCCCGCGGCGCTGAGCATGACCACGGGCCTGGGGGTCTCGCTCATGATGTAGCCGAGCGTCTGCAGCCCATCGAGCACCGGCATCTCGACGTCGAGCGTCACGATCTGCGGATCGAGCGCGTGGATCTGTTTCAGTGCATCATGGCCGTTCCGCGCCGTGCCGATCACCCGGAAATCGGGCGATGCGTCGATGATCTGCGTGATGAGCCGGCGCATGAAGGAGCTGTCGTCCACCACGAGCACGCTCGCTTGCGCGCTAGATGACACGATCGCCCTTCTTGAGGGAACGGACCTCGACGCGCCCGTCGTCCAGGTGGAAGTACACGCTTCGGCCGTAGTCCAGCCCTGTGTCTTCGGCGAGCAGCGGGATGCCTGCTTCGGCCAGCACCGCGCGGGTGGATGCCACGTTGCGCTCGCCCACGTTCACGCCGCTTCCCGACACCAGCTGTCCGAACATGCTCGCACCGCCCACGATTTTCGCGCTGATGCGGGCCGCGGGCGCGGAACCGAGCTTGCGCATCTCGGCCACCATGAGCGGAATGATCGTCTCGGGGAATTTCGCGGGATTGCTCGTTTCGCGGGACATCGCGCGGTTGGGCAGCAGTATGTGCGCGAGTCCGCCAATCTGGGCGTCGCGATCGTAGAGCGCGATGGCGACGCAGGAGCCCAGCCCGATGGTGGCGATGACGAGGTCGCCCTGGCGGACCGCGTAATCCGCCACCTTTACCCGCACCGGCGTGGCCGCGTCGCTCATAGCGGCCGAAAAACCCGCTCGCGTCCGTCCACCGCGACGAAGCGCGTGCGCGCCGCTCCGAGCAGCGTCTCGACCTTGCCGAGCACGAGGAAACCATCCGGCGCGAGCGCCGCGTGGAACTTGTCGAACAACTTTTCCTGCGTCTCGCGGTCGAAGTAGATGAGCACGTTCCGGCAGCAGATGAGATGATGCTCGCCCGGCGGCGGCGCTTCGGCAAGGAGGTCCCTCCGCTCGAACCGAACGAGCGACTTGACGTCGGGAATGATGGCGAAGGGCGCCGTCGATGCAAAATACCTGGCACGGAGATCAGGCGGGGTATCCGCGAAATCACCTTCCTCGAAGTGGCCGGCATTGGCGGCGGCGAGGCTCCGGGCATCGATGTCGCTGCCCAGCACCGACAGGCGGGAGGCCAGTTGCGGGAGCGCTCCGCTGCGCTCCGCGTGCCGGTGAAACAGCGCCGCGAGCGAATAGGGCTCCTCACCGGAAGAACAGCCTGCACTCCACACGTTGATATCCGGCAACGGTTTATCCCAGAGGGCCGGCACGACACGCTCGGCAATGACCGAATACGTCTCCCAGTTGCGGAAGAGCTTCGTGACGTTGATGGTGAGCGCGTCGAGCAGGCGCTCGTATTCGCTGTTGTCGGCGTCCAGGATGCTGGCGTAGTCGGCATACGTATGGACGCCGCGCGCGCGCATGCGGACGGCGATCCGGCGGCGCAGGCACTTTTCCTTGTAGCTCGCGCACCCGAATCCTTTGTCACGCGCAATCTTGTCCGTGAGCGCCACGAAGCCGGGATCGATCAGCTCGGTCACTTACAGCACCTGCCGGACAGCGTCGAGATTGGTACGCACGATTGCGTTCGTGGGATCCAGCGCCAACGCGTGCTCCCAGCACTGCACCGCCTCGTCGCGCTCCTGCCGCTTGAAGCGAATGTTGCCAAGCTTCATGTAGACGTCGTCGCCGAGGTCCGGGGTGAGCTTGATGGCGCGCAGGTAGCACTCCATCGCATCGTCATAGCGCGCTGCGCGGTAGTGGCAGTCGCCGAGGTTCTTGTGAATCTGCGCGAGTCCCGTGTCTTCCTGAAGACCGCGCTCAGCCGCTTGCAGCGCATCCGGGTGATACCCGCGGCGCTCCTGCACCGCGGCCATGTTGTTATACAGCGGCGCGGCATGCGGATGGGCACCGATGCCCTCGAGGAGCACGGTGTGTGCGCGCTCGAGATCGCCCAGCAAGGCTGCCGTGAGCGCGGAATAATGATACCACGGCGCCGTTGGCGGCTTGGTGCCGAAGAGTGTCCGGGCAACCTGAAAGGCCGCGTCCGCGGCCGACACGTCACCCGCCCTGAGCGCGACGACGCCGAGTGACGTCTGGATGCGTGGGTCCTTGGCGCCGCCGCGGCGCATCGCTCCGTCCAGCGCACTCTTTGCTTCCTCGTACCGGCCCAGGCGCTCGAGGGCGTGCGCCAAGTTGTGAAAGGCCGCGGGCCGCGCGCCGGGATGGGACACACATTCCCGAAAGGCGGACACCGCTTCTGTCCACTTGTTCTGGCGCATGAGCGCGAGTCCCACGTAGAAGCGCGCTTCGGCGTCGTGCTCGCGCAGCTCCGTGACGCGGCGGAACTCGCGCATCGCCTCGTCGAGCATGCCCGTCTTGTAGAATGCGATGCCCAGGTTGCGATGTTCGTCGACGCGCGCGTCGCTCACGGAGGGCTCCACGCCGCGCGACTTGCCCACGCGCTGCGTGAAGCCGGCGGTGACCAGGCCGTAGATGACCTTTCCCACCTCGAACTCGCCGAGCCCCGAGTCTTCGATGATGGCGGTCACGTCGCGCCGCCCGTCGAGCAGCGACACGACCACCTTCTGCTCGCGCGTGAGCTCCACGCCTGTCTCGGCGAGCTTGGCGGTGTCGACGTCGAATACGAGGTCGAGGCTCGGAATCTTCTTCTCGATCAGGCTCCATTCGTCGAGGCGCCGCGCTCCCTCGAGCAGCAGCGACTCCGGATGGATGGACACGAGCAGGTCCTGCTCTTCCGGGTAGACGTCGGCCTCGAAGTTGAACGTCCCCTGGGTCCATGTAAAGAGATAGTAAACAGCCTCTTCGATCTGAATGCGGATCTGTGCATGCAGCGCTTCACGGGAAATCGAGCCCTGCGCCACCAGCAGCTCCCCGATCCGCTTATCGCGATGTAAAGACTGCGCCTCGATGGCCGCGTCCAGCTGCTGCTGGGAAATCGCCCCCGCCTTGAGCAGGATGTCCCCGATTCGGTCCCGCCGGTTGACGATGGACGCGTACGAGATGAGCCCCTTGTTGAAGTAGACGTACCCGAAGTTGCTCCGGTGCGTCACCGCAAGGCAGCCCGTCTTCTTCCCCATGGCCAGGAGCTGCAGCACATCGGGGAGACTGGCCTCCTTGAGACTGCCCTTGATGGCCATCAGCGCAGCTCCTCCACCAGACGGCCCGCGACGTCGGGCCATTCCCAGATGATCTTCTCGTCGTCCAGAAAGAACGTATCCGCCGCCTGCCGCACGGCGAGTGGCGCGGTGGTTGGCGTCATTCCCGAGGGCTCCAGCACCTGCCGGCCAAGGGCAAGCGTGAGCGGACCTCCGTTGACCTCGACTCCCGCACGCAGGCGCTGCACCGTGCCCATCAGCTCCCGAACGCTCGTTGCCGGCCGGTCTGCCAGGTAGGAGATCAGCTCGGGTGCCGTGTTCAACCGCGCATCGGCCAGAAAACGCGAAAACAGCTTTTCACGCAGAATTCGATCCGGCGGGCCGAGCTCGGCGACCAGTCCACCTTCGAATCTGGAGCGCAGGCGATCTTCGAGCCCGTCAATGGCCTTGGGGGGCAGGTCGCCGGCAAAGACGAGCTGCTTGCCCGCGGAATGAAAATGGTTGAAGACGTGGAACAGCTCCTCCTGCGTCCGTTCCTTGGAGGCGACGAATTGGACGTCGTCGATGAGCAGCACATCCGCCGCACGGTAGCGCGCGCGAAAGCGCTCGATCGTGCCCTCCTGCAATGCGGCAATCAGCTCGTCCACGAACACACCCGCCCCAACGCATGCGATGCGTCCCGGCGTGCCGCTCCGCGATGCAAGCTCGTTGCCGATGGCGTTGAGCAGGTGCGTTTTGCCCACGCCGCTGGGGCCGTGCAGGAACAGCGGATTGTAGCGATGGCCAGGTTCGGCGATGACTGCGTCCGCGGCGCGGACGGCCATCTGGTTGGAACTGCTCTCCTCGTACGCGGCGCGTGCGAACGCAGGCTGCGGCCCGCCAGGCGGCACGGCGCCCGCGAGTGCGTGCTCCACGAATGCCATCGTTTCGGACAGGCGCTCCGGATCACGAAAGCGCTCGTCGCCGCCGAGCTGCGGATCCACCGTGGTGACCTGCCGCTCCAGCTCGCGCAACTGCTCCACTGCCTGGGCATAGCCGCGCAGCACCGCCTCGTAATTGGGCGGCGGCGCCGGTTCGGCCATCATCCGCTCGAGCGCCGTGGTGCGATACCCTTCGCCGCCCCAGTAAGCGACCGCCTCACCGACGCGCACCTTCCACGGCTCCACGTGCGCGGCAACGGCGCTCGCAATGTCCGTCAGGAAGCTGAAGAACTCGTCCGTCTCCACCGAGCTGCGCGCCGGTCGCGGAATGGGGCCGGGAATGCCCACGATGCCGCGCACCATGGCCGGCGTGAGCGTGCCATCAACGGCCTGCTGTGCGCTGAGCTTGTTCATCGCGCCCTGGAGCTCGCGGATGTTCCCGAACTCCGCGCGCGCCAGCTCCTCGATCACGCCGGGCGCAAACACGAGCTTTCGCTCGTCACACTTCTCGCGCAGGATCGCCACCCGGGTCTCGTAGTCCGGGGTGCCGATGTCGACGATCAATCCCCCACTCAGGCGGCTGATGAGCCGCTCGTCGACGTCGGGAATCTCGGTGGGGGGACGATCGCTCGTCATGATGATCTGTCGGCCGCTGCCCTGCAGCGTCGTCAACAGGCGCAGCAGCTCGGACTGCGTTTCACGCCGCCCCGTGAGGAACTGCATGTCGTCCACCAGCAGCACGTCCACCCGGCCGTACCGCTGCTTGAAGCGCTCGATCTGGCCTGCGGCGATTGCCGCATGCAGCTGCTGGACGAAATCCTCGAGTGCCACGTACTCGACCGTCGTTTCCGGCGCGCGCTGCTGTGCGTGGTTGCCGATGGCGCCGATGAGATGCGTTTTGCCCAACCCCGAGCTGCTGTAGATGAAGAGCGGGTTGTAGATCGCCCCGGGCGACTCCGCCACGGCTCGCGCGGCTGCGACGGCGAGGCGATTCGCCGAGCCGACCACGTAGTTGTCGAACCTGGCACGCGGATCAACCTGCATGGCTACCGGCTTCCGCCCGCATTGCCGGTGCTCAGGCGACGAAGGACGATTTCGGATATCCCCCTGAGCGTCTCGAATACTCCCGGCCCATGAAGCGCATCCGCGGAAAAGTCGGGCACTCCCCGAAAATTGATCGCATCGGACAGCTCGGCCACCGGCAGGACGAGCTCGGGGGGCAGGTCCTGCTTGTTGTACTGCACGACCAGTGGCATGGCGCGCGGATCGATGCCTTGGTCGCCCAGGTTCGCATGCAGGTCCTGGAAGCTCTCGATGTTCTCGTCGAGCTGGCGCGCCTGGCTGTCGGCCACGAACACCACACCGTCCGCACCCTGCAGCACGAGCTTTCGTGTTGCCTGGTAGTACACCTGGCCCGGCACCGTATACAGCTGGAATTTGGTCGTGAACCCCGAGATGGAGCCCAGGTCCAGGGGCAGGAAGTCAAAGAACAGGGTGCGATCGGTTTGCGTGGCGAGCGAGACCATCTTGCCGCGCCGGTCTTCCGGGACCTGGCCGTAGATGTAATGCAAATTCGTCGTCTTCCCCGAGCGGCCTGGCCCGTAGTAGACGATCTTGCAGGTGATCTCGCGCGTGGCGTAGTTGACGAGCGACACGAGGCAGACAGGTAGCGCGGGAGCGGCCTAGGCGCGGCCAAAGAGAACTGCGAGGTTGCGATTCAGGTCCTGCTCGAAGTGCTCGGCCAGCGCTGGCGCTGGTGTTGCTCCTTCGGGTGGCGCGGCAGCGACGAGTCGTGCGGCCAATTCGTCAAAATAGAGGCGAACCATGCCGATGGAGCTTTCCGCGCCGAACACCGTCAGGAAAATGTACGCTCCGCGCCGCGAGCGTGCTTCCGCCAGGAAGATCTGGCGGCTTACACCCACATGGTGCAACCCGGCAAACGGACGCTCGTCGAGCATGCGGCCAAGCTCATCGCTCGTTGCATGAATTCCCGCAGCAAGCGCGCACGCCGACATCACGTCAACCGAACGGGCGAAGCCGTGCTGGGCCAGCACCTGGCCGCTGGGATGCAGGAGCAGCGCGAGCTCCACGCCGGCATCGTCCACAAAATGGCGCAGCGGCGTTTCGATCCACGACTCCACCACACTGGTGATCATGTGGGCCGGCCCCCATACGCGGCGAGCTCACTGACGGCCCGCAACATGGCCACCCGGACCATGCCGACGTTCACGACCGACGCAGCAACCACGACAAGGACGAGATCGCCTGCACCGGCAGCGCAAAGGCGGCCGTGAGGCGCCTCGAGTTGCATGAACGAAACGGCGCCCAACCCCGCCGCCTGTGACGACAACCGGGCCTTGCGGTAGAGGGAGGCCGCAAGTGCCGCGACCCGATCGCCGGACTGACCGATCTGCACATTCGAGTCGACGACAATTCCGTCCTGCTCCAGCACGACGAGTGCGGCCGTGACCCCTCGCTGGCGCGAGATCGCCTGCAGCATGCTCGTGAATGGTGTGGACATCAGACGCCCGCCTCCAACCAGCCACGCGCACGCGCCGAGCAGTGATCGAGCAGCCGGCGGACCAGCCCGAGGGGCGTGGCACGCGACGTTGCGAGCACCAGGAGCCCATCCTGCGGCGACGGCGCCATTGCGACCACGGCGACCTCCGTCTCGAACACGATGGACGTCCAGTCTCCCATGGCGAGATGGCGCGTGGTACGCCGCGCCGCATCGGTCACCCCGCTCAACTCGGCGCCGATATCCTGCGCAACGTCACGTCCATCGTCGGCCACATAGGCGCCCGCCAGCACGAGACCGTCGCGGTCGAGCAGCAGCGCCGTCTGGCCTTCGTCGCGGAGCACGTCCACGAAGAGAAAGCGGCTGTCATCCGGATATTCCGCAGCGAGGGCAACCTCCGTGGAGCGCCTGACCTCCGCATGCGCTTCGCGCACGTGCTGCAGCGCCGTCGTCACCTGGACATCGGTGGCCTCCGCTGCCGCGGCGGCCGCGAGATACCGCTCCGCGTCGATGAACCGCTCGCGCTGGAAGCAGATGAAGCCCATGCCCTTGAGCGCGCCGGCGTGGCCCGGCGAGAGCCGCAACACCATGTCCCATTCGTCGAACGCGCGCTCGATGTCGCCGCGATCGACGTAGATGCGCGCCAGCAGGTCGTGCCCTTCGGCAAGATGCGGGTGTCGCTCGAGACCACGTAGCGCCACCTTGAGCGCAAGCTCGTGCTGATGCTGCTGGCGAAGCGCTTCACCAAGTGGCACGAAGACCCTGCTCCCGGGCTCGTGCGCCAGCTCGTCACTCATGCGCCGCATGTCGTCACCCATTGGCGTGCGCCTCCGTGACGTGGAGCAGTCGTCCAAGTGCTTCGATCGCCTCGCGCACGCGGCTCACCTGCGACGAGGCGGGCGCGAGCCGGAGAAAATGCTCCCAGCTTGCGCGTGCGTTCGCGAAATCGCCCACACGCACCGCGGCGAATCCCAGCTCCAGGTGTACCTCCGGCGTGAGCGGATCTTCGCGCACGGCCCGCCGGAGCAGCTCCACCGCTTCCTGGTAGCGGGACGACCGCGTCAACTGGCGTGCCTCCTCCAACCGCGTGCGCGTCGAATCTTCGGCGCGAGTGATGGCCGCAATGGACGGGTTCGTGGGCCGTTCCGGAACGCCGATCTCAACTACACCTGTAGTTACAAGGCCGTAAACGATCTTGGCCACCTCGAATTCCCCGGCGCCCAGCGCCGCGGCGATGGCGCGAAGATCGCGGCCCCCGTCGATCATCATGAGCACTTCCCACTCGTGTGGCAGCAGGTCGAGCACGGATGCGCGGTCGTCCATCACGGGAGCAAGCATGGCGATGACACCGAGGCTGGGCACCTTGTCCGCGATGCGCGACCACTCATCGATGCGCCGCGCACCCTCCATGAGCAATGATTCCGTGGAAATCCGGATGCGTGCGTCAACGGAAGCGCTCGATACACTGCCCTCCTCGAACGAAAAGAACCCTTCGCGCCACGACATCAGCTCGAAGATGACGTTCTCGATGGCCTGCTTCAGCTGGCGTTCGAGCTCGCGCTGCGTGATGGCGCGGGCCAGCACGAGCCGGTCGCCCAGGCCAAGGCCCGAATCGTCCGCGATGGCCTTTGCGGCGGCGATCTCCTCGTCGCTGATGCGGCCGGCCTGGCGCAGAATGCGCTCGATCGACGTGGGGTTGCTCTTGATGCTCGCATGAATCACGCGGCCGCCGTCGAACAGCACATGTCCTTCGTCGTCACGCAAATCCGACGTGACCCGCAGCGCGCCCGTCTTCCTGCTCAGGTCGAGCAGCTGGAACACATCGTGGATGCCCAGCTCGCGCAGCGGCCCTTCAATCGCCATGCTCAGCCGCCTCCCGTGGTGGCAAAGATGGCCTGCAAGTCGGCGGCAGTGCGTGCGTCACGACGCGCGCGCCGCGCGTATTCTCCACCCGGATCGATATCGAGCACCCGAGCCCAGCGTATCGCCGCATCGCGGTAGCGCTTCTGGTCGTTCAGCAACACGCCGTCGTAGTACAGCGCGCCCACGTGCGATGGATCGAAGCGCAGGATGCGACGGAAGGCGTTGCGCGCCTCCTCCGATTTGCCAAGCGCGATGAGTGTTTCACCGAGTGCGAGCATGGCTTCGAAGTGATACGGGTCGCGCTCGAGCAAGGCGATGAGCTGTGAGAGCGCATCTTTCGCGTGGCCGGCCGCGCTGCGTACGGACGCCAGCTCGAGCGTCGCCTCCGCGTAGGTGGGAACGGCGTCGAGCGCGGCGATGAGCTGTTGCTCGGCTTCGCGCAGCTGCCCCTTTGAGCGCAGTACCCGCGCCAGCTGAAAGCGCACGACGGCGAGGTCACCGTCGAGCTCCAGCGCCCGCCTGTATGCTACGATCGCCCCCTCGTTGTCGCCAAGCGAGCGGGCGATGTCACCCATGCGCTGGTGGACGTCCGGCCGTTGCGGCGCGAGCATGCGTGCCTGCTTCAATGCCGCGAGCGCTGACGCCGGATCGCCCGTATCCGCGCGTGCCGCCGCGGCCAGCATCACGATGTCGACGTCGAGCGGCGCCGCCTCGAACAGCGCTTCCGCAATGGGGCTCGCCTCCCGCGCGCGGTGCATGGCAAGCAGGGACCACGCCTCGCCCTTTCGTGGCCGAACGGCATCCGGCGCGGCCATGCGAGCCTCGCGAAAGCGTTCGATGGCCTCACCATGCAGCCCCTGACGCGCGTAGATCTCGCCAAGGAGCGTATATCCCTCCGTGCTCGGTGCCCCGCGCGACATGGCCCGACTCACCTCCGCCGCGGCGCGGTCCATCATGCCCATTCCCAGGTAGTCCGCCGCCATGCCGTACGGATCGCTGCCCGATTCCGGGCGCGGTTCCGCCTCTCGGCGCGCTGTTGGCGCGAGCGAGACGAACAATGAATCGAGCACGTTCGCATCGAACGCAAAATCCTCGACCGCATCAACCGTCCGCTCGATTGCGCCGACGTCGGGCTTGATGGAAAGATCCGGATTCTCGTACTCCAGGTCGATGGCGAGATCGAACTTCTGCGAGACGTAGTAGGGATCGAGCTCCAATGCGCGCTTCGTCTCGCGCAGCGCACCTTCGAAGTCGCCGAGGTTGGAGAGTGTGAAGCTGAGGTTGTAGTGCGCTTCCGCAAAATCCGGCCTGGACTGCACCGCGCGCGCGAACGCATTTCGCGCGTCAGCGAACCGGCGGAGCTCAGCCAGCACCACGCCAATGCCGTTCCACGCCGACGCATCCTCCGGTGCGGCCTGGAGCACGCTGCGATAGGCTTCGAGCGCAAGCTGGAAGCGCCTGGCCTTGCTTAACAGGAGGGCCAGGTTGAGTCGGGCTTTCGCGAACGTTGGCTGATACCGCAGCGCATTCCAGAACGCGTCAATGGCGCCCTCGACGTCGCCAGTGTGGTACCTGGCAACGCCAAGGTTGTTGTGCGCGAGCGAGTAGCTGTCGTCGGCCTGCACGGCGCGGTGATAACTCTCGAGCGCTTCGGCAAAAAGGCCCTCCTGATGCAGCGCCACGCCCCGCTCGTTCCACAGCTTGGGACTGATGGGGGTGAGCGCGAGCAGCTCGTCATACAGCACCACCGCGGCCTTTGGCTCGCGGCGCAGGAGGTGTACTTCAGCCATGGCCTGGAGCACCAGCTGGCGGTCTTCGCCGCGCTCCAGCGCCTTCGTGTATTCGCGGAGCGCTTCTCCGTAGTAGCCCTTTTGCCGGAAGGCGAGGCCGAGGTTGTATTGCGCGAGCTGTCCTTCGCGCATGACCTCCATGGCCTGTGCGCGCGCGGTGGAAACGCGCATCGAGGAGCGTACGGGTGTTTGGTGACTGTCCCTCGGACTGGCCCGGCGATCCTCGATGGCAAGGTTGGCCTGGGCGCGCGACAACGTGGGATTCAGCTGAATGGCACGGCGCGTGACCTCGCGCGCTTCTTCATGCATGCCCAGGTCGCCGAGCACGAACCCCATGAGATAGTAGGCGTCGGGATTCTGCGGATTCAGCTCGACCGCGCGACGGAGCGCCGCCAGTGATCCCTCGCTCACGCCCCGGTTATACAGCACTTCGCCCACGTAGAAGCTCACCACGGAGCTCGCCGGATCGAGCGTGAGTGCGCGCTCGAGGTAGCTCAGTGCCTTGTCGAGATCCCCATTGGTCCGCTCGGCGAGGCCCAACTGCACCAGCGCACCGATATCGGTGGGATGATACCGCAACAATTCTGTGAATTCCTGTACGGCATCCGCCGTCTGGCCAAGCAGCGCATGCGTGCGCCCCAGCTCCCAGCGCGCCTCTCGGTCATCAGGGCGCGCACGAAGCCGTTCAACCAGCTCCGCCACGCGCTTGTCGTAATAGCCCGTGTTGAAGTACGCGATCTCCAGGTTGCGCTGCGCCACCTGCATCTTTGCGTCCAGCTCGAGTGCGCGCATGAGCGCACTGACGGCTTCCTCGTAGAGGCCCTTCTTGTAGTACAGGACCCCAAGGTTGTTGTGCGCACCCGCGTCGGAAGGGTCGATACGCCGCGCGAACGACCGCAGGGCATCGCGGTCGCGCTCGGAGGTCATCACGGATGCGGTCATGACATTTGTCGCAATGCCACCTTACGCGACGCGAATGGCGCGCATGATGGCCTGCAGCGATGCCGGGTCCGGAAGCAGCAGGAAAAACCCCCGGAGCTTCTCACCCACATCGTGCATGAAGAATTCGCTCTCCACGCAGAACACGTAATCCTTGTCCGTGCCGAACTGGAGGTACGCCGTGGTGAGGACGGCGGTGCTCATGTCGATGGCGAGCGTTGGCGGCGACGGGAGCAGCATCATGCCCATGAAGTCGCTGAGCGCATTCATGTACGCGCTGCTGAGGATATTCCCCGCCTCCTTGATGGCGGACTGCTCCATCTCCCCCAGCTCGGTGCTGGAGCCCGGTGGACGCCGGAGCATCATCTCGGCCAGACGGCTCGCGGTGGGTTTCGGGAATACGAGCAGCGTGCGGCCAGTGAGGTCGCCCATCATGTGCATGAGCACCGCGGCAACCGGCTCCTCCGGATCGGCGAGCTGCGGAGGCACCTCCTCGAGTCGCGTCACGTTGATCGTCGGCACGCTGATCATGATCGTGCTGTTGATCATCTGCGAGAGTGCCGTGGCGGCGTGGCCGGCGCCGATGTTGGCGACTTCGCGCAACGCATCGAGCTGCAGCGCCTTCAGCGAGCGAATGTCTTCCATGGAAGGGTTCCGTTAAAGGAGACTGCTGACATCGAGAATGAGCGCCGGTGCACCGTCGCCGAGAATTGTAGCTCCGCTGAAGAGCGAGCGGGCGTCCTGCGCGCCGTCGAATTGCTTGACGACGATCTCCTGCTGACCCACGAGTGCATCCACCACGAGCGCCGCGCGGCGCTCTGCCAGCTCCACGATGACGACCTGCTCCCGCCCCGTTGCGTCAGGGCCGGAATATTCCACCAATGTCCTCAACCGGAATATCGGCAGAACTTCGTCTCGTAGCACAAGCACGTTACTGCCTTGCAGCACCTGAATGAGCGCTGGCCGAAGCTCGACGGTTTCGCTGACGTGCGTCATGGGCACGGCGTACGTCTCGTCGCCAATGCGGGCAAGCAGCGACCTGACGATGGCCAGGGTGAGGGGCAGCCGAAGCGTGACGGTCGTTCCTTCGCCCGGCACGGAGCGGATGTCCACGGATCCGCCAAGCGCACGAACGCGATTGTACACGGCATCCACCCCCACGCCGCGCCCGGAAAGGTCCGTCACCCGCTCAGCCGTGGAAAACCCGGCGCGCGAGATGAGCTTCATCAGCTCGTCGTCAGAGAGCTCCGTGCGGCTTTGCTCGATCAATCCGTGCTCCTGCGCACGAGCCAGCACCCGGGCGCGATCGATGCCGCGGCCGTCGTCGGTCACCCGAATGGCCACCGCCGAGCGATCGCGAAGCGCGCTCAGCGTGAGACGGCCGGCGGCCGGCTTGCCCTTCGCGAGCCGGTCTGCCGGCAGCTCGATACCGTGATCGACGGCATTCCTGAGCAGGTGCACGATGGGGTCGCCCACTTCATCCAGCATCGAGCGGTCGAGCTCCACTTCCTTTCCCACGATCGCGAAATCGACTTCCTTGCCCACCGATCGCGCCGCATCGCGGACAAGCCGCGGAAAGCGATCGAATACCTGCCACACTGGTACCATGCGGCTGGTCATGATCTCGTCCTGCAGGTCGGCAATGAGGCGAGAGGCCTGGGCCACGGTATCCACGAGGACCGCGTCTTCACTCGCGCCCGCAATCTGCAGCAGGCGACCTCGCGTGATCACCAGCTCGCCAATGAGGTTCATCAGGTTGTCCAGCCTGCGCAGGTCGATGCGTACGCTGCGCTGCTGCCTGATGCCCGTGGGCTCCGGCACGGCAGCACCGGGCATGCTGAGTCCCGTACCCTGTGCAAGCTCGGCGACGTTGAACTCCATGGTCTGATGGGGAATCTCCGTGGGCGGCTCATCCTCGCCCAGGCGGACTTCCTTCACATCGCCTGCCTTCTCGAGCACCGCACGCACATCCTCCAGCGACTCGGAGGTGTGCAGCCTGATCGCAAAGTCGTGATCGAAGTCATCGGCCTGCATCGCCTCGAGCGACGGCGAGCACGCCACCACATCGCCGAGCTTCTTCGCGGCCTGGACGGCGAGAAACGCGCGCACGCCCTTGAGTGGTGTGCCTTGCACCAGGCGAATGCGCACCAGCAGACCTTCTCCACCGGGAGCGACGGCCGACCAGCCGCTTTCCTCGGTAAGTGCGGCCATCGCGCGTGACTTCCGTGAATGCACGTCGGTGCTCTCGGCATGGAGCCGCTGGACCATGCCGCCAACGTCCGTATCGGCCTTGCCCTCCACCGAGTCTTCAATTGCGCGTTCCAGCAGGTCCGCCGACTGAAAGAGCAGCTCCATCAATACCGCATCGACGGCGCGTGTGCCGCGGCGCACGTTGTCGAGCAGCGTCTCCATCTCGTGCGAGAGCGTGGAGACGGACGTGTATCCCATCGTCGCACTCATGCCCTTGATCGTGTGCACGCCACGAAAGATCGCGCTCACCGGCTCGTCGCCACCCGTCCCGCGCTCGAGCGCCAGGAGCGAGTGGTTGATGGCCGACACGTGCTCGCGACTCTCCGTAAGAAAGAGCTCGGCGTACTGTGCGTTATTCACCCGCCGTCAGCGTTACCCCAACACGCGCTGCACGGCTTCGAGCACACGGCTCGGCTGGAATGGCTTGACGACAAAATCCTTGGCGCCCGCCTGGATCGCTTCGACCACGAGCGCCTGCTGGCCCATTGCGCTGCACATCAGCACCTTGGCGCCCGAGTCGAACTTGCAGATCTCCCGCACGGCGTCGATGCCGCCCATGTCCGGCATCACGATGTCCATCGTGACGAGATCCGGCCGCAGCTGCTTGTACTTTTCCACCGCCTGCACACCCGTTTCCGCTTCTCCCACGATCTCGAACCCTGCCTGCTGCAGGATGTCGCCGACCATGGTGCGCATGAATATCGCGTCGTCGCAGATCAGAACCGTATGACTCACTCGATGCCCCCTTAGAGCAGTACCTGCGTCACCAACGCCTGAATGTCCACGACGATGACGACGTCGTCACCGAGCTGGCCCAACCCCCGTACGAGCCCCCGGGGCGCATCCACCGCGCCGCCGGCCGCCCCCATCTGTTCCTCCGTAATCGCCTGCACGTCCAGCACTTCGTCCACCGCCACCCCCACGACTCTTGCACCATGGGTCGCCAGAATGATGGAGCCATCCCGCACCATGGGCCGCGTTGCGTCGAGGCGCACACCGAGGTCGAGCACCGTGACGATCGTTCCCCGCAGGTTGATCAGCCCCTGCACGTGCGCCGGCGCACCAGGGAGGCGCGTGGCTCGCCGGTAGGGAATTATCTCCCGGACCGCCGCGATGTCACATCCATACGTCCGCTCGGCCACCCGGAACAGGAGTGTCCGTGCAGCCGCTCGTACCTCAGGAATCGTCTCGGAAGAAGCCAAAGTACTCCAGCGGATCTGTATCGGCCAACACTGCATCCTCTCCGGCCGCACTCGCCAACGAGCGTCGCAAATCATCCGGCAAAAGCGACTTCAACTCCACCTGCTCTCCAGAGGCGGGATGACGAAACCGCAGCCACGCCGCATGCAGAAAATGACGCTTGGGCGGCAGGTCCACGAGCTTCCGGCCTCCCCCTCCCCCATATGTATCATCGCCCACCACCGGGTGGCCGACCGACGACAAGTGCACTCGAATCTGGTGCGTGCGGCCCGTATGCAGATGCGCCCGCAACAGATCCACTGAATCGAACCGCGCCAGCCGCACAAAGTCCGTGCGCGCCGCCCTCCCCGTACTGACGATTGCCATCCGCTTTCGGTCTCGCGGATCCCGGGCAATGGGTTTGTCCACACTGAGGGTATCGGCATCCAGATGGCCCCACGAGAGCGCGGCATACCGTCGCACGATCTCCCGTTTTGCCATGGCGGCGCCCAGAATACGGTGCGCACGATCGGTCTTGGCCACCAGCAGCAGGCCGGACGTCTCCTTGTCGAGACGATGGACGATGCCCTCCCGATCCTCGCCGCCAAGCTCCGACAGCTCCCCGCCACGCCCCTTGAGGGCATTCACGAGCGTGCCGCTCCAGTTCCCCGGCGCCGGATGCACCACCATTCCGGCGGGCTTGTCCACAACCAGCACCTCGTCGTCCTCGAAGGCGATGGACAGCGGAATGTCCTCCGCAATTACTGGTCGTGCAGTAGGTGGGGCGATGTCCACGAGCACCCGGTCGCCGGACGCGGGCCTGTAACTCGCACGCTCGGCGTGGCCATTCACCGACACCTGCCCGTTGGCGATGAGCGTTGCCGACTGGGTGCGCGACAGATCGAGCGCACCGGCAATGAACAGGTCCAGCCGTTGCGCGTCGGCCGGGGCCAGTAGCTCATGCCGGCCCGGCGAGGCGCCGGCGGCGCTCACGCGTCCGCCCTGGGCACGTCCGCGGCAACAGGACGTTGCTCGGCAACGGCCATCGCCCGTCGCTGCTCCATGTCCTCGCGCGACAGGGACCACGCCAGCGCAATCGCACCCACGGTCACTGCGGAATCTGCGACGTTGAACGTCCAGAACCGGATGTTGCCGTATCCGATGTCGATGAAGTCGACCACACCGCGCGGCGACCGGATCCTGTCGATGAGATTTCCCGCCGCCCCGCCCCATGCAAGTCCCAGCGCCATGATCCGCGCGCCGTCGCCGGCTCGCCCCGCCGATCCGGTCATGCGGTAAAGGCGCCAGAGAACCACCAGCGCCACTACGGCGAACGCGCCAAAGAGGATGCGTGAGTAGGCACCCAGCGAGATGCTGAATGCCGCACCGGTGTTGTACGCGAGCGTGAAGCGCACCACGTCCCCAATGATGCGATGCGGCACGTACCGCGGCGCAAGCATCTGCTCCGCGAGCAGCTTGGACAGCAGATCGATTGCGACGACGACCATTGCCGTGCTCCAGAACAGACGCGCCGGATGCCGGTCGTCCACGTGCGGCGCGGTCAGACGAGATCTCCCTGCTCGGAGATGCCCGCCGCTGCCGGTACCGCCAGCGCCGCGCGTCTCTCGTTCGCCATGGCCACACGATCTTCCTGCCACAGGACCCACGCGAGCAGGATGGCGCCCACGCTCACGGCCATGTCCGCCACGTTGAACGTGGGCCAGCGTGCATCACCGATGCCTACGTCGAGAAAGTCCACCACGCCCATTTCCGAGCGCAGCCTGTCGAGCAGGTTGCCCAATGCCCCCGCGCACACCATGGAAAGTGCGAAGGTACGCGGCAGGTCGCCGCGCGTCGTGGAGAGATACAGCCTGCCCAGGATCACCAGCGCAATGATCGTGAGCGCGGTGAATATCCATCGCGACTGCGAGCCGAGGTTGAGCCCGAACGCCGCTCCCGGATTGTAGACGAGCGTCAGGCGCAGCCACGTACCGGCCACATCGTGCGGAATGCGTTGCGGCGACAGCATCCGCTCGGCCATTCCCTTGGTGACGACATCGGCAGTGGCGATGGCCGCAAGAACGGGCCAGAAGACCGTGCCGTTACTTCGACTTTGCATCTTCCTCGCGCTGCTTGCACTGGATGCAGAAGCGGGCGTGCGGCAATGCATCGAGTCGCTCGAAGGCGATGTCCTGGCCGCAGTTGTGACACTTGCCGAACGTCTCGGGCGACCGGTACAGCCGGCGAAGCGCTTCGTCGATGTGCCAGAGGAAACGACCTTCCTGACTCGCAAAGAGGAACGCCTTTTCGCGCTCCATCGCGTCAGTACCCTGGTCGGCCATGTGGAACGAATAGCTGCTCAGGTCTCCATCGGCTTCCTGCGACGTTGCGCCAAACGCCTCATCGTAGTGGCCGAGCTCCTTGAGCACGCGCTTGCGCTCGTCCATCAACCGCTTCTCGAAGTGCTGCAGCTGCTTCTTGGGCATCGCCTTGGGCTTTGCCGCCTTGGTCGCGCTCTCTGACGTGGCCATGTGCTACTTGTCCTTGGTTAGGGCAAGGTCTGCATGGATCCCGTCGAGATCCACCGGCAGCCTCGCCAGCATGTCTGCATTTGCCTCTATTTCGTCGCCAATCGCGACCGCCGTCGCGAGCACTTCATCGGCGATCCATGCGCGGTGCTCCCTCGCCGCTTCCAACACCATCTCATCGCCGCCAATCGTCACGCTGATCCGATCGCTGACGGCCAGGCCGGCATCCTTTCGCATACGCTGTACCCTGCTAATCACTTCGCGTGCCACCCCTTCGCGCTTGAGCGCCGGCGTGATGCCGGGATCGATCGCGGCAAAGAAGCCATGCTCCTCTTCCACGATGAGCGAGCCCGAGGCACGGCGCAGGATCGTCACATCATCGAGGTGAAGCCCATGCGTCTCGCCATCCACGGTAACGAGCAGCTCACTGCCCAGCTCGAACGCACGCAAGTGTGCGCTCGTGAACTTTGACACCGCTTCGGCAGCCAATGGTGTCTTTTTCCCGAATTTCTTGCCGAGCGCGCGGAAGTTGGGCTTTGCCTCGAGACTCACCAGTGTATCGCCACTCGAGGCAATGTCGATCGTCTTGATGTTCAGCTCGGCGGCGAGCACGGGGAGCAGTATCGACAGTTCTTCCGCCGTCACGTGCGGGGAAACACACACCATGCGCGACAGCGGCTGGCGCACGTTGATCTTTGCCTGCTCACGCGCGGCGCGGCCAAGCGTCGCCAGGGTACGAACGCTCGACATCAGCGTCTCGAGGCGCGCATCCGGCGCCGCCGCGTTTTCGCGCACGTACGAGGCGAGATGCACCGACGTGCCCGTGAGCTCGCGATGCAGCTGATCCGTGACGAACGGCGCAATGGGCGCAAGCAGCCGGCAGACGACCACCAGCACTTCGTGCAAGGTCGCGAACGCGGCGTTGTTGTCGGCGGTAAAGACGTTTCCCTCCGCCCAGAAGCGCGCACGCGACTGCCGCACGTACCAGTTCGCGAGGTCGTCGTCCACGAACTCCATCACGGCGCGCGCCGCGGCGGAGACATCATACGCCGTCATGTTCACGTCGGCGTCCCGCTCCACGGTGGACAGCCGCGACAGAATCCAGCGGTCCATCACCGGGCGATCGGCCAGGGCCGGATCATTCGCCGACGGCGACCAGCCAAAGTTCGCGTACGTCGCAAACATGCCGCTGTAGATGTTCTTGAGCGTGCGTAAAAAGCGGCCGGCATTCTGCTTGAGGAGCGCTTCGTTGAACGCACGCGGTTCCCACGCCTTGCTGCTGCTCACGAGGAACAACCGCGCCGCATCGGCGCCATTGCGCTGTACAACGCCAAAGGGATCGACCACGTTGCCCTTCGACTTCGACATCTTTTTTCCATCGGCATCCAGCACCGTGCCGTTCACCATGACCGCGCGATACGGAGCGGCCGTGGCAGGCGCGTTGTTGGGCAGTGCATCGCCAAGCCCCGTCGCAATCGCGAGCAGCGAATAGAACCACCCGCGCGTCTGGTCCACTCCCTCCGCGATGAAGTCCGCGGGAAACTGGCGTGCCACTTCATCCGTGTTCTCGAAGGGAAAGTGCCATTGCGCAAACGGCATCGAGCCCGAGTCGTACCAGGCATCGATGACTTCCGGAGTGCGATGCATCGTTCCGTCGCAGCTCGTCGCTGAGCATTTCCACGTATACGCGTCGATGAATGGCTTGTGCGGATCGAAATCGTCGCCAAGCGTCATCCCACTCCGCTCGGCAAGCTCCGCAAAGCTCCCTACGACGTCTACATGATCGCGGGATGCATCGCACACCCAGAGCGGCAGCGGCGTGCCCCAGTACCGGTCGCGCGATACCGCCCAATCAATGTTGTTCTCGAGCCACTCTCCAAAGCGGCCTTCGCCAACATCCCTCGGGTTCCAGCTCACCCGTGCGTTGCGGGCGAGCATGTCATCCTTGTACGACGACGTCTTCACGAACCACGATGTGCGCGCGTAATAGAGCAACGGCGTACCGCAGCGCCAGCAATGCGGGTAAGAGTGGTTGAGCGTGCCCGCCTTCCACAATACGCCCCGCTTCTTGAGCTCTTCGATGATCTCCGCGTCGGCCGCCTTCACGAACTTTCCGCCAACCACAGGCATGTCCGCGTCGAACTCGCCACGCGACGTGACGGGAAGCAGGAATGCCAGATTGTGCCGGCGGCCGGCGGCATAGTCGTCGGCGCCAAAGGCCGGCGACATGTGCACCACGCCGGAGCCATCATCGGCAGAGACGAAGCTCTCGCCAATGATGATCTCGTGGTTCGTGCCATCGGGATACGCGAGCCAATCGAGGGGACGACGGTATTTCGCACCCACGAGCTGCGCACCCGTTACCGTGCCCACCTGCGTCCAGCGTGCGGTGTAATCGTCACCAAGCACCACGGGCGCGCGCGATGCGGCCATGATGATGGTGCGCGTGTCCGCGCTGCCGGTCTTTACCAGCTCCACGTACTCGAGCTCCGGATGCACGGCGAGCGCGGTATTGGACGGCAGCGTCCACGGCGTGGTTGTCCACACCAGGATACGGCGCGCGGTGCGGCCCGGCATGTCGGCCGCGTCCTCCACGACTTCTCCGCCTACCTGCCCCAGATCCAGCGCCAGGTACACGCTTGGATCATCGACGTCTTCATAGCCCTGCGCCACCTCATGGCTCGAGAGCGACGTCTCGCATCGCGGACAGTACGGAAGGATCTTGTGGCCAAGGTACAGCAGGTCCTTTTTGTAGAACGTGGCCAATGACCACCACACGCTCTCGATGTAGTCGTTCTGGTAGGTAACGTACGGATGCTCGTAGTCGAGCCAATAGCCAATGCGCTGGCTCAGCGTCTCGAACTCCGCGCGGTACGTGAACACGCTGTCGCGGCACAGCTGGTTGAACTCCGCCACGCCGAGCTTCTCGATGTCTTGCTTGCCGCTGATGCCGAGCCGTTTTTCGACTTCGATCTCCACGGGCAGACCATGCGTGTCCCAGCCCGCCTTGCGCTCCACCCGGAATCCCTTCATGGCGCGATGGCGACAGAAAAGATCCTTGATCGTGCGTGCGAACACATGGTGGATGCCGGGCTTGCCGTTGGCCGTAGGCGGCCCTTCGTAAAACACGAACGATGGCTTGCCCCTGTGCTGCGCGATCGTCTGCTCGAACAGCCTCTCCTCGCGCCACCTGGCAAGGAGCAGCTCCTCGAGCTCGTTTGAATCCTGATCGGCCGGCACCAGCGCGAAACGGGGCGTCATGGCGTCGCTCATAGCCGCTCCAGCACGCCGACCACGAGCGCCGTCAATTTCGGCTCAGCACGGCCCGCAGTGGCAAGAATGGTCTCCAGAAGCGCTGGTTCCAACGCATCGGGCAGGCAGAGATCCGTGATGATCGAGAGACCCAGCACCCGCATTCCCGCGTGTACGCCAACAGTCGCTTCGGGCACAGTGCTCATTCCGACGACGTCCGCTCCCAGCCTGCGAAGCATGCGGTATTCGCCGCGCGTCTCGAGGTTCGGACCGGCCACGGCGACGTACACCCCCTCCCGCAGCGTCGTCTGCTGCCGGGTGGCCACGGAACGCGTAAGTGCCCGTAGCTCTTCACTATACGGCGCAGACATGTCCGGAAATCGGACACCCAGGCGGTCGTCGTTTGACCCGATCAACGGACTATCGCCAAGAAAATTGATGTGGTCGGCAATGAGCATGATGTCGCCGGCGGCCCACAACGGATTCATGCCGCCGCACGCGTTCGAGATGACCAGCGTACCGGCGCCGAGTGCGTGGAGCACACGCACCGGAAAGGTCACCTGCTGCAGCGTGTAGCCCTCATACCGGTGAAAGCGCCCCTGCATTGCGGCAACGGTTTTTCCACCGAGCGTGCCGATCAGGAGCTTGCCCGCATGGCTCTCCACCGTAGACAGCGGAAAGCCGGGGATGTCAGCGTAGGAGATGGATTTATGAACGTCGATCTCGCGCGCGAGACCGCCCAATCCCGATCCGAGAATGATCGCGACTTCGGGTGCCGTGGTACAGCGCGCACGGATCACCGACACGGCCGCCTGGACCGCCTCCAGCGTGTGTGCGCTCGCGTCAGACGCGGCCGTCTCCAGCACGGACAACGTCACGCAGAGTCCGGGGTGCCGGCCTGGAAGAAAACGCCGCTCATGCGAGGCGTCGCGGGGATCTGCGGCGCCGGAGCATTTTCCGCCGCCGAGATCTCCGCGAGCTGGCGTTCGACGGCCACGCGCATTTGCGTCAGATGGTTGCGACGTGCGCGATCCAGCTCGGCGAGGTGCAGTTCCAGCTTCCGCACTTCTCCCCGCGCCGCCTCGATCTGGCTTTCGCCTTCGGCACGCGCTTCGCGCACCAGGAGCGCCGCTTCCCGCTCGGCCGATTCCCTGATCTCGGTACGCAGCTGCTGCGCGCTTACGAGCGCCTCGTTCAACGCCTTGTCGCGCTCGCGAAACGCGCGGAGCTGCTCGTGGAACCCTTTCGCTTTTGTCTCGAGGTCCTGCGACATGCGCGTCAGCCGCTCGAGCTCCTCGGCCACCTGCTCCCGAAACTGCTCCACGCGCTCCGGATCATAGCCGCGAAGCGATTTGCCGAAATCGTAGCGGCGGACGTCGAGCGGGGTGAGATGAAAGGTTTCGTCCATTAGGCGGTTCTCGCTCCGAACAGCACGGTACCGAGGCGCACCAGGGTGGCGCCCTCTGCCACTGCTATCTCATAGTCGCCGGACATGCCCATCGAGACGTCCGATGCAGGATGCCCCTCTTGTTGCAACGCCTCCGCAGCCTCTCGCGCCCCCTGAAACACCCGGCGAAGCTCCGGCTCTGCAGCTTCAAACGGCGCCATCGTCATTACTCCACGAACCGTCAGACCCGCCATTCCCCGGAGCCGCGCGGCCTCACGCGGCACGTCGCCGAGCGCATAGCCGCCCTTCGTACCTTCGCCCGACACATTCACCTGCAGCAGGACATTCACTGCACTCCCGCGCGCTGCTCCATGCTCGGCCAACGCGTCGGCGAGCCGGCCGCTGTCCATGGAATGCACGAGATGAAATCCGTCGAGCTGCTTCACCTTGTTGCGCTGCACGTGCCCGATGAGATGCCACCGGAGACCAACCGGCACCTCCGACATCTTGGAGATGGCTTCCTGCACCCGATTTTCCCCGACGTCGCGCATCCCGGCGTTCCACGCCGCAAGCGGAGCGTCAGGGCCATACGTCTTCGTGACCGCAACGATCGTCACGTGTTGGCCGTGCCCACCACGCTCCCGAGCCCGCTCGATCCGCTCCGTTACCTCGGCGAGCCGAGCCGGCAGGTCCTGAAATGGCATAACACGGGAATTTACCGGAAGTTGCACCTTGATTCAAGCGAGTCCCGGCTCGCTCGCTGCGTTGCCGTCAGCGCGGTGATCCTGTGACATTCCAGCAGCGACATCATCATTGGTGCGACATCGTCCGGCTGTCGCAGCCTCCCTGACAAGGACATGGACCACCCTGACGGAATCACAAATGTGGTGTCGAAGGTCGGAGATGTGGAAATCGCACTTCGCGGACCGTGCGAAATGTACAGAAGGCCTCGAAGCTGCCACGCCGCGCCCAACAGGTTACGCGTACTTGCGGGAACCAGAACGGATGCGGCCACAGGCCGCCCCGCAGCGCGCGCCGCACTCGCGATGCGCGCCGCCAGTTCCTCGTGCTGCCACTGGGCACCTGGAATACGGTCCGCATTATTCCAGCGCCATCCCGACCGACGCGCTATCTCCTCGCCATACCACCCAGCCGGCAGCAGTGGAATCGTGACCACCGACACGTCGCGGCGGATGCCTTCTGTCTGCTGCAGGTACCAGAGGGGGTAGGTATCGTTGTCGCCTGACACGAACATGACCGCGTGCCGCGGCGCACTGGCGAGGAACGCGACGGCGACATCGTGCGCCGCAGTCGCTTCCGGCCCACGTGCGCGATCATTTACCGTCCAGTTGCCTGCCAGCGGAACTAGGGCAACGGCTGCGGCGAGCGTCGGTGGCCATTTCCGGACGCGTGCAATGGCCACGGCGCCGTACCCGGCAAAAATGCCCCATCCCCAGAAGCCCAGCACGAAGAAATAGTCCCGCTCGCGCGCCTCATGGGCGTCGTGCGGAACGAATCCGTACCCGATGGACCATCCCGCCTTGAGGTTGAGATACACGCACACGCCAAGTGTCCCGCACACCACGAGCGTCGCAAGTGCCTCGGCCGTGACACGCGCGTCTCGCCGCATGGCGCGCCAGCCGGCGATGGCGAGCACGACGAATACTATGGTCGTGCCAATACGGGCCGGCGTGGTAAACACACCGTCGCCCCACGACATCGCAAACTGCCAGTCTACGTACTCCGCGAGTGTCGCCAGCTGGATCCAGGCGGGGGCCTGACGCGGCCACAGCGGAGCAACGTCGTACTGATGACGCGCGACGACGTCCACGAGGGCGGCGAACGTATCGGGGTTGCCCTGATTGATCGCCGGATCGTGCCTGGCACGAACGAGAAGGATCAGGAGCGCGCTCGACGCAATGGCCGCGAGCACGATCACCGTGATGCCGGCTTCTTTCCTTTTACCTCGCACGAGCACCGGCGCAAACGAGATGACGGCGCCGAGTGTGGCGAGCCACCACGACATGCGGCCTGCTCCTGCCGCTGCAACGAGCACGCCGCCCAGCAACGCAAGGCGGTCAATGCGCCACCGCCCCTCCGGCGTACGCGACGCGAGCACAATTGCCGCCGGCGCGCCTACCAGCGCACTGAGATGCAGTGCGGGTGCGAGCGCGATGAGATATGCCGTAAGCAGCAGCCACCGGTCCTCATGTGCCCCGTTGCCAGGTGACGATCGTGCGGCGCAGGCGAGCATCACGACCACGTGGACGAGCGAGATGGCGTAGACCTCGGTCTCGGTCGCATTCGCCCAGACGCTCGTCATCAGCCCCGCGCAGAGCGCACCGGCAATTCCTCCATACGGCGCGCCCACTGCGCCGTTGCCTCGCGTAACGAGCCATGCCGTCAAGCCACCAGCTGTGGATGTCGCGAGCACCGAGATGACATTCATGGCGCGTGCCGCCCCCAGCGTGCTCCCTGCGACGACGATCCACGCTCGTCCCAGCGCGACGAACAGCGGAGTGCCGGGTGGATGCGGAATGCCAAAGCTACTCGCCGCGGCAATGAACTCGCCGGCATCCCAGAATGTGACACCGGGTGCCATCGTCGCGAAGTACACAGCGGCGAGCAGCACACCAGATATCCACGTGGCGCGCACGGGCCAGCTGTTCATTCGACGAAGATAGCGGCTTCCGTGAAAAAGCGGCGCACCGGTGGGACTCGGTGCGCCGCTTGAATTCAGGGTTGCTGTCTTACGCCGGCGATGGTTCCGGGCCGCCAAGCAACGGCTTGCGTCGCGGCTCCATGGCGGGGGCCGGCGGAGGAATGAACGGCGGCGGCGGTATCGCGGGCAATCCGCTCGCCCGTGGCGGCAGCGTCTCGCCACGCGAGATCATCTTGATGTCTTCGGAGGTGAGCGTCTCACGCTCCAGCAGTGCTGCCGCGAGCGTGTGAAGCAGGTCCATGTTCTCGCTCAACACGAGCTTTGCACGGTCATACGCTTCCGTGATGACACGCTTCACTTCTGCATCGACGAGCTGCGACGTCTTCTCGGACATCTCACGACGATGCTGGATGTCGCGGCCCAGGAACAGCTCCTGCTCGTTGTCGCCAACGAGAATGGGCCCGATGGCATCGCTCAAGCCCCACTGGGTCACCATGCGGCGTGCAATGCTGGTGGCCTTCTGGATGTCGCTCGACGCACCCGTGGTGACACGGTCATAGCCGAACACCAGCTCCTCTGCCGTACGACCGCCGTATGCCATCACGATGGCCGCTTCGAGCTGCTGACGCGTAACGGAGACGCGGTCGTCTTCGGGCAGCGTGAACGCCAGGCCAAGTGCGCGGCCGCGCGGAACGATGGTGACCTTGTGGAGCGGATCATTGCCGATGACCTTCATGGCGCAGAGCGCATGCCCGGCCTCGTGATATGCCGTAAGGCGACGCTCCTCGTCCTTCATGACCATCGACTTCCGCTCTGCACCGAGCATGACCTTGTCCTTCGCTTCTTCCAGGTCATCCATGTAGATCTTGTCGTGACCGCGACGCACGGCGAGCAGCGCAGCCTCATTCACGAGATTCGCCAGGTCTGCACCGGCCATGCCCGGAGTGCCGCGCGCGAGCGTGGTGATCTCGACATCCTCGCCCACGGGCTTGTTGCGTAGGTGGACCTTGAGAATGCCTTCGCGGCCGCGGAGATCCGGCGCGTCCACGACGATCTGCCGGTCGAAACGGCCGGGACGCAGGAGCGCAGGATCAAGAACGTCCGGACGGTTGGTGGCCGCGATGAGGATGACACCTTCGTTGGACTCGAATCCGTCCATCTCCACGAGCAACTGGTTGAGCGTCTGTTCGCGCTCGTCGTGCCCACCACCCAGGCCGGCGCCGCGATGGCGGCCTACCGCGTCGATCTCGTCGATGAAGATGATGCACGGCGCGTGCGCCTTGCCCTGCTCGAACAGGTCGCGGACGCGCGACGCGCCCACGCCCACGAACATCTCGACGAAATCCGAGCCCGACATGGAGAAGAACGGCCGGCCTGCTTCACCGGCCACGGCGCGAGCGAGCAGCGTCTTGCCGGTACCCGGAGGACCCACGAGCAGGCAGCCCTTAGGCAGACGTCCCCCCAGCTTCGTGTATTTTTGCGGATCCTTCAGGAACTCGATGATCTCCTGAAGCTCCTGCTTGGCTTCGTCCGCTCCGGCCACGTCCGCAAACGTGACCTTGGGTGTGTCACCCGTGAGCAGCTTTGCCTTGGACTTACCAAAGGAAAACGCCTTGTTGCCACCCGCCTGCATCTGGCGGAACAGGAACAGATAGAACCCGATGAGCAGCAGCCACGGCAGAAAATTCACGACCCACGTCATCACGCTCGGCTTCGCGTCCTGGGACGTGACCTGGACCCCCTTTGCGTCGAGCTGGTCCACGACGCTCTGCGAATTCGCCATGGGCAGCTGCACGCTGAACTTCCGCGCTGACTTTCCGGCGACAATGGTCGGCTCGCGGAACGTTCCGACCACGTTCTTGCCGCCGGACATCGTGACTTCCTTGATGTTGTTCCGGTCGAGCTCGGATTTGTATTGGGTATAGGAGATCTCCGCCGCCGAATCGGCACGGCCGCCAGTCAGCTGGATCAGCGCGACGGGGATCAGGATGATGAGGATCCAGAACGAGAGCGTCTTGGAAAAGCGCCCCCAGTTGAATCCGTTGTCGCCGTTTTTCGGCGCAGTTGGGACAGGCATTACAGCAAGCTCGCGATATAAGGCAAGTGCCGGAAACTCTCGGCGTGATCCAGGCCGTACCCGACCAGGAACTCGTGTGGTGCGTCGTATCCGATGAACTTCGTATCGTATTTTAGCTCATCGGCAATGTGCTTGTGCAGCAGTGCGCAAATCTCGAGCGAACGTGGATTCCGCTCCTTGAGCAGGTCCATGAGGCGGTTCAACGTACGGCCCGTGTCAACGATGTCCTCCACCAACAGGATGTGCTTTCCCTCGAGCTTTGTCTCGGGATCATACACCAGCCGGACATTTCCGGACGATACCGTCCCTTCACCGTAGCTGGAAGCCACCAGAAAATCGACGTGCAGGGGCCGGTGAATGTGCCGGACCAGGTCGCTCAGGAAGATGAAGCTCCCCTTGAGCAGGCCAAGCACCAGCAGCTCGCCGTCGGGGTATGCCGCCGTGATGTCCGCGCCCATCTCCTGGACACGCTTCGCAATATCCGGTGCATCGAACACGATGCGACGGACTGCTCGGCCCTCCAGGCGTGGATCAGCGATCGATGCGTTCACAGACATAATGTCGAACCGGCCTGCCGGACCGATCGGTTGCCGCGTCACTGCGGCGCACTCCCGGAATCCAAACCACGTCGTCCCCAAGAACAACCACTGGCCACCCACTTCGTTCGCCACCGCGCAGACCGCTCTCCGAGAGATAGCGCTTCACGCGCCGGCGCGGCTGGCCTGCGGCAGGGGTCAGCCGATCTCCGTCTGCCCACCGCCGTACGATCGCGGCGCCTGACGGTACCTCAAATGATGCGCACCAGCCCGTGTCGCCGGCTTCACCTGCCGCCATGCTCTCCTGCACGTGAAAACGAAAACGCCCCCAATCCAGCGATCCCCGCACGGGCAGTATCGCCGGAGGTGCAACGGAGTCGTCTATCCGCCCTAGAATGTAGGTAGTGCGCGTGGCTTCCAGATACCATCCCCCCGCCAGCGGCATTCGTCCGCTGCCGCGCCGAGACGTTGTAAACTCGGCCAACCGTCGTGTTCCGCGCGCGTCGAGTGCAAGACCAATGCGTCCGGCGAGCGCATTCCACAGCACAGCAAGGGAATCCGGGCCATGGCCGGCCAGTTCCGCCGCAGCAACAACGAGCCGGCCCCCTGCCTCAACGTGCGTGTGCAACCCCGTCGCTACGAAGCATTCGATCTCACGGCGCAGCGTTGCCGCGCGCTCGGAGACATCCAGCAACCATGCATCCACCCCTGCATCCGTGCTCCGTAATGCAGGTAGGAGGTCATGCCGGACACGGTTGCGCAGGAACTCACGCGACGTGTTGCTCGGGTCTTCAACCCAGTCAACGCCGGTGGCACTGGCGTATCCTTCCAGCATGGTACGACGCAGGCCCACGAATGGACGCATGATTGGGCTTTCCGCGTAGAGGCCCGCGAGACCGCGAGCGCCGCTGCCGCGCATCACTCGCATCAGCACCGTCTCGATATGGTCATCCTCTGTGTGCGCCGTGACGACGCGAGCGCCGTGCGTGAGCGCCGCAGTGCGCAGGAAGTGATGCCGCGCCGTACGCCATCCATCCTCGCGCCCATTACCCATCGTCACCTGTTCTGCGCGCGTCGAGACGACCGGTAGACCCAGCCGGCTCGCCGTGGCCAGGACGAGGCCAGCGGCCTGCGACGCGGCGGCACCCGTTCCATGGTCAAACGTGGCGACGGCGGCAATGTGCCGGGGTGCTGCCGCAGCCATCGCATGCAGCAGCACCATCGAGTCGAGTCCGCCCGAAACGGCCAGCAGCAAAGGCCGGCCCGCCTCCTCCGCGGCCCGGCGCGCTGCCTCCCGTACAGCTCGCACATCATCCTGGTGCATTCCGAAATGTAGCGCCCTTGCCCTCTGGCTCGCCCCGGTACCCTATACTATCTTCCCCGCGTTGCAACACTGCAGTACTGAAATCACGGCGACAGGAGCGTTCTCTTGGAAACTCATGGCCCGCTCGGCACCCTCTGGGTCGGTCTTGGCCTTTGCTGCTTTTATATTGCCCTCGTGTGGATCAACACGCTTCTGGGCGTCCTCACCACGCCGCTGTTCATCGTTCCGCTGACGTGGGTGCAGGACAAGCTGCTCGGCAAGAATCAGGTGCGTGGGTAACCCACGCGCGTATCGACAGTGGAATTGGCTTGGTGAGGGACGCATGCTGACGCATGCGTCCCTTCCCTTTTTTCGCATGTCCTCACGCCGCGCCGTTCGCATTCTCCTTGCCGCCGGGTTGTTCACGGTGCCGGGCCTTCTGGACGCGCAGAGCCCCAGGCCGTGGCTCGACTGGTGGACCACGAACACGGAGCATTTCGCCTTCCACTACCCGTCGGCATACAAGGTATGGGCGTTGGCCCTTGCCGAACGGATGGAGGGTGTCCGAGCCCAGGTGGAACGAGTGGTTGGGTACGCGCCTCCGCAGCGCGTCAATATCGTCATTGACGACCCGAGCAACAACGCCGACGGCACCGCCTACACGCCGCTGGGCGCGCCAGCCATCGTGCTCTGGCCTACCCCGCCCGATCCGCGCGAGGAGATCGGCAACTTTGCCCAGTGGGACGAGCTCGTGGCAACCCACGAGTTTGCGCACATTGCACACCTGACCCGCCCCTCGCGGAACCACTGGCGCAGCCTGCTCCTGTCGCTTTCGCCGGTACCGCTGGGACCCATCGCCATCAACTCACCGCGATGGGTCATCGAGGGCTACGCCACCTACGTAGAGGGACGCGTTACC
>JAQBPY010000353.1 GCA_028287285.1 Gemmatimonadota bacterium
GTTCGCGGCGTCGAAGATCGTGTCGCCGGCGCGCGTTTCGCTCACGGAGCGCACGCTCGCCACCACGTAGCCGACTTCACCCGGTCCCAGCGATTCCGTCTGGACCTGCCGCCGCTGGGTGTAGCCGACTTCATCGACCTCGTACACCGCCTCCGATGCGCCGAACGTGATCTTCGTGCCCTTCTTCAACGTGCCGTCCACGACGCGCACGCTCGGAATGGCGCCGCGATACTTGTCGTAGTACGAGTCGTAGATGAGCGCGCGCAGCGGCGCGTTCGCATCACCGACCGGGGCAGGGACCTGCGCAACGACCGCCTCGAGCAGCTCGCGAATGCCGATGCCCGCCTTCGCGCTCACGCGAAGGAGTCCGTCTCCGTCGCCGCCGAGCAGGTCGGCGACTTCCTTGGCTCGACGCTCGGGCTCTGCCCCGGGCAGGTCGATCTTGTTCAGGATGGGAATGATCTCGAGACCCGCGTCGAGCGCGAGAAAGAGATTCGACAGTGTCTGCGCCTGGATGCCCTGCGACGCATCGACCACGAGAATCGCCCCTTCGCACGCCGCCAGCGACCGCGAGACTTCGTACGTGAAGTCCACGTGTCCGGGAGTGTCGATCAGGTTCAGCTCGTAGTCCTGCCCGTTGTCCGCCGTGTACGACATGCGGACGGCGTTCAGCTTGATCGTGATGCCGCGCTCGCGCTCCAGGTCCAGCGTGTCGAGGACCTGGGCCTTCATTTCGCGCTTCTGCAGCATGCCCGTCTCCTCGATGAGACGGTCGGCCAGGGTGGACTTCCCGTGGTCGATATGGGCAACGATGCAGAAGTTTCTGATGTGGTCGAGCTTCACGGCATTTGGGTCAAGGCGATGACAGCGTACAGCCTTGAAATATACCCCATGTGCCACCCCGGCGAAGCGCCTGCCGTGTTACGGTGCCGCAGCGATCGGCGCGCCCGCCTGTCTGGGCTCACCCTGCGGGTGAGACACCGGCGGGGCGCTTTGAACCGGCTGCTCCGCGCGAGGCTGTGCCGGCGTGGCCCGCGTCGAGGCGGGATTCCCCGCATCGCCACGTGCGGCGCCCTGCTGCCGCTCCTCGCGCACCGATTGATAGTCTCGCCCGGTGCGCGCACTACCCGCATTCGGGTTGTTCTCGTCGCGGCGCCCGTTGGTTCCCGGCCAGCTCCCGTCACGCGCGCGTGCACCGCGCGTGGGTCGATCATTGCCGACTTCGGCGGGCGACCGGAAGCGGATACCGCCGGCCTGGACCGGGCTGCCAGGCTCGCTGCCATCGCGCAGGCCCACCTGCGGAATTCGGAAACCGGAGCCGGAGGTTCGGCCCACCGGAGCCTTCTCCAGCAACCGCGTCGCTGCACCAACCCCGCTGCCGTCTCCCTCCGCAATGCGCCAGTTATAGCGGAGTGCACCCGCAGGCGCTGTCGCCGTCGAGTCCTTTTTCGTGGTGTCGCGCGGCGCAGGCACCGGCGCCATCGGAGCAGGTCCAACCGGAACGGACCTGTAATACGCCGTACCGCACCGCGTGACAAAGCGGTATTGCGCGTACACCACGCCATTGTACGCCACGTATGTCACGCCAATGGGCATCGCCGTGCTGAATCCAAAGCCGTTCGACACGTCTTCATTGCCGAAGCCCCCGAAGCCCCCGCCCAGCATGTTGTCCGCGTATTGCGACGAACAGGAGCCCTGGCTCGCCATCGAGTAGGACGCGGTGGGTCCACCAATGAAGTTCGCCCGGTCCATGCTGAAATGCTGGCCGGTGAGCGTGAGCAGATGGCCAAGCGAGTAGGCCGTGCTCGTGGCATTGCCGGTGAACACCAGACGCTCCAGCGCATACTCGTTCCAGTCGCCATCGGCATCCACGAGCCGTTCGAACTGGAGCGGCCGGTCGGACGCAATGGCGACCATGTTGCCAGCCGTGCCCCGCTGCACGCCGTAGCCGGCGCTCGCGTACGAGAACCGGCTGCCAAATCCCGCAAAGAATCGCTTCGCATGGACGGCGCTTTCATGGGACACGAAGCCGCTCTCGTCGGGAGACTCGGGGAACACCACCCGCACCCTGTGGTCCCGGTCTACGGCGATCACCATCACGTAGGCGTCTTCGGTTACCCGGATCTGCGCGTCCACATAGGGCATCGCGGAAAACGCCGCTCCCGGCACGTAGAGGCGCACGTGCGGTACTCCACCTCCTTCCTCGGTGAGCGCCATCTCTGCTTCGGAAATGGACGAGAATCGTCGCGGCGCCGGCGGGTCACCCGCTGGTTGCAGCGTGGCACAACCGGCCAACGCGATCACGCTCAGCAGGGACAGGGCTGAAATCCGGATGGACGACGAAGGCATGGCGGTGCGCTCCGGCAAGAGTTGTATACAACTTGGTACGCACTTTCTTCGCGCGCAAGGGCACAGTCCTGTCCTATACCGCCCTCGACGATCCCGCTTATCTGACTCCCTGACTGTTTTTTGTCCCGTCCTCCCTCTACTTTGCGCACTCAATGGAGTCGTCCCTCCGCGCCGATCTGTTCGACCCGGCCTCGCTGGCCACGCTCGGTCATATAGAAGTCGTCGCCCGCTGGATCGTCGACGGTTTCCTCAGCGGTCTCCACCGCTCACCCCGCAAGGGGTTCTCGGTGGAGTTCGCCGATTATCGTCCCTATCAGCCTGGCGACGATCTGCGCTACGTCGACTGGAAGATCGCCGCGCGCGCCGACCGCTGGGTGGTGAAGCAATACGAGGAGGAGACGAACCTTCGCGCGACCCTCGTGCTCGACGTCTCCAGATCCATGGACTGGAAGTCTGCCGCGGGCCGCATCACCAAGCGCGCCTACGCCCAGCAGCTCGCCGCGGCCATGGGGTTGCTCCTCCTCCGGCAGCGCGATGCCGTGGGCCTCATCCGCTTCGACGACGCGGTGCGAACGAGTGTCCCGCCGCGAGCGCGCACCACCCAGTGGCGCCGCATCGTGAGCGCGCTGAACGAACCGTCCGGCGGACGCGCCTCGGAGCTCGCCGTGGCACTCGGCCAGGCCGCGCGTCTCGTGACGCGGCGTGGCATGGTGCTGCTGGTGAGCGACCTGCTGGTCGATCCCGAGCCGGTGCTGACATCCCTTCGCGGACTTCGCGCCGCCGGGCATGATGTCGTCGTCTTTCACGTCATGGACCCCGCCGAACAGGATTTCTCCTTCGAGGGCGAAGCGCAGTACACCGATCCCGAGTCATCGCTTGCCGTGCCCGCGGCCGCCGCCGACGTCCGCGTTGCGTATCGGGACACCGTGTCGCAGGTCGTCGGTGAATGGCGTGACGCGCTGTCTGCCATGGGCGCCACGCACGAGCTGGTGCTCACGGACCAGCCGTACACGATGCCGCTCCGCAAGGCCTTTGATGCCCGGCAGCGGCGCATATGAGCTTTCTCGCACCACTCTACCTGCTCCTGGGCGCAGGCGCAGCCATTCCGCTGCTGCTCCATCTGCTCAGGCGCAACATTGCAACGCGCGTGGATTTCCCCGCAGCGCGCTATCTCCAGCGCGCAGAGCAGGAGCACAGCCGGTCGCTGCGCCTCCGCAACCTGCTCCTCATGCTGTTGCGTGTACTGCTCATCCTGGCCATTGCCCTGGCAGCGGCGCGGCCCTATCTCGCAGGCTTCGGTGTCGGGCATGGTCCAACAGCGCTCGCCGTCGTGCTCGATAATTCCCTGTCGACGACGGCCGTCAGTGGCGGCTCGCCCATGTTTGCGCCGCTGCGCGATGCCGCGCGCGACATGCTCCGCGCCGCAACGCCCACCGATCGCCTCTGGCTCGTAACGGCCGACGGACGCGTACGCGGCGGCACACGCGAAGCACTCGTCTCCGAGCTGGCGCGCGTTACGCCACAACAGGGGGCAGGTGATCTGCCGCTCGCATTGCGCCGAGCGGCGGCGGCAGTGCAGGGCAGCTCACTTCCATCGCGCGCGATCGCCGTGGCAACGGACGGCCAGCGCAGCGCATGGACGTCCGCTTCGCGGGTTGATGTTCCGGTATCCGTGCTCGTCCCTATTGGCGCGCCACCAAGGAACCGCGCCGTGTTGTCGGTGGATGCGGACCCGGCGCGATGGACGCCCCGCGGTGCGATTCTCGCTCGCGTCGACGCGAAAGACTCGGTGGACTACCGCGTGCTCATCGGTACGCGGACCCTCGCGCGCGGCGCGATTGCGCGCGGCGAGCCGGTACAGATCCACGTGTCGCCGCCGGAGCGTGGCTGGCAGGCGCTTCGGGTGGAGCTCGAGCCCGACGACTTCGTCGCCGACGACTCGCGGTACGCGGCAGTGTGGCTGGGTCCCCCGCCCGGCGTCACGGCCGATCCATCCGCCGGCCCATTCGCTGCGACTGCACTTGGCACGCTGATCTCGGACGGCCGAGCCACGGCTGGAAAGGACGCGCGCATCGCAGGAGCGGATGCCGTGGATGCGCTGCCGGCCCTCATTACTCCCCCTGCAGATCCCGTCCGCCTTGGCGCAGCCAACCGGACGTTGTCGCGCCTTGGCATTCCCTGGAAGTTCGGCGCGGTCGACGCCTCCAGCACCACGGTCCGCGGTGCACGCCTGGACGGTGTGACGGTGGCAACACGCTATCGACTCGTGCGTGACGGTACGGCCGGCTCCGACACGCTTGCCGTTGCTGGTGGCGAGCCGTGGATCGTGGCTGGTCCCGGATACGTCCTCACAGCCTCGCGCCTCGACCCTTCGGCCACAAATCTTCCGGTGCGTGCCGCGTTTGTTCCCTGGCTCGCCGATATGGTCGGCTTGCGACTCGGCGCACCGCCTGGCGATGTCGGAGCACCCATTGCAGCAACACCCGGCGCCCCCATTCGTCTGCCCGCCGGCGTCGATGCCATCGAGAGTGCGGCGGGAACGCGCACGTCCACCTCGAGCGAGCGCATGAATGCGCCAGAGGAGCGTGGTGTTTGGTTCACGCTCAAGGGCTCACGTCGTACGGGCGCCATCGTGGTGAACGCACCTCCGGAGGAGTCGTCGCTCGACCGTCTCCCCGCCGAAGCACTCGCACCGCGACTCGCCGGTGACAAGGGCCGCGCATCCAGCGGCAGCGGCGCCTGGGTGCGCCAGGCATTCGCGTCACAAAGTCGTCGTCCCGCCGTTACACCGCTCCTCGTTCTTGCGCTTCTGCTGCTCGCGGCCGAAGCCATTGCCGTCCGCTCTTCCCGATCCGCTGCCGCTTAAGTGTCACTACCCAGTTTGCTCGATGCGATCGAACGACTTCCTGCGTTCAATCGCGTATTCAATACGCTTCCACGGCCTTCCGCGCAGCTTCGCCTGGCCGGCCTGCCCGGCTCCGCAGACGCAGCACTCGTCGCCGCACTCGCTCGGCGCCTGCCCACTCGATTCCTTGTCGTCGTTGCGGACGGTGTTCCGCAGGCCGAGCGCCTGCTCGCCGACCTGCACACCCTGATCGACGAGACTCCTGTCGCGCTCTATCCGCCGCGCGAGGGATTCGGCGAGATGGAGCCGCACGTCGAAGTGGCGGGCGAGCGTGTCGAGACGCTCGAGCGGTTGAGCCGCGGTGACATTCGGGTTCTGCTCACGACTCCGCGCGCGTTGCTGGAGCGCACGCGTCTGCCCGGTGCCCTCGCCGAGCTGCGCATCGAGCTGCGAAAGGGCGACGTCCGGCGTCCCACGGAGCTTGCGGAACATCTCGAGCGCATCGGCTTCGAGCGCGTACCCATGGTGGAAGACGTCGCCCAGTTCTCGCTTCGCGGCGGAATCTTCGACGTCTACTCCTTTGGCATGCCGGATCCCGTCCGCATGGAATTTTGGGGCGACGAGATCGAGGACCTGCGGCATTTCGAGCTCTCCACCCAGCGCTCCACCCGCACCGTTGATCTCGCGGTCGTGCTTCCTGTTGACGGTCAAGTGAAGGAGGACATGAGCCCCGGTGACCGGCTCTCCATCACCGCGCTCTTCCCGCCCGACACGCTGCTGCTCTATCCCGCCGGCTCGCACCTGCTGCCCGAATTCAAGCGCACGTGGGAAGAGGCGGCGCACCACCTTGACCTCGCGCGCCGACGCGGCGAGGATGCGGATTCACGTGAGGAATTGTTCGAGGCGCCGGAGCGTGCGGCGGCCACCATGCGCGCCTTTGGCACGTTGCGCGTCGTCGACCCCGCCGCCGAAGACGTCGACGTCGCCTTTCCGTTGCGCGCGCCGGAAATCATCGACCGCGACATCAAGTCGCTGCGCCGCCTCGTGCGTGACGGCATTCCCACCGTCATTCTCTGCGACAACGAAGGGCAGTGTGAACGTCTCGACGAGCTGCTCAACGAAGACACTCGCGAGCCGTCCACGGCCGCACTTGTCGTCGGCGCCCTTGGTGGCGGCTGGGTGCTGCCCATCGGCGATCGCGAGCGTGGCATGCGCGTGCTCACCGATCATGAAATCTTTCGGCGCGAGCGACGCGTGCGCCGCGCACGCCGCTACGTCAGCGGCGGCTTCGACTCGCTTGCGCTCAAGCCCGGCGACTTCGTCGTGCATCTCGAGCATGGCGTCGGCATGTATCGCGGCATCGAGACGATCTTCGTGGGCCAGAGCACCATCGAGGTGGCCGTGGTCGAGTACGAGGGCGGCGACCGCCTCAATGTCCCGCTCTATCGCATCGATCAGCTGGAGCGGTATCGCAGCGCGGACGACGTCAACGAGGATGCCCCGCCCCCCCGCCTGCACAAGCTTGGCGGAAAGCGATGGGCGGCGCAGCGCGACAGGACGAGCGCGGCCATCCACGAGATGACGATCGAGCTGCTCGACCTGTATGCGCGCCGCAAGGTGGCGTCGCGTCCTGCGCACGTGCCCGATACGGCGTGGCAGCGCCAGCTCGAGAGCAGCTTCCTGTTCGAGGACACGCCGGACCAGCGCAAGGCCACCACCGACGTGAAGACCGACATGGAGAGCACGCGTCCCATGGATCGCCTCCTCGTCGGCGACGTGGGTTACGGCAAGACGGAGATTGCGGTGCGCGCCGCCTTCAAGGCGGTGCAGAGCGGACGGCAGGTCGCGGTGCTCGTGCCCACGACCATCCTCGCCGACCAGCACGCGCGCACCTTCGAGGAGCGGCTCGCCGACTTTCCCATCAAGGTCGCGGTGATGAGTCGCTTCCAATCTGCGAAGGAGCAGGCGCAGACGCTGGTGGAGCTGGCGGAAAAGAAGGTGGACATCGTCATCGGCACTCATCGGCTGCTCAGTCCCGACGTCCAGTTCGCTGACCTCTGCGTCATCATCGTCGACGAAGAGCATCGTTTCGGCGTGAAGCACACGGAGCGGCTCAAGCAGCTCAAGCTCGAGACTGACGTGCTCACGCTCACGGCGACACCGATTCCTCGCACGCTGCATCTGTCGCTCGCGGGACTTCG
>JAQBPY010000360.1 GCA_028287285.1 Gemmatimonadota bacterium
AAGACACCGGGTGGATCCAGTGCTGGCTCCGCCGTATCTGCCGCGTGCGGATTCGCGTTTGCTGCGTTAGGGACTGATGACGGCGGCTCCAATCGCATCCCGGCCCAGTTCTGCGGCGTCGTGGGAATGAAGCCGACCTTCGGGCTGGTGCCGCGCACCGGTGTCATTCCCACCTGGCCATACCTGGACACCCACGGCCCCCTCGCCCGGAATGTGGCCGACGCCGCCTTGCTGCTCGACGCCATCGCCGGCCCGGATGCGTCGGACGGTTTGGCGCTCACCACACCGTGGAGGCGTGGTGCGCTTGCCGCGCTGCGTGATGACGCCCTCACAGGCGCGCGGCTCGGCCTCGTGGAAATACATGTGCCGCGCGCACAGATGAGCGCGGAGTCACTGTTTGTATTCGATCGCGCGCTTGCGGACCTCACGTCTGCCGGTGCGATCGTGGAGCCCAGCGCGCCCACGGTCACGCGCGTGAATGTACGAGCGCTGTTTGCGGAGGCGGCCAGGACACGCGGCGACGTCGCGCCCAATGCCAACTCACCCGCAGCCACGGCGAACGCCCTTTACAGATACTTCGGCACCCATGGGGGCGATGCCCGTAAAGACGTTGAACGCGGACTCGCGGCCTATCGGGCCTTCTACGACGTGCTCCCCACAGAATGGGAGGAGATGTCGAAGCTCATTGTGCAGCCATACGAGACGGATGCCGCCGGACTCTCGTTCGCGCGCTCGCGAGCGACGGTCGTCGCCCAGCTTGCCGAAACGTTCCGCGCGCAGCGATTGGACGCAATGATCTATCCCACGATGCCCTTCCCTGCTCCTCGTGCAGCGGACTCCTGGCCCGACATCCGCACTACACTTGGCTACGGCAACTGGCTCGGCCTCCCGGAGGTATCAGTGCCAACCGGACTCGGTGCCGACGGCATGCCGGCGGGCAATATCTCGTTCGTGGGGCTGCCGGGCAGCGACGGACGGTTGCTGGCCCTGGCCCATGCATATGAGCGCCGGTTGAGACGTTTTGTGCCCCCTCCGGCGCCAGTATGACATGCGTCGCGAACAACCGCGCGTAACATTGCAATCCTCCCTCTCGTAGGGAACCGGGCAGGAGCGCGCGCCATCATGTCCACCAACAAGGAGGAAATCCATGGGGAAATGAGTGGGTGATTTTGAAGGAATTTAGGATCGTGGGAGTGGTGGAAGCGTGCAGGTCAGGATCTTCAGGTGCAGGTAGTCCTCATCACGAATCCCATAGCACCTCCGTTGGTTGACGCGGATCTTGCTATTCAGGCCTTCGACAAAGCCAAGCGCCACTTTGTTCTCCGGCCGGCAATACGCCGTGATACCCTCCCAATGTCGCTCGATCAACTCGGCGAACTTCTCAAAGGGCTCCAGTCGCTGCCAGCGCAGCGAGGCGCGCCAGTGGTCGAAGAACTTGCGGGCCCACGGTTCGCGGCGGTAGCTCCAGAGCTGTCCGAATTGCTCCTTCAAGCGATAGGCGGTGTTGAGACCCTTATTCGCCGCGAGGAGCGTCTGCAGCCGACGTCATTTCTCGGGCGAGCGATTCTCCCGGTGCGAGCGTAGCACGTACTTCTGCCCCTTGATGTATTGCCGGTCCAGCGTGTTCGTGAGCCGTTTGTACTCGGCCTTCCGGGCCTGATCCATCGCCTCATTCAGATGGCGAAGCACATGGAACTTGCCGTAGAGAATGGCGGCCTGCGGCGCTTGGGCTTCGGTCGCGTTCCGGAAGGGCTTCCACATATCCATTACGGCGAGCCGGATGCGCTGGGTGTGGCGGACCCCGAGGAAGTCATAAAACATGACCAGGCTCTCCGCCGATCGGTCGACGCCACCAAACCAGATCGGCAATCCGCGCTCCAAGTCGATGATGACGATGCGATAGACATGGCCTTTCCGAATCGAGATCTCGTCGATGCCGATCACCCCGGGCCGCGGATTTCCCACCAGCGCCAGCTGCTCGCGCATGTACAGCTTCTCCATCTCTTCGGCGGCGTGCCCGTCGAGGTGCAGATCGGCCGGCATCTCGTTGATCGAGGCACTGCGGCACTGCTTGCCGACATAAAGCGCAACGCGCTTCGTGTAATGGGGATTGGCCGCCAGTACCCCGTGCGGTGCGCAGTGCCACACGTCCCGCAGACTGTTTTTTTGCGCGCCGGGTGAGGGTGATGACGCGGACCTTGGGATCTCCAAAGACCCCGCGGACGGGGTGAGCGGGCGTGAACCCAGGAAATCGGTAGGCGTCACGGAGCTCACGACGCGGACGACGGCGAGAAGGCATGCCGGAACTTCAGCTTCTACCCACGCATTTCCCCGAAGATCCAATATCATAAACAGAGTAGCACGCAATTTATTGGCGGATCATAATCCAATTGCCATCCTACGCGAGCGTCTACTCACTGAGTACGCCTACCTGTTCGTACTCCATTTACGCCATCCTCACAATGTGGTCGCTTGGCTGTCACGATGCGATGACCGTGCCTGGACCAGTGGGCGTAGCAACCCGGATGGTAAACACAACGGTGGATGTGCGCTTGTCTGACGGCCGTAACATGGCGATGACGCGTGATCTCCCGATGGTGACCGACAATGGCGCAGCAGTAGCCACAACTACGGAAAAGGTGGGTGAACAAGCAATTGGAGAGCATCTCGCAGTCTCTGCGTCCGGCACTGCAAAGCGCGGCATCGCAGTAGAGCGGTTCTTCGACTCACTGACGAACACGCACTACGCGGCTCGGCTTACTCGCGATCAAGATGGCGCGCCATATAGCAAGGTCGAGATTGCAGTCGGGCACGACGTTCTTGCCGTCATGCAGATGACATGGACCCGCGACGCAGATGGGTATCGCCTGAGCCGGCGTCAAACAGACAGGTACGAGAATGGCAAGCTTGCCATTCGCACGACAATGGCGGAGACTACAACTGTCTCAGTGGGTGCTGGCAATTGGCGTTCAGTACCATCTGATATCTCAACCAAGAGTTCCGCATCCATCGGCAGCGTGCCAGCAAGTGCAAATGCGCTCAGGATTCTAGACTGCGACGATCCGGACAGTTGGATGGATGAAGGTTGTTGGGGTTATACTGGAGGTGGCTTAGGTGGTGGTGGTGGTGGTAGAGAGGCCGGATGCGATGGAGATTTGCGGCAATGGTTGCAGCCGGCGCAGCTGCCTCAGTCGCGTTGGCCGGAGTCTCAGCAGGCGCTCTTGCGACATTTTTTTCCGGGGGGACGCTTGCCCCTGCCGAACTCCTAGCCATTCAAGCCTGGCTAGCTTTAGAAGCAGCCTTTTTTACTACAATTGCAGCCTACGACGAGTGTGTCGCTCGCGGATAACCGATCCATTCTTCATCCCTATACGGTAGGATGTCATCACGCTTGGTCGCCCGCAGCATCGGGTCATACAAAAGTGAATCGCACTAACTTCAATTCCTCTAGAGAACGACCGAATGAGCAAAATCCGCTACCCGCTACTCCTCAGTGTTGGTGCGCACGTCCTATTGGCTGTTCTGTTTCTGTCCGTTCCACTTTTGCGCAATCACTTGTATCTCGGAGCCCTTTGCCTGGCCGCTCTCTCCGTGGCCGTCGGAATTTACGCGCGTGCGGTGAGACGAGTCTGATCTCACTATGAGTAGAGCCACAAACTAGACCTATCACTAACGAGACGAACGTCTCACCTGTATCCCGATGCATTCTGGAACGCTCGGACAAAGAGATCATCTCAGAGGCGTGAATGTCTGATCAGCCAAACAGCTCAAGAAGAAACTGATCGTCGCTGTGAGACTATCATTGGGGGCTGTACCAAAAGTTCAACCAGTTGGTCTACCGGCCTTCACTCCAAAGGCGCCGGAGGA
>JAQBPY010000369.1 GCA_028287285.1 Gemmatimonadota bacterium
GAGTAATCGGCGTATATCAGCAGGATCAACCGTCGATGCTGCCTCGGGCCCACGTTGGTCCACGATCACGCACGACAAGGATGTGCAAACACTAGACACTTGACACCAGCCCAGTCATATCAACGCCTAACGTCTGGCAGTGCTGTCGCGGTGCACGACCGTGCGCTGGCGCCCATCGATGCGAAACGCCTGAACTTCCGCCGCTCGGCCGCCTGAACCTGTTGTCGTTCGTTCCGACGTTGTCCGCCACCAGATCAGATCCTGCACGAGCGCGTCACCCACGAGCGTGATGCGATTCTCGAACATCCGTTCACCAACCTGGAAGACGCTGATGAGCGCGCCTCCCATGAAGATCGCGTCGATCAGGATTCCGTTGCTCTCGTCCGTGACGTAGCGCCCCGCGGCAACATCGATCACGCGCATGCGGTAGTCTTTCGCGCCCCTTGTCGTGTCGGCTGCGTACACCGTGTGCCACTTGTAGGCGATGGGCGACTCTTTCGTGATCTCCAACGTGACCGGCACGGAAAGACGCAACGTGTCGGCCGCGCCGTAGGTGGCGAGGCTGCCTTTCCATTTGCCAACCCATGCATCAGGCGCAGCACCCTGCGCACCCACCTGAAATACGGCCGACGTGAGCATCAACGCCGCGAGTCGACTCATGCGTGGCATCATCTAACGTTGACGTCCTCCAACGGCGGCGGCAAGCATGCTCAGGAGCGAGGGCGGACGTCCGGCCTCGCCTCGCTCGAGCCGGTCGAGCACCTGCTCGAGTGCAAGCTGGGCGCGTGCGACACTCGCGCGATGTGAGGCACGCATGGACATGAAGGCACCTGGGGCGAGCAGCGCGACGGGCGCTACCGCCGCGAGCAAGGCAAAATGCAGTGCCACGAGGACGCCGCCCGCGACGAGTCCCAGCCCCGTGAACGCGACATTCTGTTGCGCCATGAGCGCGCGGTAGCCGCCCAGATGCGCGTCGAGCCGAACGACGACCCTGCCCTCGTCGATGGCAATGGCGGTGGCGCTCACCGTCGTGGCCCGCACCAACGCGTGTCCGCGTCCGCTCACTGCTCGCCGAACCTGGCCAACGAGACCCGTGCGGGCTTCCCATACGATTCGTTCGCCAAAGTACCGCTGGGGAATGAGTGATTCCTCGCGCTGCATCCAGTCGTCGAGCGCCTTGAGCACCTGCGCCGGTGTTCCTCGTACCGTTCGCTGGGCGCTCGCTCCGGCACTTCCATATAAGCCGGCGAGCAGGCCACGCTCATCGACAACCGCGACGCGGGTCTTCTCCTCGGCGAGCGCCTGCCGCAGGTTGAGGGGATCAAGGCCCACTTCCTTCGCGAGTGCCAGGAGCTGCGCTTCGCTGAGCCGTCCCTCGGGATCGGCCGACGTGCTCGCCTGAAGCTCGAGCGCCCGGGCGAGGATTCGATCGACGGCAGCGCGGTCGACCGTGACCGGCGGCGTGGGAGAGTCGGGCATGCACGAAAGATAGTGGGGAAAGCCAACGGTCAGGGCGGCAATGCACGCACTTCCATACACCGAACCGGCCCTGTAGCATCCCGCCATGGTAAATCTCGACGAAATCCGGGCAGCCGCGGGGCGCATCGCGGGCCGAGTGCATCGAACGCCAGTCATGAGCTCGGCCACCCTCGCGCAGCACAGCGGCGTGGCGAGGTTCGACCTCAAGTGCGAGAGCTTCCAGAAGACCGGATCGTTCAAGGTGCGCGGAGTGCTCAACAAGTTGAGCCAGCTCAGCGACGCGGAGCGCGCACGCGGTGTCGTGAGCGTGTCGGCAGGCAATCACGCGCAGGCACTGGCGTGGGGCGCACGCGCCGCGGGGGTACGATGCACGGTGGTGATGCCCGAGGTCGCATCGCGCACCAAGGTGGATGCCAGCCGCGGATACGGTGCGGAAGTAATTCAGGTTGGCGACGGCGCCGCGGCCTTCGCAAAGGCGCGGGAGCTCGCCGAGCAGCACGGTTTTCTGTTCGTCCATCCCTTCGACGACGATCAGGTCATCGCCGGTGCCGGGACCGCCGGCCTCGAGCTCATCCAACAGACTGGCGCACCAGACGTGGTGGTGGTGCCGGTGGGCGGTGGTGGACTGATTGCCGGCGTGGCGATCGCCGTCAAGGAATCGTCGCCCACCACTCGCGTGATCGGGGTGGAGCCCGCGGGTGCCACGGTGATGCGTCAAAGCCTCGCCGCTGGCCGTGCGCTCCATGTCGCCCCCGGGAAAACCATCGCCGACGGACTCGCGGCGCCAATGGCGGGCGAGCGCAACTTCGAGGTGGTGAAGCGTTATGTCGACGACATGGTGGTGGTGAGCGACGACGACATTGCCGAAGCGATGGGCATCCTGTTATCGCGCTGTAAACTACTCGCCGAAGGCGGAGGGGCGGCCGCTACGGCCGCCATGATCACAGGAAAAATTGCACTCCGGTCCACCGATCACGTCGTGGCGCTGTTAAGCGGCGGCAACGTCGACCTCCAGCGTCTCGTGCAGGCGGTTGGCTGATTCAGATTCCGCCAAGGATCACGTCCAGCTGCCGGATGATCGTGTCACGCATGGCATCCGTGATGGGAAATGCCGCGGCGAACGCATCGCGCGGATTCGTCGGTGATGCCTTGCCCGCCTGCAGCAGGTAGAAGCGCATGTAGCCGTTGACCGCCAGCGGCACCGTTCGCTCCAGGAGAAGCGCGCCAGCACGAACCGCGGCGGGCTGCTCGTACCGGGCCGTGCCGCCCGAGCGCTGGTCTGCCGGCGTGGTGTTGTCGGCAATGGCCTGGCTCGCGATCACCCCCATGATCTCGTGCGCCATCACGTACAGGATGCTCTCCGATTCGGCTGCCGATTCCGGCATTGGTCCGGCTACGGCGTGCTCGGCGTCATAGTGAACGGTGCGGCCCTCGCCTCCCAATGGAAAAGAGAGGTACAGATCGCCGTTCTGCTGCTGGGTGTTGTTCAGGAAACGCTGAAGCGCCGGCCGCCACTGGCGCTGCCACAGCGAATCGGCGTGACCGATCACCGCCGCACGCGAAGCGCTCTCCGACGTCCAGTAGCCGTGATGGAACTTGATGCTCTCGTCGTCCACGGACGCGGTGAACAGCCGCAGCCACTCACGATCCGCCGCCGTGGGGAAGGCGCTGCCGAGCACACCAAAATTTGCGCGGGTGATCTGGTCGGCCCTGCTTCCCGGATCGCCGTTCGAGCGAACGAACAGATCGATCATTCCGCGCATCTGCTCCCACGATGTGTAGTACATGGGCAGGAACTGCCCGTTCGTGGACAGCGAAGGCTCCACTGCAATGCGTGCGAGCAATTGTGCGCGATTGGTGTCGATCAGCGACGTGACGCCGCGCTGCCTGCGCACGCCATTGACGCGATTTGCGTATCCACGCCGAAAATACGGTATGAGGGTGGTGTCCTGCGTGATGAGCGCGTACGAATGCAGCCAGAGATCGATGTGCTCACGGGTCTTGGCCGGCCATACTGCCTGTATGAGCGGCGGGTTGGCCATGGGCATGCGGCCGGAGCCTACATCGTGCGCCGGCGTTTGCGTCGTGCCTTGCACGACGGAGGGCGTGCAGGCCGGAACGAGTCCGGCGAGCGCCACGCAGAGCATGCAATTCCGCACCGTCATCATTTCTCTCCCGCTCCGCGGCCGCACGTCGCACAGAATTTCCAACCGCTTTCGAGCTCGCTGCCACAGGCGGGACAGTTCACGACCGTGAGATCCTGGCCGCAATGCGGGCAGAAGCTGATGGGCCGGCCGGCGGGAAGTGCGCCCTTGCAGTAGCGGCATGCTTCGCCAGTCGCGGCGATCGTGACCGGACGTGGATCACGACGCGTGATGTCGCCCGCCGGCGCGCCCATGGCTGACGTCGACGGCCGCATCGCCGGAGTGGCCGCCGCCCCGTCGAGCCGCTGAAGCGGCTCCGGCGCCAACGCAATGTGCGTCGCCGCAAAATCCCTGAGGCGTGCCGTGTCAGGTGTTGCCGACGACAATTCGGCGCTCAATACGTCGCGCATCTTGTCGTCGAGCACGAGATATCCATGCGCTCCCGACAACAGGGAAAGCAGGGCAAGCTCATAATCGCGGTTGGTCTCGAAACCGAGTTCTCGGCGGTGCAGCCGGTACGGGATCACGTTCTGGACCAGCTCACCCACCTCGAACGGCTGGGTGAGATACTGCGGGTAGCTCGCACGAAGCGTCTTCACGAGCTGCCGGTATACCCGTTCCACATCATCCATCACGTTCTCCCGTTGAGCCTGGACCCCGACCTTCTCGAGCGCCATGGCTTCACGCTCCGATGTGCTCGCTTGAGGAGGTCAGACGGTGATCGCTGGCCGGATCACCGGCAATGCGCGTGTTGCAACAAACGGGCGCCCGGCCGGGAAGGGCGCCGGATCCACCCGGAGCCGCTTTTTCGTCCGCTGCGTCTCGAGCCATGCATCAAACTCGGAGGTGCGCGCTCCTGTCGACGTCGACTGTTCCCTGGCGGCAGCCACAGCGAGGTCATTCGCGAATTCATTCTGCGGGTGGCCGGCGTGGCCCTTTACCCATTGCCACTGGATGCGGTGCGGGCGTGCTGCTTCGATCAGTTCTTGCCACAACGGCAGGTTCTCGATTTCGCCACCAGACCGGCGCCAGCCTCGGCTCGCCCAGCCAAAAATCCATTCAGTCATGCCCTTCACGAGATACTGTGAATCGCTCGTGAAGAGCACACGAAAACGTCCGCCCTTTTTGCCGATGACGTTGAACGCCTCGATGGCGCTGCGAAGCGCCATGCGGTTGTTCGTGGTGGACGGCTCCGAGATCCAGTAGTCCCAGCGCGTGAGGCGGTCCGTTGCCGCGTTCATGTACTCGATCACCCCCGCCGCGCCACCGGGGCTGTCGCCCTCGCGGCCGTTTCCAAGACACGACTCATCCGCGTAGATGGCGATGAGCGGCAATTCCTCCACGCCGCTCACCCCACCACCTCGATGCCGTCGAGCTCGTCGATGAAGAGCGAGAACGCGTCACCCGTGGTGGGATGATGTGCCTCCAGGACTTCACGGCCGCCCGTGATGTGCAAACGATCCACGATGATCATGTACTCGGTGCCGCGCCGGTAAACCGCCAATCGCCGGCGGTCGGCGATGGCGCGCTCGAGCGCGTCGTACTGCGTGGGCGTGAGCTGCGTGACCTTGTGACGAGGCATCGAGATGATTCAGGAGCACCAGGTGAGGGCGAACGATTCGAGCACGTCCGTCGCGCGGTCGATCTCGCTCAGCGGAATGTACTCCTCCGCCGCATGGGCGAGGGAGATGTCTCCCGGCCCATAGCACACGGCGGGAATACCAGCGTCGTTCAGGAGTGCGGCATCCGTCCACGCCGACATGCCTTCCACGCGAGTGCTGTCGCCGCTGCTCTCGATGGCCTGGGCGAGACCACGCACGAGCGGCGAGTCCACCGCTACATCACTTGGCCCCTGCGTCACGAGCAGCTTCACGCTCGCCGCAAAGGACGGCCGCCTCGCGCGCACGGCGGTGCATGCGCGCTCGACTTCGGCGACGATGTGCGCCGTCAGCTCCGAGGGAATGGTGCGACGCTCCAGCTTGAGCACGCAGCGATCAGGATACGTCGACATACCGATGCCGCCTTCGATCATCGAGGCGTGCAGTGAACCGCGACCGAGCAATGGATGCGTCAAACGCGGCAGCTCTTCCGCATCGATGCGATCGAGCTCGGCGAGCAGCAGACCTGCATGACGAATCGCATCCACGCCGATGTCCCAGCGGCTCCCATGCGCCGCTCGGCCAATGACCTCGACCTCGAGCCACACGAACCCCCGATGCGCCGGCATGATGGCAAGACGGGTCGGCTCCGTCACGACCGCCGCATCGGCACGTACGCTGCGGGCGAGCAGCGCCTTCGTGCCAATGCTGTCGTACTCTTCATCGGCCACGGCGGCAATGATGATCTCGCCCCCCACATCCTGTTGCGCCGCGCGCCACGCTGCCGCGCACATTGCGGCGATGCCACCCTTCATGTCAGCCGAGCCGCGTCCATACAGGCGGCCGTCACGCTCGTCGGGCACAAAGGGCGAGTGAATCATTCCCTCGGTTCCCACCACGTCGAGGTGACCGTTGAACATGAGCGAGCGCCCGCTGCCGCTGCCGATGCGCGCAACCAGATTCGGACGTCCGGGTGCCGCCTCGTGCAGCTCGGTGCGAAAGCCCCACGCATCGAGCACGTCGCGAAGGTAAACGGCGCACGCCTGCTCGCCGGGCGCGTCGCGAACCAGCGTGGGATTTCGCGAGTCGATCCGGACGAGTGCGCGTGCAAGTGCGCGCGCATCGCCGGCCGTGATGGTGTCTGTCATTCGTCGTCCATCCGGGCGATCACCGCGAACCCCGTGGTGTCGATCGCAAAGGTGATGCGCTCGCCCAGTGGAGTGAGCGCCTGCACAAGCTCGTCGTCTCGCCCTGCCGCGGCAATTGCCAGCACGCACCCACCTCCCGATGCGCCCAGTGCCTTGGTACCGAGGGCGCCAGCGCGGGCCGCAACGCTGGTGATGGCGTCGATGGCGGGAGTGGTGATGGATGGATGCAGCATGCGCTGGTGTGTCCAGTGTTCGCCCACGAGTGCGCCAACCGTGTCGAGGTCTTCACGTGCGAGGGCTGCTGCCATTTCAATGGCGAGCGACTTCATGCGGGCGAGTGCGTTCACCACGCGCGGTGCACCCGCGACGTAGTCGTGCCTGACGGCGTTGATCGTGTCGCCGGAGATGCGCGACTCGCCGGTGTAGACGAGCACGGCACGTTGCGCGAATGCGGCGCGAAAGGCGGCGCTCAGCGGAACTCCTTCGACGCCCACGTCGCTCTCGAAGGTGAGGAGCAACGCGCCGCCAAACGCGGCGGCATAGTGATCCTGATACCCGCCGGCGATGCCCAGCCCTTCCACCTCTGTTGTTCGGCTGAGCGCTGCAAGCGCATATGGCTCCAGGGGAGCACCGGCCAGCTCGGCGAGCGAGCCAGCGAGCGCGACACCGGCCGCCGATGATCCACCCAGTCCGGCACCAACGGGAAAATCGCTCGTGACCGCACCATTGACGTCTGACATTCCCGAGTACTTCAGTGCCGCCCGTACGAGACGGTCGGTGCCGTGTGTCTGGCCGCCCCGTGATACGCGCGCTGTGGCGTAGCGGGTGATGGCGATGTTGCAGACGACCCCGCCTTCGCGCTCCGGGTAGGGCGGCACGTCTGTCCAGCCACCACCCAGGTCGAGTCGCGTTGGCGCCCGTGCGACAATCGCGCGCGTCATGACGACGCGCGCGATTGGGGACCCGCAAGGAATGCGGCAATGCGCCGCATGAGGCTACTTCTTCTTCTTGGCCGGAGCCTTGGCGGCAGACTTGGCCGGTGTGGCCTTGGCGGGCGCCGGCTTGGCAGCTGCCTTGGCTGGAGCCTTTGCCGCAGGCTTGGCGGCAGGTTTGGCAGCAGTCTTGGCCGGTGCCGCAGCTTTCGCAGCCGGCTTTGCCGGTGCGGCAGCGGGCTTTGCGGCGGGTGCCGGAGCGGCGGCCACTGGTTCCTCGACGGGCGCCGGCGTCGGTGGCTTCACCACGGGGCGGGGGCCACCGGTACGAAGCGAGAATGCGCCAGGCCGTTGCGGAGGGGCAATGAGCATGGCGGCCGCATTGGCGGCATCACGCGCGGCCTTGTCGACGGCTGCCTTGTCGGCGGCGATCTTGGAGGCGGTGGGGCGGCCCTTTTCGCTCGCCGGCTTCTTGCCGTGGGCTTCTTCGGCTTCCCGGATGAGCTTGTCGGCCTCTTCCTGCGTCATCTGGCCGCGGCGTACCATGTATTGCACGAGATCGCGGGCGCTTTCGATCGCAAAGCCGGCGAGCCCGGCGGCGGCACTGATGACATCCTTCATCGCGGATGACACCTTGCTGCCGGCCTCCTGACTGATCAACTGCGCACGCTCGGCCATTTCGGCGACTGTATCGCGCATGTCGGCGCCGCGGTGGCCGGGGCCACGACGCGGGGCTGGTGCGGCAGGGGCTGGTGCCTGTTCCTCGTCCATCTCCTTTTCCGACATGGCGCGGTCCGATTCCGGCTCGGGGGAGGGACTCCCCGTTAAATTGAAGACCTCCTGGGGACCTCCGCAGCGACGGTCCGGGGTCTGATTTATCGGGCCAAGTATATGATTTTTCAACAGCTACGCAAGCTTTACTGACACTTCGCGCGAAGCAATTTACACTTGATTTAACGCCGTTTCGAGTGAGGAGCACGTCTTGTCTGCTCTATCACGATTACTTTTTAAAGACATTATAGCGACAGCATATGCTCAAAGGCGTGAAAGTTCTTGATCTGAGCCGAGTGCTTGCAGGCCCGCTCTGTACAATGATGTTGGGCGACATGGGTGCGGACGTGCTCAAGATCGAGCGACCGGAGGGGGGCGATGAGACCCGGGGATGGGGCCCTCCATTCGATGCACGCGGCGAAAGCGCCTACTTTCTGAGCATCAACCGGAACAAGCTTGGCGCTGCCTTGGACCTCGATTCGGCGCAGGACCGCTCGGTGCTTGCCGGCCTGATGGCGGGGGCTGACGTCGTCGTGGAGAATTTCAGGCCCGGCGTCCTGGAAAAGCGTGGGCTCGACGCGGCGTCCGTCCGGGCGATGTACCCGGCGCTCATCTGGTGCACCATTGCCGGTTTTGCGCGTGAGCCCGGCCGGCCCGGCTACGACTTTGTCGTTCAGGCCGAGAGCGGGTGGATGTCCATTACGGGAGAGGCCGCGGGTGCGCCCATGAAGCACGGTGTGGCGCTGGTGGATGTCATGGCGGGCAAGGACGCCGCCATCGCGATTCTTGCGGCGCTCGTTGCGCGAGGCCGAACGGGGGAAGGTCGTGTCGTGACCGTTCACCTGGAAGAAACCGCCGAGGCCGCGCTCGTGAACGTTGCGCAGAATGCGCTCGTGTCGGGCAATGCGTCCAGGCGGTGGGGGAATGCGCATGCGAACCTCGTTCCGTATCAGTTGTTCGAGGCGGCGGACCGGGCCATCGTGATCGCCGTGGGCAGTGATGCCCAGTGGGTGGTGTGCGCGCGGGCGCTGGGGCTGGCGTCGTTGGCGGATGATCCCGAGTTGGCCACGAACGGCGGCCGGCTCGCGCATCGCGCGCGTCTCACGGCATTGCTCGCAGAGCGGATACGCGAGCGGGCGGCGCATGAATGGAAGGCGGTGCTCGACGCTGTGGGCGTGCCCAATGGCGTGGTGCGCGGTGTGCTGGAGGTCCTCGAGAGCAGCGGAGGATCGGCGCTCATGGGAATGCCGCCCAGCGTTCCCGGAACGATCAGGCGTGCCCCGCCGAGGCTCGGCGAGCATACGCAGGTTGTGCGCGCGAGTGGCTGGGATGCGTTCGACGTGAGCTAGGTCAGACGGCGGGACGGCAGATGGCGGACGCAGACGGCGGACGGCAATTGAAAGTGGACAGTATTGAGGCCAGAGCACGGTCGCTGTTACGCCCCTCGGTTTCGGTTCGTCATCTGAACGTGACGACACGATATGCGACCCAGAGCGGGCTGTCTGCCCTGTCCCGAGCGCGAAATCTGCGTTACTCTATCGTCGTGAGGACGACGGAGCCGGAACTGCTCGTTGATCAGGACGACTCTGATCAGCGCATCATTCAGCGTGTGCTTGCGGGCGACCGCGAGGAATTCACCACGCTGATCACTCGGTACAGCGATCCGCTGTACCGACATGCGCTCTGCATGACGGGCAGTCCCGATGTGGCGGAAGACATTCTCCAGCTGTCGTTCATCAAGGCCTACCAGCATCTCGCGGAAGTTCGTGGCAGGTTCGATGCGTGGTGTTTCCGCATCGTCGCGAACGGCTGCAAGGATTGGCTCAAGAACATTCGTCGCAGTCATCTCAGCTACGAAGAGGACGACCAGCCCTCGCAGTTCGCGACGCCCGAAGAGGAGCTCGACCGCACGGAGCTCCGGACAGATCTCGACATTGCGCTCACCTCGCTGCCGCCGTCGCTGCGGGAGGCATTCGTGATGAAACACGTGGAAGGGCGGTCGTACGAGGAAATGGCAGATCTGCTGGGAACAACAGTCGGTGCGTTGAAGATGCGCGTCCATCGCGCACGGGAAGCACTGCAGGCCCTACTCGAGGAAAAATACGCGTAACATGTTTGACGATCTGAACTCCGAGACCCAGGGCGAGGGTGAAAAGCGGGAGCGCACCGGCCGAAGCGAGCGTCCGCTCGCCGACCGCGAAGTGCCGCTCGCGCCGCCGAGCACCACGATTGCCGCGGCCGTGCATGCATGGCTGGACGGCGAGACGCCCGAGCGCGATGCGCGCCGCGGCGAATGGTCGCGCGACGTGGATTTCTGGAAGAAGATGGATTCGGACCTCGCACGTCGCCGGCGCATGCGGACGCCGGCGCACCTGCAGGCGCAGATCATGGCGGCCATCCCGCAGCACACCCCACAGGTGATCACCCCGTGGTGGCGCCGAGAGTTCGTCGTCACGCCGTCCGCCGCCATTGTCGCCGTCGTGACGCTCATGGCGGCGTCGGCATTTGCGACCGCGATGATCCTGCACTAGCCGATACGGTTCAGTTAGCTGTCACCTGCAAAGGTGAAGGGATAACTGGGCTTTGTCGTCCTGAGCGCAGCGAAGGACCTGCTCTTCCGCCAGGAACCCAGCTCCTTCGACAAATCCGCTGGTCGAGGCACAGCTTTCGCCTTTGGGGTATTGAGACGTGTGCGGGATCTCCTTGCACGCAGCCTCAACCACGGGAGAAAGCCATGTTTGCTACATCGTTCGTGCGGCGCAGTCTCGGTGTCCTCGCCCTTACGCTTCCCCTTGCTGCTCACGCGCAGGAGACGCCGCTGTTCACCTGGAGCGGGCGAGTCGACCGGGCAGTCCGCCTCACCGTGCAGGGATCACAGGTTTCGAACAGCGCCGAGCAGAACATGCAGACGCGGGGCCGGTTCTCCGACGTCCGCGGACTGCCGCGTGAAGAAGGAACTGTGCGCGTGAGCACGGACAGAGGCCGCGGCACCGCATCGGTCATTCAGCAGCCCTCGGCCTCCAACGGCTACACCGCGCTCATCGTGATCGAGGACAACGACGGTGGTGCGGACAACTATCGCGTGACGGCGTATTTCATGCCGAGCAATGCGCGTGGAGCGTATGGTGACCGGGGCCGCGGACGCAATGCCGACCGCAATCGCGACGGCATTCCGGACCGCATGGAGCGGCGCGACGACCGCCGGCAGGGGCAGTCGCGTGGCCCAATGCTCAACTGGAGCGGTGACGTGGACGGAGAAGTGCAACTCGTGTGGCGCCAGAACGGGGTCAACCAGCGCGTGATGAGCGGCGCCGCGCCGCGCGTGCAGAACAACCGGGTCACGGGCGAGATGTCATCGTCGCAATATGGGCAGCTCAATGTGAGCGTCCGCGAAGGCCGTGGCCGCGTGGAGGTGATCCAGCAGCCCAGCGCGCAGAATCGCTATACGGGCATCATTCGTATCGTTGACCCACAGGCCGGCTACGGCCACTACGTCCTCGACGCGACGTGGCAGTAGGGATTGTCGTGCGCAGCGCCGCGAGATGAACACCCTCTCTTGATGCTGCGCACTACAACCGGCGAATGTCCACCAACTACATCTCCGGGCAGGTGGTGACGGTGGGCGAAGGCATCACCTTTTGAAGCGAATGATCCTCGCCATGCTGCTGCTCGTCGCGGGCGGCGCACAGGCACAGATGGCCCGAAAGGTGTTCCTGAGTGCAGCCGGCTCGCGTGACTTCCTCATCTACCGGCCGGCCAACTTTCCGGCGAGGGCGGAGGATCGCTCGCTCGTGGTGATGCTCCATGGCTGCGCGCAGAATGCCGACGACTTCGCGCGCGGCACGAGGATGAATGCAGCGGCTGACACGCATGGCTTTCTGGTGATCTATCCCGAGCAGACAGCGGCGGCGAATGCCACGAAGTGCTGGAACTGGTTCGTGCCGGAGCAATCCACGCGCGACCACGGCGAGGTGGCGCTGCTTGCGGCATTGATCGATTCCGTCGCGTTTGCCGAAGGTGTGCCGGAAAAACACGTGTCGCTCGTGGGCTTGTCGGCCGGCGCGTCGATGGCCGCGAATCTCGCCATTGCATACCCGGAGCGGTATGCCGCATTGGGATTGCACTCTGGTATCCCGGCTCTCGCCGCCAGGGACCTCATGAGTGCGTTCGCAGCAACGAAGAATGGGTTTGGCGAGGGTGCCGCGCTTGGCGCGGCGGCGTGGACGGCGATGGGACACTACGCTCGGCCCATACCGGTCTTCGCGGTGCAGGGCGCCGACGACAAGGTCGTGTCGCCCACCAACCTGACGATCACCGTAGCACAGTGGACGGCAATCAATGGGCACGCCAGCAACCGGAAAGTACCGGTGGAGTCGCAGCTGTTCCCCGGCATTGGCCACGGCTGGAGTGGCGGCGCCGCCGAGGGGTCATTTACGGCGCCTGGTGGTCCGGACGCGACCGGCCTGATCGTAAACTTTCTTGTGCAAACGGGCGCAATCATCCACTAGGGGCAATGCTGTTCAGTGAGCTGTCATCCCGCAGGAGCGAGCTATACTTTCCGCACCCGAATTCCCCAGGATGGGACAGCAGCTCCCGACAGTCGCTTCGCTCCTGCGGGATGACAGTCTAAAGTATTCTTGTATTCTTGCGAGATGACAGTCTAAAGCATTCTTGTATTCTTGCGAGATGACAGTCTAAAGCATTCTTGTATTCTTGCGGGACGACAGTCTACAACGAGCGGTTGACGGCACGTCATCGATCAACCTTGGAATCGGCGCAACGGCTAGCGGAGCTCCAGTGCCGACGACACGATGAATGACAGGAAGATCGCTCCCACCAGCAACGAGATGGTCGCATGATACCACGGCTTCTTCGTCGCACCCATCGAGGCGACGAGGACCGCCGATATCAGGTTGCTGAATGCTCCGAGGTCGAGGAATGAGCCGGCCGTCACCCCGCGGCGGATGCCGTCCAGCGCCGGACTCACCGCCAGCACGCCAAACAGCCACGCACTGTTCTCGTAGTAGTAGCGGCGCAGGTCGATGACGTCCTGACCGCGCTCGCTGTCGTCGGGCAACACGAAGGCCGCCGCCAGATACATCGTGACGGGGCTCATCAGCAGGAACAGGAAGTAGAAGAAGTTCCACTTTACCGTGGTGCGCAGCGCGAAGATCGCCCACCACCACTCGATGAGGCTGATGAAGATGAGCACGAACCACAGCGCGGGCAGCCAGTACATGCGCACGCGCGCGCGGACCTGGACGAGCGCATGAGCGGTCGTCAGCAGGTGCGCAATTCCGAGCCCGATGACAATGGAGACCAGGACGGTGAGGTGTTCGAACGGCGTCATTGAGGCGGGGGGCGGGATCATCGCGGACGGCGCAGGTATACTGCGAGCGCCAATATCGTCCAGCAATCGTGCCGTGGCGACATCCCGGGACGCAAGCCATTTTGCAGCATGAAGGTGTCGAACCATTGAGCGTCGAGGTGCGTAGAACAACAGCGCGCCTTTCCTGCCGCCCTGACTGTCCCGGTCAGGGGCATCGCGCGCCCGTGCACGTTACCGCGCCTGGAGCCTGATTGGGAGCAGCACTCGACGCCGTCGTCACGTTCCTGTTCAAGTATCCACCCCGCGTCTTCCAGCGCGGGGAATTGGTGCTGGCTCCTGTCATTCCCGCGCTGCTCATCGGGCTGGCCATCATCGCGGCGATCACGCTGGTCGCCGTCGCCTACAGCCGCATCAGAAAGGTCAGGCTGGCCGATCGCATTACCCTCGGCGTCCTTCGCGGCGTTGCCGTGGCGCTGCTGCTCGCGTGCCTCCTGCGGCCTACGGTAGTTTTGTCGAGCGCGGTGAACCAGCGCAACGTGCTTGCCGTCGTCCTCGACGATTCGCGAAGCATGCGCCTTCGCGACGTCGGCGATACCACGCGCCTCGCCGCCGTGCAGCGCGCCTTTGCCGATTCGAGCGATCTCATGCGCCGTTTCGGAAAGCGTTTCGCGTTGCGGGTGTTTCACTTCTCGGCCGATGCAGCGCCCACGTCGGGTGCGGCATCGCTCGTGGGCAGTGGAACGCGCACGGATCTCGCCGCGGCCCTCGACATCACGCGTGAGGATCTCGCCGGCATGCCCCTCGCCGGAATGGTCGTCGTTACCGATGGGGCTGACAACGGCGGCGGAGATCTCGCGTCGTCGCTGCTGGCGCTGCGGGCCCGGCGGGTGCCGGTGTACACCGTGGGCGTGGGACAGGAGCGCTTCGCGCGTGATGTCGCCGTCGAGCGTGTCACGGCGCCGGCGAATGTCCTTGCCGGCTCCACCGTGCTGATCGACGCTGCCATCGGGGTTCGTGGCGCGCGCGGCGAAACGACCACCATCACGGTGGAAGCGAACGATCGCATCATGGCATCGGAGGACATCAAGCTTCCCGATGCCGGCGACGTCACGCGTGTTCGTCTTCGTGTGCCGCCCATGGCGCCAGGCACCTATCGTCTCACGGTAAAGGCCAAGCCCATTTCCGGCGAGACCGTCACCGAGAACAACGCATACCATTCCGTGCTCGAGGTGCGGCCCGGCCCTGTCCGCATTCTCTATCTCGAAGGCGAGCCGCGCTCGGAATTCGTGTTCCTGCGCCGAGCGGTGGCAGCGGACAGCGCGCTGCAGGTCGTCGGCCTGATGCGGAGCGCCGACCGGAAGTTCCTTCGCCTCGGCGTGCGGGACAGCGCCGAGTTGATTGGTGGTTTTCCGGTGAAGCGCGCAGAGCTGTTCAGCTTCCGCGCGATCATCCTGGGCAGCATCGAATCGTCATTCTTCAGCGGTGACCAACTGCGCATGCTCGCGGAATTCGTGAGCCAGCGCGGTGGAACGCTGCTCGCACTTGGCGGACGTTCATCATTCTCCGAAGGCGGTTATGCCAATACGCCCATGGCAGAAGTGCTGCCCGTGGCACTCGAGCGCGCGGGCCGCGACACCAACGCGCCCACGATCACGCTGAAGATTCGCCCTACGTCCGAGGGGCTCACGCACGCGGCACTCCAGTTGCGGAACAGCGATGCGGCAAACACGGCCCGTTGGGATTCTCTTCCGCCGCTCACCTCTGTGAATCAGCTGGGACCATTGCGCGCCGGTGCCACCGTGCTGCTCACCGGACGCGACACCGTGTCGGGTGCGAGCAAGGCCGATGTTCCTCTGCTCGCCTATCAGCACTATGGGCGGGGAATGGGGGTAGTACTCGGAGTGCAGGATACATGGCTGTGGCGAATGCATGCGAGCATGCCTGTCGAAGATGTCACGCATGCAACACTCTGGAGGCAGATGCTGCGCTGGGCGGTGGAAGGTGTGCCCGATCAGGTGGAGATCTCGGCAACTCCCGCGCGCGTCGGGCCGGGAGAGCCGGTCGTGCTGCGCGCGCACGTGGCGGACTCCGCGTTCATGGACGTGAACGACGCGTCGGTGGTGGCAAAGGTGACGACACCGTCCGGACGCATCGTGGACGTCCCGATGGAATGGTCGCTCAAGGAAGATGGCTCGTACACCGGCCGCTTCATCACCGAAGAGACGGGCGTATATGGCCTCTCGGCCGAATCGCGCCGTGGCCGGGATACGACGCGGTCTGTTGCAGGTTCGCTGCTCGCCGATGACCAGGGCGCAGACGTGGAGCAGGCGGAGCTCCGCACGCCGCTGCTCAAGCGCATCGCGCGTGAAACGGGCGGCAAGTACTATCCGCTCGCCGATACCGGGCATCTGCCGGACGACGTCGTCTTTACCGAAGCGGGCGTGACGGTGCGTGAAGCGCACGACCTGTGGGACATGCCCATCGTGTTCATCGTGCTGGCAACGCTCCTCGCGGCAGAATGGATATTTCGCCGGCGCCGGGGGCTCGCATGAAGCGGCTGCTCGTCGCGCTGCTGCTCGCCGCTGCACCGGTGGCGCACGCGCAGAAGGTTCACCTGCTGATCATCACCGGTCTTGCAGGCGAGCCACAGTATGGCACCGCGTTTCGCGCCGAAGCGGCACTGCTCGCCGACAGCGCGCGCAAGCGCTGGGGTGTTGCCGACTCGAGCCTCATCGTGCTTGGCGAAGATCCAGCGGCAGATCCGAAACACATTACCGGCCATTCGACACGCGAAGAAGTTGCCAGGGCGTTTCTTCAACTGACCAAACGGGTGGTGGCTGGTGACGTGGTGCTCGTGTTCCTGAACGGGCATGGTGCGGGCGAGGGAGTCGCGTCCCGCGTCAACCTGCCCGGTCCCGATCCCACCGCGGGCGACTTCGCGACGTGGATTGCCGGTTTCACCGCGCAGACCGTGGTGTTCGTGAATGCGGCGAGCGGCAGCGGAGACTTCACCGGGGTGCTCGCGGGGCGGGGACGTGTCATCGTCACGGCAACAAGGACCGCCCTCGAGCGCAACGAAGTACAGTTCGCGCGTCCGTTCGTGGTTGGACTGACCGGCGCGGCCGATACAGATAAAGACGACAGAGTTTCTGTACTGGAGGCAGTCGACTACGCAAAGAAGGAGATCGCGCGACTTTACGACGCCGACAAGCGGATGTTGACGGAACATGCCGTGGTCACGGATACGGCGCTCGCCCGGAGCGTGACCTTTGGCGCGCCGCGTGCGGCGGCGGATCCACGGGTGCTCGCGCTGATAGCGGAACGTCAACAACTGGAAGCGCAGGTTGCGGCGCTGCGCGGCAGGAAGGCGACGACTGATTCAACCACATATTCGGCGGAGCTCGAGCGATTGCTGTTGCTCATGGCCGAGAAGTCGCAGGCGATCCGGACGGCCGGAGGGAAGCCGTGATTCGGCCATTCGTGGTTGCACTGTGTCTCGTCTGTGCGTTCCAGCAGCCCGCCGACCCGCGTGCGCAACTGCGTGCCCTTGCGGATTCCGGCAAGCTCGACGAGGCCGAACGGGTTGCACGCGCCGGCGGGCCAGCATTGTCAGCGGGCCTGGGTGACATCCTGCGGCTGCGCGGAAAGCTCGCGGCCGCTGACTCCGCATTTCGTGTCGCGCTCACGAGCGATGGGGCAGGACGCCGGTCTGCTGAGGCGGCACTCGCGGAGCTCGCATACGAGCGCGGCGATCGCGAAGACGCGTTTCGGCGCGCGAGTGCGCTGACATCGGCGTACGAGAACCCAACGGGGCGGTGGTCAGCGGATGATCGTGTTGCCGCGGGACGTGCCTATGTGGTGTCGGGCGCGCGAACGGCGGTCTCGGTGCGGAAAGCTCTGGCGGCGTTCGACGCTGCCGTGGCGGCCGATCCGTCCAATATCGAAGCGCGGATCAGGGTGGGAAACTTGTTCCTCGACAAGTACAGCGCTCCCGATGCGAAGAAATCATTTGACGAGGTGCTGCAGCGCGAGCCGGAAAATCCACGCGCATTGCTGGGGCTCGCGCGCGTAGCGCAGTTCGAGAACAAGCCCGAGGCGATGCCGCTGGTGCGCCGGGCGGTCGCGGCCAATCCAACACTTGTTGGAGGTCAGCTGTTCCTGGCAAAAGCCAAGATCGAAGCCGAGGAATACGATTCGGCGCGCGTCGTCATTCGGCGCGCGCTCGCAGTGGATTCGTCGTCCATGCAGGCGTGGTCGCTGCTTGGCGCCACGGCGTGGATTACGGGTGATTCCGCGGAGTTCCGCCAGGCGCAGGCTGCTGCGCGACAGCTGAGCTCACATCCGTCGGACTTTTTTGCGGAGCTCGCCGAAGCCGCGGCGCGGCTACACCGGTACGACGACGGCAATCGTCTCGCCCGTGAAGCGCTCGCGATGGATTCCAATTCCGTGCGCGCGCTCGGACTCGTTGGGACGAATCAACTTCGGGCGGCGAAGATCGAAGAGGGACGGGCTACGATAGAGCGCGCATTCGCCATTGATCCGTTCAACCTGTGGCACAAGAACACGCTCGATCTCCTGGACAATCTCGCGAAGTTCAGGACGATCGACCGCGGTCATTTTCGTCTTGTCGCCCCGCCAAAGGAGGCGGAGATCCTGTCCATGTACCTCGTGCCGTTGCTCGAGGAAGCGTATGACACCCTCTCCAACAAGTACAACTACAAGCCCGCAGCTCCCGTGCGGCTGGAGATCTACGGTGAGCACGCGGACTTCTCCGTCCGCACCGTGGGTCTGGTTGGTCTGGGCGCACTCGGCGTGAGCTTCGGCCCCGTGCTGGCGATGGACGCGCCGTCGTCACGCACGCGCGGTGAGTTCAACTGGGGCTCCACGGCGTGGCACGAGCTTGCGCATACGTTCACGCTGGGCGTGTCGGGCAACCGTGTCCCGCGGTGGCTCACGGAGGGGCTGTCGGTGCTCGAGGAGCGCCACGCGCGTCCCGGCTGGGGTGCGAGTGCGTCCGTCGAATTCCTGTCTGCGTACCTGGGCGGACGCATTCGTCCGGTGAGTCAGCTCAATGATGGCTTCGTGCATCCACGTTACGGTGCCGAGATCATTCACAGCTACTACGATGCGTCGCTCGTGTGCGAGATGATCGAGACGACGAAGGGACGTGGAGCTCTCGTCGCCATGCTGAAAGCATATCGCGACGGGTTCGAGACTCCCGCGGTATTCGAGCGCGTGCTTGGCACCAGACCCGCGGACTTCGACACGCAGTTCGATACATGGCTTCGTGCCAAATTTGCGGTTCCGCTATTGTCCGTCGTGCCGGATACCACGGGTACCGCAGAAGCGAAGGGCCCGTTCGTGGAGGCGATTCGCGCGGGCATCGCATACGTGGGGCAGGGCCGCCTCGACTCTGCGCGTGCCACGCTGCTTCGTGCCCAGGCGATGTTTCCCGAATATTCCGGCAATGCGGCGCCGGCGATATTTCTGTCGCAGCTGGCACGCGACCGTGGCGACCTGAAAGAGGCGCTGTCGCAGATTTCACGGTACACGAGCCGCAGCGAGACGTCGTGGGAGGGCAATCTGCTCGAGGCGGACGTTCGAGAGCGCATGGGTGATTCTGCCGGCGCGCGCGCACCGCTCGAGCGGATGATCTGGATATCGCCGTACGACGTGAGCGTGCATGTTCGTCTCGCACAGCTGGCAACGAGCACGGGCGATCACGCGTTGGCGGTCCGTGAGCGGCGTGCCGTCGTTGCGCTCGATCCGTCGGATGCGCTGGACGCGCACTATCAGTTGGCCAGGGCGCTCGCCAACAGCGGCGACACCGCGGGAGCCAGGCGAGAGCTGCTCGGCGTGCTGGAGCAGGCACCCTCGTTCGAGAAGGCGCAGTCGTTGTTGCTGGAGCTCAAGAACCGAAATCCACGCTGACCATCACCGAGGAACTTGCGTGACTGGACCCATCTCTCCCGCTGAGCTGGAGCGTCTCGATGACGCGGAGCTGGCCGATCGTCTCAAGGCGGCCGCGACGCGCATCAACGTCGAGCTTCGCAAGGTGATCGTCGGCAACGACGACATCATCGAGCAGGCGCTCATTGCGTTGTTCGGCGGCGGCAACTGCCTCCTGGTCGGTGTGCCTGGTCTGGCCAAGACGCTGTTGATCTCGACGCTTGCGCGCGCGCTCGACCTCAAGTTTGCGCGCATCCAGTTCACGCCGGATCTCATGCCGTCGGACGTGACCGGCACGGACGTGATCCAGGATGATCCGGCAACGGGCCAGCGACGCCTGACGTTCATGCCGGGCCCGGTGTTCGCGAACGTGCTCCTGGCCGACGAAATCAACCGCACCCCGCCCAAGACGCAGGCCGCGCTGCTCGAGGCCATGCAGGAGCGCCGCGTGACGGTGCAGGGGCGGACGTATGATCTCGAGCCGCCATTCTTCGTCTTCGCCACGCAGAATCCCATCGAGCTCGAGGGTACGTATCCGCTTCCCGAAGCACAGCTCGATCGTTTCATGCTCGAGATCGTGCTCGATTACCTGCCGGAAGAAGATGAGGTGAACGTCGTGCGGTCCACGACGTCGGTGCCGCTGGCAGCGGTGCAGAAGGTGGTGTCGCGCGACGAGATTCTCGCGTACCAGCGTGTGGTGCGCCGAGTGCCGGTGGCGGATGCGGTCACGCGCTATGCGGTGCGCCTCGTGCGTCATACGCGTCCCCTGGAAGGCGCACCGGATTTCATCAGGCAGTGGGTGTCGTACGGCGCGAGCGTTCGCGCGGCGCAGGCGCTGATCCTTGGCTCCAAGGCGCGCGCGCTGTTGCAGGGCCGCAGCAATGTCACGTTCGACGACGTGCGCGCGCTTGCCCTGCCGGTGCTGCGCCATCGTGTGCTGCTCAACTTCCAGGCGCAGTCGGAAAAGGTCACCACGGACCAGCTGGTGAGCCGACTGCTGGCGGCCGTGCCCATTCCGAAGTCGGCGTTGTGAGTAACATCCTGCTTTCAAGCAGCCGTTGATGCCCACCGCCCCCGCATCATTCCTCGACCCCGCGCTGCTCGCGAAGATCTCCGACCTTACACTGTTGGCGCGTACGGTCGTTGACGGATTCATGCACGGCCAGCACCGGTCGATGCGGAAGGGCTCATCCATGGATTTCGCCCAGCATCGCTCGTATCAGCCCGGTGACGACCTGCGCCGCATCGATTGGCGCGTGTTCGGCCGCACCGACCGCTTCTACATCAAGGAGTACGAAGCGGACACCAACGCGAGCGTCGTATTTGCGCTGGACTCCTCCGCGTCCATGGACTTCGGCAGCGGCGCACTCACCAAATACGACTACGGCCGCTTCCTCATCGCGTGCCTCGCATGGTTGTCGCAGCATCAGGGAGATCGGGTTGGACTCGCCACGTTCACCGGCGATCTCGTCGACGTGGTGCCGGCATCCACGCGGCATCTGCAGCTCCTCTTGCACACCCTCGGCCGCTCGAAGGCAGCCGGCACGGGGCATCTCACCAACGCCATCGAGAAGCTCACGCATCTCACGTCGCGCGCCGGCATCGTGGCCCTCGTCTCCGACTGCTACGAGCAGCCCGCTGCACTCGGCAAGGCGGCCGATTCGCTCCGCATGCGTGGGCACGACGTCATCGTCTTCCATCTGGTCGATGCCGCGGAGCGCGATTTTCCCTTTACCGATGCCACAACCTTCGAGGATCTCGAGAGCGGCGTGCGGCTGCCCATTCGGCCCAATGACCTTCGGGCGAAATACAAGACGTTGACGCAGGCGCACTATGCGGCGGTGGCCGCGCGGCTCGTGGCATCCGGCGCGGACTACGTTCGCGTGGACACCGACAAGCCGCTCGACGCCGCACTGCATGCCTACCTCGATCGCCGCCTGGCGAGGAGCCGAGTGCGCTGATGGGATTCGGGCTGCTCGTTCCTGCATTCCTGGCCGGCCTCGCCGCGCTGGCGATTCCCGTCGTCCTGCATTTGCGGCACAGGGACAAGGACCGTCCGCAGCGATTTCCGTCGTTGATGTTCCTGCAGCAGCTGCCCATTCGTATTGCGCAGCGCCGGCGCATCACGGACCTGCCGCTCCTGCTGCTGCGCGCCCTTGCGCTGGCGCTGCTCGTGCTCGCGTTTGCGCGCCCCGTGTTTTCCCGCACGGCGGCAACCGAACGAGCCAATCGTGCACGCGCTGTCGTGCTGTTGCTCGATCGCTCGCAGAGCATGGGCCATACGGACGTATGGCCGGCAGCGATGGATTCGGCCAGGCACGTCATCACGTCGCTCGACGGAAACGATCGAGTCGCGGTGGTGTTCTTCGATGACGAAGCAGAGATCGCCCAGCCATTCACCGTGGACAAGACCGCCGCACTGGCGGCCCTCGGCAAAGCGGCGCCCACGTCTCGCGGAACTCGCTACGCGTCGGCGCTGCGTGCCGCGCGGCAGCTCATCGTCGCGGCCAATGACGTGAAGGGAGAGATCGTCATCGTCACCGACCTGCAGCGCAGCGGCGTGTCCGGAGTCGCGGGGCTCGACCTCCCCGAAGGCATGAGTGTTCGGACCATCAGCGTGGGGCCGGTGAGCAAAGCCAATACGGCGGTTGGATCGGTGGAAGTGCACCACATCGTGGAGCCGACGCGCACCATGCTCTCCGTGCAGGCGCGCGTGATCTCGCGCGAGCTGAAAGCACCGCGCAAGGTGAAGGCCACGTTGATCCTGAACGGACGCCCGTCGGGCACCCGCGAGGTCACGATCCCTGTAACGGGCGACGTGCCCGTTGCCTTCGATCCCGTGCTCCTGCCCGCAGGGCGGGTGCGCGGCGCGATCGCCCTCGACCACGATGCGCTCGCCGCCGACGACTCATTCCATTTCGCGTTCAAGGCGGACGATGCCGTGCGCGTGCTGCTCGTGGCGCCTGAGGATGCAGCCGGCGACGAGACCTTGTTCTTCGAGAGAGCACTCGGCGTGGGCCATTCGCCACTCGTTCACATTCAGCGCGTGATTCCCGGTCGGCTCGACGAGCGTGAGCTCGAGGGCGCCGCACTCGTGGTGCTCTGGGATACGCCGGTGCCCACGCTGCCCGCACTCGCACAATGGGTGAGGCGCGGGGGTGGTCTCGTCGTCGTGCCGGGCAGGCGTTCGGAAGGGCGCGTTGCATCGCCACTGCTTCCGGCCACCATTGGCTCGGCAGTGGATCGTCTCAATGATCGCGGCGGCTCCCTAGGCGACGTTCGCATGGATCATCCGCTCTTCGCGGCTTTTCGTGCGACCCCTGCGGCACTCAATGCCGCTCGCTTTCTCAGGTATCCGCGTCTCACGGCCGCGCCGGGGTCAGACGTCATTGCCCGGTTTGACGATGGATTGCCGGCCGTTGTAGAGCGAAAAGAGGGAATGGGGCGCGTGATGATGATTGTCGCGTCACTGGATTCCAGGTCTGGCGATTTTCCGCTGCAACCCGCGTATCTTCCGTTCCTGCAACGACTTGTACTGTATGGAGCAGGTCGGGATGTAACCACGCTCTGGCGTGCCACGGGGCAGAGTTGGCTGCTGCCGGGCTCGCTGAAGGAGCCGGCGGTGCTCACCCCGCGCGGAGCCATATTGCGGCCGGCGCGTGACTCCGTCGGGTCGACTGTGGCGCTCCGCGAATCCGGCGTGTATGCCTTATATGAAGGGCGCGTGCAGGGAGAGCCCGCCGGTCTGCTTGCTGTGAATGCCCCATCGAGCGAATCGGACCTCACACCGCTGGACGTGCGCGAGCTGCTGCTCGGCGTGAAGCAGAGCGCGGCGTCCGCCGACGCATCCGTCGATGTACCAACGCAGGCAGAAGTGGAGGGACGACAGCGGCTGTGGCGCATTCTGCTGGCCATCGTCGCGATCCTCCTGATGGCAGAAACGTTCGTCGCGAACCGAGGCTGGCGCGGCACTGCGACCAGGCTCACCGTGGAACCGTCGGAAGGGAGCGCATCATGAGTCCGGCCAATCAGCTCTTCGAGTCACTTGCCGCGCTAAGGCGCCAGTGGCGCCAACGCGTGATTCTCGAGTCGGCCGTCTGGATCGCGGCGTCCGTGCTCGTCGCCATCATTGCCGGTTCGCTCATTACAACGTTCCTTGGCGCAACGACCGCCACCGTCGTCGCCATGCGCGTGCTCGGCTACGCGCTCATCGCCGTTGCGATCGTGTACTGGATGATCGTTCCGCTCTCGCGCCGCATGAGCGAGGAGCGCTTTGCCTTGTATGTCGAGGAGCGTGCGCCGCAGTTGAAGCAGGCGCTGCTCTCGGCCGTGCACGAGCTTCGCGCGCCGGATGCGCTGCGTGCGTCGCCGTCGCTCACGGCACGGCTCGTGGAGAGAACGCTCGCGGTCGTTCGTCCATTGCAGAAAGACATGGCCATCGAGCGGCCGCGCATGGTCAAGGCCGCGCGGTCACTCGGCATGGTTGCCGTGGCCGGCGTGCTGCTATTTGTCATCGGCCCCAGCGCGGTGAGCAGGTCGGCCAAGCTGCTCTTCGCACCGTGGTCCGTGGCCGAGGCTGCCACGCCTGTCATGGCCGTGCACGTGCTGCCCGGCAACGCGGCCATTCCGCGCGGCGCCGCGGTCGACGTCAAGGCCATGCTCTCCGGATTCAGCGCCGAGGGCGCCGAACTGGTGTTTCGTTCGGATTCGGCGTCGGAGTGGGTGCGTCTGCCCATGTCGCGCGATACCGTCGCCGGCGCATTCACCTCGCGCGTATTCGACCTCACGCAGGCGACGGAATATTTCGTCGACGCGAATGGTGTGCGCTCGCCCATGTACCGGCTGACCGTGACGGACATGCCGGCGCTCAAGACGCTGGCGCTGGATCTTCGCTATCCGGCGTACACTGGCCTCGCCACTGAGCACATCGACGAAGGCGGTGACGTCGCGGCTGTTGTCGGGACCACGGTAACGGTGCACGCGCACATCACGAAACCCGTGCAGAGCGGCGTGCTCGCGTTCGACAACGGAACCACCGTACCATTCCAGATCGGAAAGGATGGAACGCTGGCCGCATCGTTCAAGGTAAAGACGACCGGTTTCTATCGCATCGACCTCGTGGCGCCGGATGGCGCGAAGGTTCCGGGCTCGGTGCAGTTTGCCGTGGACGCGTTGCCGGATCGTGCGCCCAAGGTGTTCATCGACGATCCTGGCCGCGACACCAAGGTGGCCAACATCGAGGAGGTCACCGTCGCCGTGCGTGCGTCGGACGACTATGGCGTGGACAAGCTGGAGATGCGTTATCGCGTGAACGGCGGCGAGGAAAAATCCGTGGTGCTGGCCGACAGCGGCAAGAATCACGGCAAGGAGCCGCGCGCCACGCACACGTTGTTCCTCGAGGAATTCACGCTCAAGCCTGGCGACCTCATTGCCTACCACGCCGTTGCCAGGGATGGCGCGGGCAACGTGGGCATGAGTGACGTGTACTTCCTGGAGGTGCGTGCGTTCGGCAAGAACTATCGGCAGGCCGAGCAGCAGGGCGGTGGGGGCGGCGGTGGCGGGGGAGGTGGTGACAACCCCGACGCGCTCAATGCGCGCCAGAAGGAGATCGTAGCGGGAACGTTCAACTGGCTGCGTGACAGCGCGACGACGCCTGCGCGCCAACGCCGCGAGGACGTCACGACGCTCAACATCGCCGAAGGCCGCCTGCGCGAGGACGTGGCCGGTCTTTCTGCGCGAATGAAGCAGCGCGGCGTGGCCAAAACCGATACCACGTTCGCGGCCATCCAGGTGGAGCTCGACTCCGCGGTGGTATTCCTCAAGGCCGCCGAGGAACGACTGGTGAAGGCCGAAGGCAACGCGGCATTGCCAGCCGAGCAACAGGCGCTTCAGCATCTCCAGCGCGCGGAGGAGCTTTACCGCGACGTGAATGTGCAGATGGGCGGACGTCAGGGCGGCGGCGGCGGCGGTGGCGGCCAGAGTAAGAAGGCCGAAGACCTCGCGGATCTGTTCGAGCTGCAGGTGGACAAGCTCAAGAATCAGTACGAGGCGGTACAGCAGGAATCGGAGCAGTCCGCGCAGCGCGAGGTGGATGCATCGCTCGAGCGGTTGAAGCAGCTCGCGAGCCGGCAGCAGCAGGAGAACGAGCGGGCGCAGAAGATGGCCGAAGCGCTGCGCGAGAAGCTGGGCAAGGAATCTGGCGGTGGCGGCGGCGGCGGTGGTTCACAGCGCGATCTTGCCAAGCAGGCAGAGGAAGAAGCGCGCCGGCTGGAGCGTCTCGCGCGCGAGCAGAAGTCGCCCGAGATGTCCGAAGCCGCGCAGCGCATGCAGGAGGCGGCCGACGCGATGAAGAAGGCGGCGAGTGGATCGAGTGCGCAGGGTGCCGCGGCGCTGGATCAGCTCAAGCGTGCCGCGAGCGGCGTGGAGAACGCGCGGTCGAGTGCCGTGTCGTCGGCGGTGAAGAAGCTCGCGGATCAGGCGAAAGACCTGCAGGAGCGTGAGCGCGACATCGCCGATGGGGTAAAGAACCTTGGCGGCGCAACGGGCGACGAGCGTGCGAAGCAGCTGCAGCAGCTCGGTGCAAAGAAGGATGCGCTCTCGAAGGACGTGGACAAGCTCGCGGCCGATGCGGATCGTCTCTCGCGCGAAGGGCAGCGCGAGCAGCCGACGGCGGCCGGCAAGCTGGGTGAAACGGCGAATGCGATTCGCGAGCAGCGTGTAAAGGAGAAGATCGACTTTTCCAGGAACGTAATGCGGAGTGGGTCGCCCGATTACGCAAATGCGTTTGAGGGGCAGATTGGCGAGAACCTGAAGGACATTGCGGACAAGGCGCGCGATGCGGCTGGTGCGCTTGGCAACAGCTCGCCGTCGCAGAATCAGGAGAAGGCGCTCGAGCGGGCGCGCGAGCTGGTGCGCGGGCTCGAGTCGCTGCGCGAACGTGTTGGCGACAAGGCCGGCAAGGGCCAGGCTGGTCAGCAAGGCAAGGATGGCCAACAACAGGGCAAGGACGGACAACAACAGGGCAAGGACGGACAACAACAGGGCCAAGGCCAGGGAAAGGGTCAAGGACAGGGCCAGGGCCAGGGCCAGGGGCAACAGGCGCGCGGCAGCCAGCAGGGTGGCGGCGGCGGTGGCGGAAATCCATCACGCACCGGCGAGGGGCAGTTCGGCGGCGGCAACGGCACACCAAATGGCCTCGATGCCGGCGACCAGCGTCAGCTCTCACGCGAGCTCGGCATGCGCCGCGCGAATGCGGAAGAGCTGCGCAAGGACCTCGTGCGCCAGGGCGTGGACGTAAAGGATCTCGACCAGGCCATCGACGAGCTCAGGAAGCTCGAGACGCGCCGCGGCTTTGGCGATGAAAAGAGTCTCGCGGACCTTCAATCCTCCGTCATCGAAGGGCTGAAGAACTTCGAGTTCTCCCTGTATCGCAAGCTCGGACTCGGCAACGACAGGAGTCCGGCGCTTGGCTCACGCGCGCCGGTGCCCGCCGAATACCGTGCCGACGTGGAAGAGTATTACCGCTCCCTCGCCGGGTCGAAGAAGAAGCCTTAGCGCTACGGCCGATACTCGTTCCTGAGCAGACTGACGACTCCGCGCGCCGGTCCTGAGGCGCTGTTGGTGAGGACGAGCCGCGGATTTCGGGCCTCCGGGCGCACCGTGCAGACAAGCACCCGGCGAGAATCAGGTGGCACATCCTGGCAGAACGTCCCCTTCCATGAAACGCGCACGCCGGGTGCGAGGCCTGGTCCCTGTTCGAACTGCATCTCGGTCCGGTACATCCCTGTCCGGAGGGGCCACGTCACCGAGTCGCCGTTGGCAATGGTGACGGCCTGCGAATCCGCGATCTGTTCGGAAACCGTGATGATCGAGAGGGCGATGAGCTCCGGCATCCTGGAATCCGCATTGATCGCGGGTTCCCACCTGCTGTCGAACGCCACGCGCGCCATTCCGATTTTCAAGCCCGTGAGCATGCCGTCCGTGAAGCGCACCACCGATGTATCGGTAATCAGCATTGGCGCACGCACGTGTGGCATGAAATTGCCGGAGTCGTCGTACGCGGTGATCTGTACGGGTTGGGGCTTTCCACCCAGGACGAGCTGTACAAAAGCGGGAACCCCGAACCTCTTGATCAGGTGGCACCAGACCGGAGCTCGAGCCATCGTTGTTCCGGACGTGACGACAAGGTGGCCGCGCCCGGTCCTGGAACACGTGATCATTCCATCATTGCTTACCTTCATGATCGCAGCGGGCGACACGGAGTAGGCAAGCATGGTGTTCGTTACGGGCTGCCCGCGATCATCAAGCCCAGTCACCCCCGCGGCGGCCGGAATTCTGGTATTGATCTCCAGCGTGTCAGCGGCGAACTGGATGCGCATCGCGTCACGGCGTCCACACGCAGTCAGGCCAGCAACGAGAACCACGAGCCGGCTAAGACGTATGGCGATACAGGACGAGGATTTCCAGTGATACCCCATGCTCGAAATAGTCCTCGACCGTTCCACCGCGCAAGAAGCCGAACGTTAAGAGTGCATGAAGGAGTGGCGCGAAGATCACGTCGCTTGCCAGCTCACAGACGACGAGCCGCGCGGAACGGGCCGGCTCACTCGCAAGCATTCCTTCAAGCAGGGATGCCAGCCCATTGCCAATGGCGGTGTGGATCCTGACCACGCCGGCTGCACCGGCCACCGTGCCGTATAGCAGCACGCCGCTCATGTCGCCGAGCGCCAGCCCCGCGTCCTCGCCATGTCGGGCCACGAGTGCCAGCTCCAGCTGCTCGCACGTGCGTGGGTGGTAGCGCGTGCCGCCAAGATGACGCTCCACGAGCGCCCGCGCCGCAACCGCATCACTCGATTGCAGCGCGCGAACGGCCATGCCTAGATGTGAATCGCTCGTCCAAGCACTGCCAGTGCCGCTTCCTTCGTGGCCTCCGACAGTGTGGGATGCGCGTGCACCGTGATGCCGATGTCCTCACTCGACCCGCGATACTCGAACGCCAGGACGACCTCGGCGATCATCTCCGACACGTTGGGCCCAATGAGATGTGCGCCCAGCAGCTCGTCCGTTTTTGCGTCGGCAATGAACTTCACGAAGCCGCTCGTGTCGCCCGATGTACGCGCGCGGCCATTGGCCGAGAAGGGAAATTTGCCAACCTTGTACTCGCGGCCCGCCGCCTTCACCTCATGTTCGGCAAGCCCCACCGACGCGATTTCCGGCCAGGTGTACACGACGGACGGAATGGAGTGATAGTGCATGTGCACCTTCTGCCCCGCGATCACCTCGGCGGCAATGACACCTTCTTCTTCGGCCTTGTGTGCCAGCAGCTTGCCGCCAATGCAGTCGCCAATGGCGTACACGTTGGGGAGGTTGGTCCGAAGCTGGTTGTCGACAATGACCTCTCCTCGCTTGCCGACGTTCAGGCCAAGCGCCGTGGCATCCACGCCACTAAGAGAGGATTTACGGCCGACTGACACGAGCACATAATCGGCCTCTAACGTTTCCGTCGCGCCGTCCTTTTCCACGTCCACGAACATGGCGTCGCCGTCACGTCGCGCGCCCGTGACCCTGGAGCCGGTGCGAATCGCGAGTCCCTGCTTCCGGAAAATCTTGTCGGCTTCCTTGATGACATCCTCGTCCATGCCCGGCATGATCGTGGGCATGAATTCAATGATGGTCACCTTGGCGCCGAGCCGGCGCCATACGCTTCCGAGCTCGAGGCCGATCACGCCGCCGCCAACGACGATGAGGTGCCTGGGGACCTCGGGAATCCTGAGCGCGCCGACGTTCGAGAGCACGCGCTCCTCGTCGAACGGGAGAAACGGAAGCTCGACGGGCACCGAGCCGGTCGCGATGATGACATCCTTCGCCTTGTAGGTCGTCACGGCGCCGTCGGCAGCCGTGACCTCCACCACATTGTCTTTCTGCAGCGTGCCGCGGCCCTTGGCCCACGTGATCTTGTTCTTGCGAAAGAGAAACTCAATGCCCTTGGTGTTCTGGCTGACGACGGCGTCCTTGCGCTTCAGCATTGTCGCGAGGTCGATGCGAATGCCGTCGACGCCAATGCCATGCTCTGCAGCATGCTGCGTCATGAACTCGTAGTGTTCGCTCGAGTTCAGCAGTGCCTTGGACGGAATGCAACCGACGTTGACGCAGGTGCCGCCGAGCGTCTTGTCCATCTCGACGCACACGGTGTTGAAGCCGAGCTGTGCGGCGCGAATAGCGGCAACGTAGCCGCCGGGCCCGCCGCCGAGGACCAGGACGTCGGCGGCAATAGGAGAGTCTGCCATGATGACGTGATATTTCCGAGAATGATAGAAAGGGAAAGCTATTCAGTGGGCGGGCTGGATGCCGGCGATTGCCTGGCCAGGGTGGCTCACAGGTGCGTCTGGCTCATCAACGCGGAAAGCACCTGACGTGCCGGCGAATAGCTCGAGTCCACCGCGAGCGCGCGCTGGAGGTTGGCGATGGCCGCCGCCTCCTTCCCCATCGAGGCCTGCGCGGCGGCCAGCCCTGTAAGCGGCTGCGCGTCGTTCGGCCGCAGCCGCACCGCCTTGGCAAAGAACTGCTCGGCCGCCGGCGCGCGATGGATGCGTAGCATCGCGCGCCCCGTGACGATGAAGACCTCACCGTCGCCCTCGGCGCGATCGACGGCGGCGCGTGCTGCGTCGATGGCCTGATCGGCGCGACCGAGTTCCGCCTGCGCGAGACTCAATGTCGCGAGACCGAGCCCGCTTCCGGGAGCGAGTCGCGCCGCCGTCTCGAGATAGGGGAGCGCGAGGGAATCTCGCCCCGACTCGACGAGCGCCCGCCCGAGATAGCGCATCGCGTCGACGCGCGTGGGGTCGAGCCGTAGCGCGCCGCTCAACGTCCGCGCGGCTTCGTCCCACCGTTCGGCCCGCACGTACGCGACGCCGAGCAGCACGTGAACGTCCACGTCCGAGGGGCGATACGCGGCGGAGCGCTCGAGCATCGGGATCGCGCGCTGCGGCTCACCCTGCAGAGCCAACACGCGCCCTAGCCGATTCTCCGCGTCGAAATTGCCCGGCTCGATGAGCAGCGCGTGTTCGAGCAGCGGCCGCGCTTCGGCGACACGGCCCTGCATCATGAGGAGCGTCGCAAGGTTCGTCCAGGATGCGAGCTGTGTAGAGTCCAGCGCGATCGCATGACGAAGCATGGGCTCGATCTCGGCAATGCGCGTCGAATCCTGCCGCAGCAGCGCGATGGCGAGCCCGCTGTAGGCGCGAGGATTGTCCGGTGTGAGCTCGACGACTTGGCGCCACAGGGTGACGGGCTGCGCGTAGAGCCGGCTGCGTTGGAAGGTCGTCGCGCCGAGCACGATGCACAGGGCCGCCGGGAGGCCAATGGCCAATGCACGCCCGCTCGACGTCGACGTCGCGAGGATCCTGCGGCGCAGCAGGTCGGCGCCGAGCACGGCAAGCACGATCACGGCCGCGAGCGCGAGATAGACACGGCGCTCTGCGGCGATCTCCGTGCGGATGGGCACCACGCTCGACGAGGGCGCGAGCAGAAGAAACAACCACGCGCCGAGGAAGCCAAGCCATCCCCAACGGTTGGCTCTCGTCCACGCGGCCAAGGTGATTCCCGCGGCAAGCGTGAGCAGCATGAGACCCGGCACGCCCCGCAGCCCACCGATGGGACTCGTGCCGTAATCGTGCAACAGCGGCGCGGGCCAGAGCGTGAGGCGCAGATAGTGGGAGATCGCCCACGCTTGACTATAGAAGTACTGATACCAGGTGATGCCTCGGAAGCCCACCGACTCACCGCGCGCTCCGCCGCCGACGAGCGCGATGGACCAGAGCATCGTGACGCCGAGCGCGAGGTACAGCGTGGCGCCGCGTCCGCGTAGCGTCTCGCGCCAGGACGACCAACGAAAGGCGCGATCGTACAGCACGACCATGAGCGGTGCGGTGAGCATCACCTCTTTCGTCCCCATGCCCAGGAGGCAGAGGAATACTGCGACTAACGCCCAACGTGTGCGCGGGCCACGGGCCTGGGCGTCCTCCGAGCGAATTGCCGCGTACAGCGTGCCGAGGTACAGCGCGGAGACGAGCAGCTCAGTGCGCTGAACGACGTAGTCTACCGCCTCGGTCTGGATGGGATGGAGCAGCCAGATCGCCGCGGCAACAATCGCGATGCCGTCGGACGACGCGCCACATCGCTCCACCAAGCGTGAGGATCGAAGCGTCCGGCCGATGATGCGGAAGAGCAGCAGTCCGCACGCGAGGTGCAGGACAAGGTTCACCGCATGGTAGCCGACGGTCTTGTTTTGGCCGTAGGGGTCGGGCCGCTGGTCGACGCCGAGCGCCCGGTTCACCGCGTAGCTCAGCGCGAAGGAATAGTTCGCGATCGGGCGGCCGGAGACGGCGGTGCCGCGCTGCGGAGTGTTCAGGAGCGCGGTCGGGGGCCATGCCTGCTGGATAGTCGCGTTGTCGACGATCGCCGGAAGGTCGTCGAAGTCGAACGGCGCGTCGAGCGCCGGTGCGTAGGCGGCGAACGTCGCAACGGCGAGGAGCAGCCAGAGCCAAGGGCGCGGGCGCCAGTGTTCGAGCATGGAGGGCAGTCGGATCGAGCTGGTCTAACCATCGAGTGGCGGCTATGCGTAAGATAACCTAAGGTCGAGTGGCCAGGGCAGAAGCCAGTCTAGAACGTAACGCTACTAGCACGGAAAACGCACACGGTGTCGTCGGGGGATGTACCCTCCCTTAGCGACCCACAGGATCAATCGACCAGCATGGACCCCGGATCTTCCATCAGTTCCTTCACGCGAACGAGGAACAGCACCGCCTGTTGGCCATCGATCACGCGGTGATCGTACGACAGCGCGACGTACATCATGGGCCGGATCACCACCTGTCCATTGAGGGCGATGGGACGATCCTGCGTCTTGTGCAGGCCCAGAATGCCGACCTGCGGAAAGTTGATGATTGGCGTGGAAACGAGTGAGCCGAACACGCCGCCATTCGTGATGGTGAAGGTGCCACCCGTGAGATCGTCCATCGCGAGCTTGCCGTCGCGCGCCTTCTTCGCCACTGCGCCGATGTCGCGCGAGATGTCGAGCATGCCTTTGCGATCCGCGTCCTTGATGTTCGGGACGACGAGCCCCGCCTCGGACGCCACGGCGATGCCCATGTTCACGTAGTGCTTGTACACGAGGGTGTCGCCGTCGATTTGCGCGTTCACGACGGGGTATGCCTTGAGCGCCATGCAGGCCGCCTTCACGAAGAACGGCATGAAGCTGAGCTTGACGCCGTGCTCCTTTTCGGTGCGCTCCTTGAGCCGCTCGCGCAGCGCGCTCACGGCGGACATGTCGATCTCGTTGAAGGTCGTGAGGTGCGCGGTGGAGTGCTGGGCGAGCAGCAGGTTTTCCGCGATGCGTTTGCGCCGCGTGGTCATCTTCTCTCGCGTCTCACGCTCGCCGGTCGCGGGAGCAAGCCTGGCCGGCGCCGGCGCCGCGGTGGGAGCCGGGGCCGCCTTTGCAGGAACGGCTGCCGGCTTGGTCGGAGACTGCTCGATCACGTCCGGCTTGCTGACCAAGCCGCCGCGACCCGTGCCGACCACCGTGCTCAGATCAACACCCCGATCCGCCGCCACACGCTGCGCCGCTGGTGACGCGCGCACCTCGGCCTTCTCGGCCACGGGGGCAGGTGCTGGCGCTTCAGCCGGTGCAGCCACCGGCTTTCCGGTGGCAGGCGCTGGGGCAGTAGAGGCCGTTGCGCCCTCCTCGAGCTCGCCCAGCAGCTGGTCGACGTTCACGACGTCGCCCTCATTGACCGCACGTTTGGTGAGCACGCCGGCGCTCAAAGCCGGAACTTCCACGGTAATCTTGTCCGTCTCGAGCTCCACGAGCGTGTCGCCCGCGGCAACCGCATCGCCTTCATTCTTGAGCCAGCGGGACACCGTGGCCTCCACAATGGACTCGCCGAGCGGTGGAACCTTGATTGCAGTCATGAGTGCGCCGTCTTTGGAGCAGATCGACGACCGCCGCGCGGCTTTCGCGCACGCTCATCGACGCATAGCATTCCGCGAGAAATATAACCCCAGCCCAGAGGCATGCGAGGACTCACCATCTCCGCCCACGGCGGCACGGAACAGATTGAATTTCGCACCGATCTCGCAGAGCCACCGCTGCGGCGGGAGTCGGACGTCCGCATTCGCATGCGTGCCGCGGCACTGAACCACCTGGACCTCTTCCTGTTGAAAGGTCTGCCCGGCGTCACCATCACGGCACCGTGGATTCTCGGCGCCGATGGAACGGGAGTCGTGGAATCAGTCGGGAGCAGCGTGTCCAACGTGAAAGCGGGCGACATGGTTGTCATCAACCCAGGCCTGAGCGACCGCACCTGCGAGTACTGCCTTGCCGGCGAACAGCCCCTCTGTCCGCGCTACGGAATCCTGGGCGAGCACCACCCTGGAACCATGGCCGAGCTCGTCGTGGTGCCCGCCGTCAACGTCCTGAAGATCCCCACGGACAGCGACGTCGCGGAATCGGCCGCGTTCACGCTCGCGACGCTCACCGCGTATCGCATGCTCGTCACGCGCGCGCAGGTCAGGGCGGGTGAGCGCGTACTCATCTGGGGTATTGGCGGCGGTGTGGCCATCGCATGTCTCCAGATCGCCAAAATGCTCGGTGCGCACGTCACGGTCACATCGGGGAGCGACGACAAGCTCGCCCGTGCCATCGCGCTCGGTGCCGACGACACGATCAACCACACCACCGTCGACGTCGGCCGGGAGATCCGCGCACGCACTGGAAAGAAGGGGGTGCATGTGGTCGTCGATTCCGTAGGCGAGGCGACGTGGTCGCAGTCGCTCGGCGCACTGGGCCGCGCGGGCCGGATCGTCACTTGCGGCGGAACGTCCGGACCCATGCTCACCACCGACGTCCGCAAGCTTTTCTGGAACCAGTGGAGCATCCTCGGCTCCACCATGGGCAATGATGCAGAGTTTGCGGCGATTGTCGCGCTGTTTTCCGAGGGCCGGCTGCGACTTCCCGTGGATAGGGTCTATCCGTTGGAACAGGGCAGGACTGCATTCGAGCGACTCGAGACCGGCGGCCAGTTTGGCAAGATCGTGGTGGCGATCTAATGGGAACGGACCAGCACGCCCAGTTCGACGCAGAGGAGCAGAAGACCATTCTCGCGCTGGTGACGGCAGGCGAAAAACCGGTGTGTCCGCGGGACGAGACGCCGATGACCAAGCGCTCCATCGGTGGCGGGTCATTCGGACTGGGCTACTCGCGCCGGCGGGAGTGGCTCATCTGCCCCACCTGCAAACGAAGCCTGATCTTCGACCTGAAGCGCGGCACGCGCAACTGAGCTGCCGTCCCGCACCAGCCGTGGCGCCCGCTGTCATCCCGCACGCGCGGTGGCGCCCCACTGTCATCCCGCACGCGGTACGCGTGTCGGGACGTACCAGATAGTTCTTTGCGCCAGCCGTGCCACACGGTCGGTTAGCATCTCCCGACATTCGCTTCGCTCATGCGGGATGACACCGCAACGCAACTGCTTCTCCCCCACGCCCGGAAAAACCGCTAGGTTAGACGGAGCGTCACCACTCCACTCCAGCAGGAACCCCGCGTGAATTTCCTCGACCGCCTCCAGGCGAGTCTGGCCCAGGTGTTCGGCGACATCGTGCCCGCCCTCCTCGGCGCACTCGTCATTTTGTTCGCCGGGTACCTGCTGGCGAAAGTGCTCGAGCGTCTTACGGAGCGGTTCCTCCGGCGCATCCGGCTCAACAAGATGCTCGAGCGCGGTGGTGTCATGCACGCCGTGGAGCGGTCGGGCTCGCACCTGAATCCCACCCGCGTGCTCGCGCACCTGGTGTTCTGGCTCGTGATGTTCGCCGTGATCCTCGTCGCGGCCAATGCACTCGGGCTCGAGTCGCTGGCCAACGTGTTCTCGGAGCTGGTGAGCTACATCCCCAGCGTGATCGCGGCCATCGTGATCATCCTCGTGGGCATCGTGCTCGGTGGCTTCGTTGGCGGGCTGATTTCCGCGTCTGCGGGTGCACTGCACGGTGGACGAGCGCTCGCACGCGTCGGCCGCGGCGGCGTCATCCTGCTTGCCATCTTCATGGCGCTCCAGGAGCTCGGCATCGCCACGGATATCGTCACCACCGCGTTCGCGATTCTCTTTGGAGCCATCGCGCTTGCCATGGCGCTGTCGTTCGGGCTTGGCAACCGTGAGCTGGCCGGCGAGATCACGCGTGAATGGTACGAACAGTACCGCCGCGAGCGCGACGAAGCACTGCAGCGCGAGCGCGAAGAAGAAGAGCGCGAAGATGCGGAGCTCGACACGGATTATCCCGAGAGCGCTCCTACGGAAGCCGAAGGAAAAGAGTAGCCGACGATGCGAATGCTGCGATGCGCGCTTGTCGCTGCAGCACTTGCACTCGGTAGCGTCCGCAGCGCACACGCGCAGGCAGTAAGCGGGTTTGTCGTGTTGCCCGACAGCACCCCCGTTGGCGGCGCCATCGTCGTGGCCACGGACCTGGCTGGCGTCACCGTCACCCGCGCGCTGACGACGAGCTACGGCAGCTTCACCCTGCGCATCGAGGTTCCAGGCACCGTTGAGCTCAGTGTCCTCCGCATCGGCTTTCGTCCTTTCAAGGGACCGGTCGCAATAGCGAATTCGAGCAGCGCCATCTGAACAAGCAGGCAACAGTCTCGATGACGCGTGAGGATATCCTCAAGCGAAATCCCGTCGACATCTGGCAGATGCTCGCCGGCATTCCGTCCATCAGAATCGCTGACTATCAGGGCCAGAAGCTGGCGATGTCGACGCGCACGCTCGTGCTCGACGAGAATTCAAAACCCTGTTATCTCCTCGTCGCCATCGATGGTCGCCCGCAGGTGACGTCGCAGGAGCGCCCGGCCTTCGATCTCAAGGAGCTACCCGCTCCTCCGCTGATTTACGGCATCGAAGTCTTTGCCGGCGCTGCGACGATCCCCCTGCAGTTTGCCGGCATTGGCGACGGCAAATGGTGCGGATTGATCTCGGTCTGGACGCGGTAGTCCCTTGGTTGTATAGATTGTGGCGAACGCAGGTAATGGGTTCGTTCACCCGGATGCGGGTATTCTGTATGAGTTACGGGTTACTGCGTTTGCTGTAACGCCGTTACACCGTGTCACTCGCAACCATTACTGAAAACCGTTTACCCCGAGCAACACCCGCGACCGTTCCCACAGGACAAGCTCCTGTGCTCACGCTTAAGGCCACCTTCCAGGCGTTAGCCGATACTGTCTTTTGAGCATCCACAACCGCGGCACAAACCGTCAAAGGCACGGTCGTTCTCGCGGATAGTCTCTCTAGCAGCATGAAAAGAAAGGCCGGGACCAAGCTCTGGTCCCGGCCAATCGTCAATCTACCCTGACGTCCTGCGCAACATAGAGCAAGTCGTCAGCAGCCAGTGCCGGGATCAGTGCATCCGGGCGAGCAGGAATAACCGTGCAGGCCATCATTGCACGTGCACGTATCGTAGGTACACTGGTCTCCACAGTACGTGTTTTGTGGCCCGGACATGCAATCCTGTGGATGAGACTGATCGCACGTAAGATTGGCGCACGTACTCTCGAACACCGTGCACCCAAAGTCAGTTGGCTGGCACTCTTCCGTCGGCTGGCAATCCATCGAGATGAGCCCAACGACTGTTCCTCGCCCAGCGCCAGCTTGCCTGGGCATCATGTCGAACACCTCGACATGCAGATCGTCCAACGTCAACTTGCGCTTCCTGCTACTCATTGGGCCTCCCCATCTAGAGTTGTGGGACGCGAAGAAGGCATCGTCATCGCACCGCCCGAATCTTTGAGTGTAATGTCGGCATGTCGCCCCACTGGCCTTAGCCATCTATCAAGATGACGTAATGCTAGAACGGATGAGTTGATACTACGCGAGGTCCAGTTCTATCATCATCTAAACGCCTTCGTCATGCTGATTAGAGAATCTTAGGCAGAGCGAATATCATGGCCCAAGCTGCACATGTCAATACTGCGAGCGACTCTGGGGATCAATCGCGTACGTGCGCGGCGCAATGTCAAGTCGCCAGCGCTCAACCGACGTTGCTTGGCGCATGTACCGAATATTAGAAAATTCTTATTGTTGCCATGTGAGCGCAGAAATGGGTAACGCGGACGGGCGAATGGAAGGTGCAATACCAAGTTAGTTTACAACCACGCCAATCACGGGCATCGTTCCACTTGCGCACAATCGTCCCGGTGTCAGATTGATTTCCGAGCAGCAAGGCCGGACGTCGGCATTCGACCTCGCACAAGTGAGACATGATGGATTCCAACTCGCGAACAGTGCGGCTACACGTCGCGCCGGCGTTTCTTGTCCGGTATGCTGGCGTGCCGATGAATCGCCTCACAGGCCTGACCTCGGCCATGATTCGCGGATTGCTCGTGGAAGTTCTGCAGGCCGATAGTGGGATTGCGCAGCGGCAGGAGCAGGTATCACAGCTGCTTTTTGCAGCCGTCGGGGAGGCGACAGAGCGCGAGCAGCGACGCGGACTGCTTGCGCTCAGGCGCGCAATTTTCACTGAACGACCGGTGTCAGCCCGCGTCGCGGCGTGGACGACGACACTCGCCATCGGCGACCGCACAATAATCGAACAACAAATACTTGCATTGGCTCGTCGCGAACAGCTGGTCGCCCGCATCGATGAGTGCTGGTCCAACGAAGTCAATCTGTGGCGCGCAAAGTTCCGAGCACAATTGCATGATGTGGACTATGTACTCTCGCTTCAGTTGGCGACGCCGGGTCTTGCGTCTGTACTTGAACAGTATCTGGTGGAACCGCCGCTGGGGCGTGGAGGCTCGCTGACACAGGTCGAAAGGGGCCTGTTACGATATTTCAGCAGGATGGCGACCAAGTCGACGCCCTTTGCGAGGTTCTGCGCAGTCGGGCGTGGTGCCTTCGACCGGTCCCCGCTCGTGGGAAGTGCACAGCTGATCGGGACGCCTACGGAAAAGACAACACGCGTGCGACTCAATAAGCGATTGTTTGACCTATTTTGGCGCGCTGCGATTTCCGTTCCGGAGCTGTCGCGAGGCCTGCCCGTGCTCTGGAATGAAACGGTGGAGGAGCGTGGCAGTAAATGGATACTACTTACGCGAACTGGCGTGCAGGAGACATTTCGACACATCGAGTCGAACGAACTGCTGCACTACATTCGCAGACAGGTCATTAACGCCAATGGCAGGCGCACGATCGAATCTCTCGTAGAGGGATTTCTCGCCGACGCGACGTTGGAGGCATCCAAAGAAGAAGCTACCGCCTTTTGCGAAGGTTTGGTGCGCCTGGGCCTGTTGCGCTACAGCCATGGCATTCCAGAGCTCGAAGCTGATTGGGAGGAGCCTCTTGCGGGCGTACTCGAGAGGACAGGAAATGCACTCGGCATTGACCTGGGATCCACGCTCCGATCACTCCGCCGGCAAGCTGATCAGTTGGCGTGCTCGGATAAGGTTCGTAGGCCCGTCGGTATCGAGGCCATGAAGCAAGCCTTGCTTGACACTTTTGCCGACCAGCGAATTGCGCGGCCCCTCCCCAGTGAGCCCATCGTATGGGAGGACGCGACGGCATCCGCCACGATGAGTCTCTCCGGGACCTGTGCACCGCTGGAGAAGCTGGCGGAGCTCGCCGAACTGCTGTTGCCGATGTCCGAGACACATGCCCTTCAGGCAACGCTGCGGCAATTCTTCGAGAACCGCTACGGCACAGCTGTCGATCGCGTCCCAGTGCTTGAATTTTATGAGGAGTTCTACCGACATCATTTCAAGCATCATCTCGAAGTGGAACAGGGCCTGAGTACCCAAGAGCGGATGCTGCTCCAAGGTGCCTACAATCTGCAGAACCCCTTCAACCTGGAGTCCGTGCGCCGTGTGCACACCGCTCGGGAGTCCCTTTGTGAGCTCCTCCGAGCACGGTGGGAATCAAATCCCGCAGCCAGCGAAATCGTGCTTCGGCGCGATGATGTGCTAGGCTGCAGCAAAACTCTCCCGCCTGAGACTCTGGACGGACGATCTATCGCCGTGTTTGCGACACCAGCCTTTAGTGCAACGGAGAGCAACCTTCAGCAGCTCTACGTCCGAGGCGCGGAATGTTTTGCTGGATATGGCAAGTACTACTCCCGATTTCTCGACTTGCTCCCCGGCGATTTTCTCGCCCAGGTGCGTGCCGATAATGAAGGAAACAGCAATGAGTGGCAGTTCGCTGAAATCGAAGCAGACGGTGCATTCAATGGAAACCTTCATCCGTCCCTCGTCCGCACATCGATCCGCTACCCGCTCAGCGCGAGCGGTACGTCGGGAACCGTCATCGACTGTGGGCATCTGTGCGTGACCCGCGATACGAGCGACGCCAACGCACTGTGCTTGCTGAATACAACAACCGATGCGCGTGTAATCCCACTTGATCTCGGATTTCTAAACCCAAGGATGCGACCGCCGCTGTTTCAACTCCTTGCGCGCTTTGGTCTTCCCACAATGGGATTCATCCGTCTCCCTGACACATGGCTGAGAGCTCCACAGGCTTTGGCGACGCAAGAGGTGCCGTTGACGATACAATATCGGCCCCGCGTCACCTATGAAGGGGTCGTAGCCATCAGCCGCAGGCAATGGATGGTCCCTCGTGCGCTGTGGCCCGTCAGGCGAGCAGGGGAAGCTGAGCCGCAATACTTCGTGCGCCTCGCGCGCTGGCGGACTCTCCATGGCATCCCCGAGCGAGTTTACGTACGGGTGATTCCGGGCTCTGCCCGGAACGTCGCATTGCCACCGGTGCTGGAACCCACCGAATCAGATGAGGGCGCGGAGGACGAGCAGATCGATGAAGAGGCAGCATTGCAATCCCCCGCTAGGGCGCCGGTCCCAGACAGTGACGTACGGGCTGATTCGAAAGCGCCGCCTCCGGCCGCGCAACTCACGAAACGACGCAACTGGCGGAAACCGCAATTCGTCGACTTCGGTGATCCGAGCTTGGTAAGTTTGTTCGAACGGATGCCGTCAGGCCTATCACGATTCACGATGTGCATCGAAGAAGAGTTGCCGCGGAGTGGCGATCGCATCCGTTCGAATGAGGGCGAAATTGCTTCGGAGCTCGTGCTCCAGCTCTATCCGTCCCGATCTGCATGCTCATGAGTCCAGGAGTGGTCCGCCGGGACCAACGACAGCGGTCGTGGCTCAGTGCACATCTGTATTTCGACGGGCCAGTCTATTCCAGCGCCGGCGATGACGTCATACGTCGAGTCGTCACGCCCGTTCTTGATTCTCTTGGCGAGCACCGTGCGGCCAGAGCGTTCTTCATTCGCTATGTGGACGACGGTCCGCATGTGCGACTACGTATATCCGCGCCGTCGGCATATCTGGTCTCCACTGTTGGACCCGCGATCGAAGACATCGCGACGCGACAAAGCTTGAGGTTGAAATGGATACCCTACGAGCCAGAAATCGCCCGATATGGCGGTCCATGGGCTGTCCCGGTCGCCGAAGAATTGTTCTGTGTCTCCAGTCGACTCGTCTGTACCCTCCTCTCGACCGCTTCGCCATGTTCGCAGTCGGCGCGACTCGGCTTTGCGCTGGTAAGCCAACTAATCCTGATGCGTACGTTCATTGACGACCGACGAGCGGCAGCATCAATCGCGACGGGATATAGTCAAACGCTCCTTCGGGAGAGAATCGCACACGTTGCGCGCAGGACGCGACACGTCGACGCAGATATGGACGCGACGTGGGACCACCAACGCCACTCACTGGAACGAATGACGAATGAGATATGGCGCTCGGCGCCTGCGGCACTGCCGCGGCCATTCGCCATCTATCAACGCCGACTGCGGAGACTGCGCCAGGACTTGAATACGCTCGTGGACGACGGACGAGTGATACTTGCCGGGCGCACGGCGCAAAACCGAGAGGGCGCCACGCAGTTCCTCATTGCGAGTTATCTGCACATGTCGAACAACCGCTTCGGCCTCTCGCTCCTGGATGAAGCTTATATCAGCAGGCTCGTTGGTCGAGTGTTGCAAGAAGCGATCACGCTTCCCTCGACGGCATCATGAACACTAATCTCTGGCTCGATGAAGCTCGTCGCATCGCGGATCGGCTATTGCGCGATGCACTGTGGAGCAACGGTTCATGCACGTGGCTGGTCAACCAGAAATCATGGGCCGCCGCGGATAAGGGTTGGTCGCTGGCCGCGGCGGGTCCAACGCTCTATCAGGGAAACGCAGGCATTGCACTGTTTCTCGGCGAGCTGGCATCGCTGACGTCAGAGAAAACATACGCGCGCGCCGCACAGGCAGCACTACGACATGCTGTGTGCGAAGGAATGCGGTTACCCGATACCGCCTATGGCTTTCACACTGGCCGGGTTGGGATCGCCATGGTCGCGCATCGGTTCTCGGTGCTGTTCAAGGCCGATGAATGGCAGGCACACGCGAGGGCAGTCGTTGAACCGTTGATGGGCAACGAGTCTGCAGACAGAGGCCTCGATATCATCGCGGGGGCCGCTGGGGCAATTCCTTCACTGACACGCCTCGCTGAAAGCTGGACTGACCCGCGTATACTGGCTTCAGCACAACGTCTGGGGCGCGCGATCCTGCAACACGCCCGGTGGCACGCTGCCGGATGCTCCTGGCGTCCTCCAGGGCCAGGTGCTGCCCGTGACCTCACCGGCTACGCGCATGGTGCGGCGGGTTTTGCACACGCAATGCTTGAATTATTCGTGGCAACGGGCGATGACGACTTTCACTACGCCGCGCGCCAGGCACACGCTTACGAAAACACTTGGTATTCCGAGGCCGAAGCGAATTGGCCGGATCATCGTCATCTCAAGCTGACCGAGTTGCTGATTGGCGCAGATGCGCGCTCGCAGGTGCGCGACCACATCGCCAAGGGCGAATTGCGCCCGTACGGCGCGCATTGCATGATGGCGTGGTGTCACGGAGCACCGGGAATCGGCCTCGAGCGATTACGGGCGTGGAAGTTGTGCGGTCATCCTGACGACTGGCGTGACGCGCATCGCGCGGTGATCGCGACCACGGCGTCGCTCGTCAACGTACCGCAGCGAAACTATTCTCTATGTCACGGAGCATTCGGCAACGCGACCCTCTTGCTAAGAGCGAATGCAGGGGTGCCGGAGTGGGGATATTTGAGAGCGCACGTGGAAGGCATCGCAGAGGAAGGAATAGGGACGGCGCGGCGTGAAGGTAAATGGAGACATGGCACCGGAGGCAATGAGATCGAGCGGAGCCTTATGCTGGGCGAAGCTGGAATCGGCCTCTTCCTTCTCCAGTTGACGAACGGTGAGGTCGAAACCCCATTGCTTCAGGAAGGAACTGCCGCGACATCACCATCACCGGTCGTGCCTCCACTTCTGCGAAATGAACACATTCGCAGCGTCTTGCCCCAAACGGCGGCGCTGGCCGACCAAGGGGCGAGTGCGTCATGGCCATTGTTCACTGCGGATAGTCGCGGCGGGGATGAAAGCCCGGCAGTGACGGCAGCAGTGTGGCTGCAGACGTTGGAACCGTATCTCGCCGTCGTGGTGCTGGAGCACAGGCAGCAGCTCGAGGAATGTGTGGTTGAACTGCTCTGTGCCGTGGCTGGTCATCGGCTTGAAGACCGAACCCTGGGTACGCTTCTGGACGTCGTTGATGCTGGGGAAACCCCCGAGGACATCGCACGAGGTGAGTTCGTCGCCTCCCCGGAAGTATGGCTGCTGAACCCTATCGAGTCCTTGGGCGCTGGCCCTGGCTCGTCAAGTCGGAGCGCCGCGGTTGGTGCTCCTACCGTATGGCTTGTGAGGGCTAGCGACGGCAAGGTGCAAGCGTCGCGTGTCGGCCACTTGGTCGCGACGCTCTTGGAATCAATTACTGGACCCACAACGACTGATCAACTTGCAGATCAACTCGACCTGCACGACCCAAACGAACGATTGGTGTTGGCCGAGCAGATTCTCCAGCTTTTGCGCGCACGGGTCCTCATTCCCAAAGGGGCCGCGCAGCAACTCGGCGTGCCCATGTCCATCAGGTGGTTGGAGGTCACGTCCAGTCGAATGCAAGTCGTGAAAGCATGAATGCTCAAGGGGCGTCCGTGAAGGCGGCTATGTCCGATAACCGGTCCCTCGTCGGTGTCATCGACAGTGGATGGGACCGTGCCGTCGATGATGAGCGCGTAATTCCTGGGATCGGAATGGAATGGACCCGTGCGAATGCGAGGCTGACCATCGGCCGCGATGACCGCGATAGGGCTGGGCATGGTACAGCCTGTGGTGACGTCATTCTGCGGGTAGCCCCGGAAGCGCGGATCATGCCGATTCGTGTGTTCGGCAACCGCATGGAAACAACGCCGGAACTTCTCATTGCCGCGATTCGGTGGGCGGCGGACGTCGGTTTGCGACTTGTTAATATCAGTGCAGGAACATTCCGTGCGGATTGTCGAGACGAGCTGTATGCGGCTTGTGCGGAAGCGGCCACGGGCGGGGTAACAATCGTCGCTGCTGCCGTCTACAACTTCGGGTGGTGTCATCCTGCAAGTTTCGACTGCGTCGTGGGTGTAAGCAGGGGACGGTTCCGCGAGCGTGACCGTGTGTACTACGATGCAGAACATGAGGTGCAGGTTCAGGCGCAGGGTCGGCATCGGGCAACGCGAGGAATCGGAGCAACACTTCCCCTCCAGCTTGGATCGAGCCTGGCTGCCGCCTACATCTCCGGGAGAATCGCCGCGCTCGGTCCGCAGGTCGCATCGGCCGGCCCGCAGAGTGTCCGAGACGCATTGGCGAAGATGGCAACAGCGTGACCTTCAAGCGCCCACTGCTGACGACGCTGATGTCATAGCACATGAAATCATCGCGTCAGGTGGCATCATATCGGACGCCGTCATTGCGAGAAGCGTTGTCCTACTTCTGGCGACTGAGCGTGATCGTCCGCCCGTATTGGGGAGGGATCGCCAGGGGCTTGGCACTTGGTTTGATCGCAGGGACCCTAGCCCTCGCGACTCCGTTCTTTTCAAAGCTGTACTTCGACTCCGTGTACCCGACGCGAGACATCTCGCTCATGCACGGGCTCGTATTGGGGGTGGCGGCATTCACCATTGCGTCTGCACTGGTCGGCACGTTGCGCGGCTACTACTCACAGATGATTGCGGTGAGAATGAATAGTGCTGTAAGCCTCATGTATTTCAACCATTTGCAGCATCTCCCCATTCGTTTTTTTGACGATCATCGCGTTGGCGAGATCATGAGCCGGCTCGGCGACATGCGGTCATCACTCGGTGCCGTGTCGCGCATGTTTCAGACCGTCCTTTTGAATGGAGTCTATTTGCTGCTCGTACCTCCGTTCTTAGTTGCTCTGAATTGGAAGCTATCCGTCGTATCGCTCATCAGCACACCACTCGTCGTCGTGATTTCGACGATGACCAGCCGTGTAACTCGCCGATATATCAAGCAGACCGCCGAAACAAATGGCGACCTGAACGCTACGCAGGTGGAGGCCCTGAGCCAGATACGAACGCTGAAGGCAATGGCCGTGGAGCATGAGATATTCGTTGATGTGAAGGCACGAACGGAGGAAGCCATGCGCCTGCAACTCAAGGCTGCGGGGGTGGGAGCCGTCGTTGGCATCGGGAACACGATGCTGAGGGCCGCAGGGACCGCGTTGTTTACCTGGTACGCCTGGACACTCATCCTCAACGGGGAGATGACACTCGGGTCGTTTGTCGCGTTCTCCGCATATCTGGGATATCTCACCGGACCTGTTGGCCAGCTTGCCGGTATTTTTGCGGACTTCCAGCAGTCAGCGATCTCCTTGGGGCGTGCATTTGAGTATCTGGATCTCCTACCAGAGCAGAGTCCTGACGGGGCGTATACGAAACCCGATTCCGCTACGCACCCGTTGCGGGGCGAGATTCAGCTGGAGTCGGTTTGCTTTGGATACGCGGCGGACCGGCCGGTGCTCCGCGATATCTCTCTGGATTTCCTGCCAGGGACCATCACGGCACTCGTCGGATCGAGCGGCGCAGGAAAGTCGTCCGTTCTCCGACTGTTATGCAGAATGGAGTCGCCCGACTCGGGATGTATCCGAATGGATGGTACTCCACTCGACCAGATTCCGCTGCATGAACTGCGACGGCAGATGGCCGTCGTGTGGCAAGAGCCGACCCTTCTCCGCGGAAGTATCTGGGACAATCTCGTGATCGGTTTCCCCGAGACCACGCGCGACTCTGTGGATCGCGCCATTCGGATCTGTCAGCTCGACTCGCTGATCGCGAATCTGCCGCTCGAATACGAGACGATGGTTGCAGAGTGGGGAGCTACTCTCTCAGGAGGTCAGCGCCAGCGCTTTTCATTGGCTCGCGCCCTGATCTGTGACGCCCCGATCCTCCTATTGGATGAGACCACCTCACAGGTCGATGTTCAGACGGAGGAGAGCCTATTCCGCGCGATGATCCCGGGAATAAAGGACAAAACGGTCGTTCTGGTGACGCATCGGATGGCGACGGCAGGCCTTGCCCACAAGATTGTCGTCATGGACGATGGCATGGTCGTCGGTGTCGGAAATCATTCGGAACTGTTGGCGAACTGTCCGCACTATCGGCAGATGGTGCAGGCCGCTCGACTCAAGGACGATGTCAGCAAACCACGAATGTTGGGTGTCCTTTGACCATTCCACGCATCAAGCCGCAAGGGGCGATGCCAACCTCACACCTACCTGTCCTCGGCGATCCACAAGTGCCTGGGTCCCGGCTGGTGCGGCATGCGGTCAGTACCACAATCGCTGTCGTAGCATTTGCAACTATCCTGACAGTCGTTGGAGCAGCATTCGTGAGCATGAACGTGTCCGTAGAAGGAGTTGGAGTGCTTGAACCCCTGAGCGTGTGGCCCATTCGTTCCATGGAAGGTGGCATCGTCGAGTCCATCCTGGTGCATACCGGCGAGGTCGTCCAGCGCGGCCAACCTATCGCTCGCCTTGACTCTTTGGCGGCTTGGGGGGCGTCGGCGGAGATCGACGCTCAGCTATTGATCGCACGTTTGGAGCTTGAGCGGCTGGAGCAATCCATCCCGATCCAGTTGCAACTCGCGGATGCCGGCATTCTCTCGGCTGAAGCGCGGCTTGCGCGAGCGCGAACTGCCCTTCGGCAGAAAATGGCCGATTTCTCCGTAGTCGGCGACCCAGATAGCATTGCGCGCGCCGCGAGTGGCAGAGTACACGTGGGGTTGGACGCTCCTTCTGCAGACCTGCTTGTCGCCTACGGAGATCTCGCTGCATCGCGAGCGCAGCGTCTCACCGCCGAGGGATCCGCCGTTGCGATTGTACGCCAGCGCGCCGAAATACGGAGGACGACCGTTCAATCCGGAACCGCGAAGGCTCGGTTGCAGCGTGGGATCGTGCGCGCGCCAGCGGACGGCATCGTACTCACCGACCAACCAGAACAACTCAACGGGTCACAAACAATTGCTGGCCAGACTCTGCTCGAGATCGGAGACATTCACCACTGGCGCGTCTCCTTGGCCGTGGCAGAACGCGATATACACAGGATACAAGCCGGCGATGCTGCCGACATAGAGCTTCCCGCCTTCACAGATGCCGCCAACCGTATCCGGGGTCGCGTGGAATCGATTGGCTGGCAGCCAGCGTCCTTCGTGGAGGGCGGGGCTGCGGGCGTTGCGCGTGGCGGATATCGCGTGCTCGTGGTTCTTGATTCTACAGCTATGCATTCGACTCTCGCACGCGGCTTCCGCCGAGGTTACGCCGCACATGCGAAGATTGTCACTCGATCTGATCGCGCGCTGACCGTAGTCATGGAGTACTTTCGTGACCGTGCGCGCGGCCTGACGCGATAGTCGTATTTACTTCTGCAAACACACTATTCCGCTTGTCCATCCAGCGCGCTCGGCTGGTGCTGTGTCCTGTGAAGGCCGAGAATACCAACGTTCCTTGCTTGCCATTTTCATGGCGTTACTGGAGCTTAGCGCTACCGGTGTGAGCGGAGACGAAGCGTTGCAGCGAGGACGTGAAGAGGGAACGCAAGCATGCCAAGGCGAATGCCAAGTACCCCGAGCCCGCGCCCACAGAAGCGGAGGGGAATAACCAGGGAGGTACATGCGCTCCACCATTCGCAGCATGCTAGTCGGATCCCTGCGCTTTAGCGGTGCGGGTCGCGCCGTGAGACCTCTCCTGCGCATTGGGTTGCTTCTGATACTCGCCCGCGTGGCATCCGGACAGGTCGTGAGCGGCACGGTGATGCTCTCAGACAGCACTACGCCGGTCGTTGGCGTCATTGTCGTCGCAATGGACGCACAGGGGGCCACTCTCGCTCGCGGCCTCACGACGACGAAAGGATACTTTTCCCTGCGCCTGCCGACGCCGGCGACAATTGACCTGAAGGTCCTGAGGATCGGGTATAAGCCGCTGAAAGGTCCATCACTCACCCTTGGCGCCGGGCAAGTACAGAAAGTTCAGATAATCTATGCCGCCGATCCCGTTTCGCTCGCCGGCATCAATGTGCGCGAACGAGAGACGTGCCGGGTCCAGCATGATTCCGGACTCATGGTTGCTGGTCTCTGGGAGGAAGCTCGCAAGGCCATGCTGACGTCGCAGCTCACGAGCGACGACACTCCGCTGTTTGCCGAGTGGGTCGAATACGACCGCACGCTCGACTCTGCATCGAAGTATGTGAGACAACAGCACGTGCGCACGACACGCAATGCAACCACGCATGCCTTCCGCAGCGTGCCCGCCAACGTGCTGCAGGCCAGGGGCTACGTCGTCGAGGACGATGGCGAAACGGCGTACTACGCGCCTGATGCCGAGGTGCTGCTGTCGGACGGCTTCGTGAATGCGCACTGCTTCCGGCTCGTCGCGCCACCAAAGGATGCAGACCAGAACCGCGTCGGTATTGCGTTCACGCCCACGCGCGAGCGCAGCAGCATGAAGGAGATCGAGGGCACCCTGTGGATCGACCGCCCAACCGCCGAGCTTCGCAATCTGGAGTTTCGGTACACCAATCTCCCCGACGTCGCGCTGCCGGCCAAGCCGGGGGGCAGCGTGGAATTCCAGCGCACGAAAGACGGGAACTGGCTCGTGAGCCAGTGGAGCCTGCGCATGCCGCAGCTCGTCGCGCAGTCATTGATGAAGGACAACAGCAGCATGCGGCTGTACCGGTCGGGCACCAGAGCCGTGCTGCACGCGGTCCAGGTCTCCGGCGGCGAAGTCGTACGCGCCACTCGCCGAGACTCGCTCATCTATGAAAGGGCAGGCGCGGGCATCAGTATCAAGGTGCTCTCGCAGAATCCACTCGTGCCCGTCGTCGAGGCACGCGTCGAGCTCGAAGGCACCGACTATACCTCCGTCGCCGATGCCTCGGGGCTCATCACGCTTTCGCCCGTTCTTGCCGGCCGCTATATGGCGCGCGTGCATACCGCGCTCATGGACTCCATCGGCATGCCGCCCGTGACGAAGCTGGTCGAGGCGCACATGAATGCACACGTCGACTCGCTCACGCTCCCTGCGGCCAAGGACGTTCTCGCCCGCGCTTGCCCGGCTGACTCCGTCCGGAATGGCGAAGGCATGCTGCATGGCTGGGTGAAGACCGAAAGCGCTCGCGCCATCGGGCATGCCACGGTGACGATCAGCTGGAAGAGTAACTTCGACGTGGTGAACATGGGCGGGTCCAACCACCTCACGTACAGCGGCAAGACCCTCGGCGCCCTGACTGACGACGCCGGCTACTGGCGCCTGTGCGGCATTCCTCAATCCATTCCGATCTCGGTGGGAGTCGTATCCGATTCAGGGTCGGACATCCGGGAGGCGCGGCTGGAAGGAGAGCCTTTTGCCCAGGTCGACCTGGTGCTGCACCGCGGCACGTCCGCGGCGACGCCAGCCGCGCGCGCGCTCGTCGAGCTGGCGATCACCAGCAGCAAGGGTGAGCCCCTACAGGACGCAACCCTCGAGGTGCTCCCGGTGGGTGGCACGCCGGTCATCGTGGTAACGGGGCCGAGTGGGCGTGCATTGGCCCCCGACGTCGCGCCTGGCATGATCACGGTCCGCGCGCGACACCTCGGCTTCATGGAAGGGTTCGTGTCCGCGACCGTGCGGGAAGGGCGCAATACTGTCCCAATCATCATGAGCACCGTCTCGACGCCGCTCCTCGATACCATGCGGGTCATTGGTGATCGTGTCGTGACCGGACGGCTGGGCGAATTCGAGCAGCGCCGGCTGGACAAGTCTGCCACCGCCTCGTTTACGCGGGAGGACATCCTCAAACGGAATCCCGTGGAGGCCTTCCAGATGATTTCCAACCTGCCATCGGTGAGGGTGTGGTCGGGATTCGGGGGCGCGCGGCCCGGCGACCCGGCTGCCTACGCCATTTCACCGCGCTCCGGCATGGTGTTCGGCACGGCGAACTGCTATATGATGGTCGCCGTGGACGGCGTGGTGCAGCAGCCCACGCCGGGCCAGCCGGCGTTCGACCTCCGTCAGCTTCCGCGCCCCGAGGACATCCACGGTATCGAGGTCTTCGCGGGGCCGGCGTCCATTCCCCTCAAGTACGGCGGTGAGGGCGACGGCAGCAAATGGTGCGGTTTGATCGCGGTCTGGACCCGCTGACTGCGGCATCCGTCACCATATTTTGTCCCCCCGCAAGAACAAATGTTGATCAGATCAACCATTTGACGAAATGGCGCTGGGAACGCATCTTGGGACACGACGAGATCGTGATCGGAGCGTGACTTACCCGTGAACTTGCGGGTCTCTCGATCAGCATTGCCCCCTCCAGCTCGTTCGTCTCAACCGCAGGCGTTGTAACTCTCTCTCCCCAAGAGGTGCCCCAGTGCGCCGTCGAACACTGTTGTCCGTTGCATCACTCTTTCTTCTCACCTCTTTCCCGGCCTTTCTCTCGGCACAGACCCGCGAGATCACCGGCACCGTCAAGCAGTCCGGCACCAATGCGCCTATCTCGGAAGCCACCATCGGGCTCCTAGGCTCCCAGATCGGCGTCCGCACGAATGAGCGCGGCGAATATCGGCTGAAGATCCCGAACGGCGGCGCAACCATCCTCGTGCGCGCCATCGGCTTCAAGCGTGTGACGAGTGCCATCGGCGCGTCACAGTCCACCGCAGATTTCGTGCTCGAGAAGGACGTGCTGCAGCTCGAGGGCGTGACCGTCACTGGTCAGGCCACCACGGTTGACAAGCGCAACGCCTCCACGGCCATCGCGTCCGTCTCCGCCGAAGAGCTCATGACGGCACCGGCCAAGTCGGTCGAAGGCAATCTCGCCGGCAAGGTTGTCGGCGCGACCATCTTCGAGAACTCCGGCGTTCCGGGCGGCGGCATGCAGATCCAGATCCGCGGCGCCACGTCCATCCTCGGCCAGGGCGACCCGCTCTACGTGGTGGACGGCATCATCGTCTCCAATGCGTCGGTTCCGGGCGGACTCGCCTCGATCTCCCGCGCATCGGGCACCACGTCATCCAGCCAGGACCAGGTCGTCAACCGTCTGGCTGACATGAACCCGAACGACATCGAGAACATCGAAGTGCTCAAGTCGGCGGCTGCCACGGCCATCTATGGCTCGCGCGCAACCAACGGCGTGGTCGTCATCACCACCAAGAAGGGCAAGGCGGGTGAGACGCGCTACAACATCACCCAGCGTGTCGGCGGCCAGCAGGCCACGCGCCTCCTCGGCTCGCGCCAGTTCACGAGCTATGCACAGGTGCAGCCGTTCCTCGGCACCTCGTCGCACGCGGATTCCATTGCGAAGGCGAATTGCACCACGACCTGCCCGAACTACGATTGGGAAGGCCAGTTCTACAACAACAGCGCGCCGTCGTATGAAACGGTGTTCTCCACCTCCGGTGGGTCACAGAACACCCGCTTCTACGGCTCGCTGAACGACCGCCAGAACCCGGGCATCGAAGTTAACACCGGCGCGCGCCGCACCACGGGCCGCATCAACCTCGACCAGACCATCGGCGAAAAGTTCACCGTCGGCATGGGCGTTGATTTCACGCACAACCTCACGGCCAACGGCATCGGCAACAATGACAACGCCGGCCTGAGCCCGATCTACACGTTTGGATATTCGCCGGCGCTGTACGACCTGCGCACAATCGATCCACTCACCAAGAATCCGGTCTTCATGTGGATGAACGGTGGTGGCAGCGGCACATCCAACCCGTTCGACGTCATCAACTCGATCACGAACCAGGAAGACACCTGGCACCAGAGCGGCAATGTCCGCATCGGATACAACCTGCTCACGCTGCCGCAGAACAACGTCCAGATCACGTACATCGGCGGTGTGGATCGTTTCCAGCTCGAGGGCACGCAGTACTCGCCCAACCGCATGCAGTACGAGCCGGCCGACGGTTTCCTCGGTACGTCGCAGGTCCTCACCACGGACAGCCGCTTCATCAACCAGAGCATCAACGCCGTGTGGACATATTCACCGGGGTGGAAGTTCGTGAACTCGCTCCAGACGTCGGTGGGTGGCACGTACGAAACGCAGAAGGTCAACAACTACTTCGTCCGTGAGCGTGGCCTTACCCCAACGCGTCTTGCAGCGACCACTGGTGTCGACGTGCTCGCGGGCAACAACATCGTCGAGTTCCGCGACCAGTCCAAGTACTTCAACACGCAGCTCATTGCGCTCGACGAGAAGCTGGCGCTCACGTACGGCGTTCGTGCCGACCGTGGCACCGCGAACGGCGATCGCACGCAGTTCTACTCGTTCCCGAAGTACTCCGGCAGCTATCGCTTCGTGGAGCCGCTCAGCAAGTTCACGAGCGTCCTCGATGAGGTGAAGCTCCGCGCATCGTACGGCCGCTCGGGCAACCGCCCGACCTACCAGGTGCGTGACGTCACCATCTCCGGCGGTGGTGTCATCAGTGGCGCCGGTTCACTCGTTGCTTCCACCTCGCTCGGTAACCCGGCCATCAAGCCGGAAGTCATGAACGAGGCCGAGTACGGTGTTGACGCCGCGCTGTTCAAGGGTCGCGTCGGTCTCGAGATGAGCCACTACGAGCGCGTCATCAAGGACCTGCTCGTTACCTTCCCGCTGCCGCCAAGCTCGGGCCTCGTCAGCCAGACCATCAACGGCGGACAGATGTCCACGCGTGGTTTCGAGGCCGGCCTGAACCTGGTGCCGATCAGCCGTCGTGACCTGGAGTGGACGCTCCGCACCACGTACCAGCGCAACGTGCAGAACGTCGACCAGTTGCTCGTTCCGTCCTTCGCTGCGCCCAACTCGTTCGGTGTGAGCTACGGTCGTAACCGCATCGCCGTCGGAACGCGCCCCTCGTACATCTGGGGCAACGTGCCGTACAGCTGCGTCAACACCACGAATGCCGCGGGCCAGCTCGTGGTGGGCACGGGTGCAGATGGTCAGGCGTGTCACCGCATCTACCCCGGCCAGTCGCTCACGGGCGCAACCATCCGCGATTCCATCATCGCCGATGCAAACCCGGTTGGCCAGACGTCGTTCCTGAACACGGTTCGCTTCAAGTCCGTCACGCTCACCGCGCTGCTCGACTGGCGCGTTGGCGGGTACACGTCGGACATGACGAACAACCTGTTCGACGAAGGCGGCAACTCGCGTGACTATGATGCGCCGTCGCCGGATCCCAAGCAGACGCTCGGCCAGTACCGCTATGGTATCTGGAGCGCCGGCAACATCGCCACGTACATCGAAAACGGCACGTTCCTCAAGCTGCGCGAGCTCAACGTCGCCTTCCAGGTTCCGCAGCACTTTGCCAGCATGGTTCGCGCACGGGATGCGCGCATTTCGCTGCAGGGCCGCAACCTGTGGGTCAAGACGAACTACTGGAGCTTTGATCCGGAGTTCAACAACTTCGGCAACCAGAACTTCAACCGCTTCGTCGACCTCGCGCCGTATCCGAGCAACCGCCAGTTCTTCCTCAGCGTTGATCTGGGGTACTAATCCATGACCCAGACTTCCACATCTCGGAGAGCGCCATTGATGCGCAAGGCTTTTCTCACCCTGTCGGTTCTCGGCGTTGGCATGGCATGCAACGCGTCCGACCTCAACATTCCAAATCCAAACGTCGCCACCATTGAAGGCGCCAGTGCGGATCCGACCGCCTTCCAGCTGCTGGCCACCGGACTCTTCGTGGATCAGCGCAGCACGCGCACCGGCATGATGACGTATGGCGGCATTCTGGGGCGCGAGTCGTACAATTTTACGCCGCAGGAAGGACGCAACACCTCCAACTGCACGCTCGGTGTCGTTGTCGGCGGCGTCCAGAAGCTCGATCCAGCCGGATTCTGCGTGGCCCCGTGGGCCGGTCAGTACGGCACGTTGCGCGACATCTTCAACTTCAAGACGTCCATTGCCAGCAATGGACTGCTGACCACGGCGCAAAAGGCCGCGGCACTCGGACTGGCCCAGACGTTCGAGGCAATGATGCTGTTCGAGATCATCCAGACGCACGATACGCTCGGTGCGGTGGTCGAGGTCAAGGCGAATGCCTCCGACATCGCTCCATTCGTCTCGCGTGATTCAACGTACAAGTTCATCCTGGGCACGCTCGACGCCGCAGCAACGAACCTGTCGGCTGGCGGAGCGGCGTTCCCGTTCACCGTGCCCGCCGGATTCGCTGGCTTCAACACCCCTGCAACGTTCCTGCTGTTCAACAGGGCGATGAAGGGCAAGGCGGCGGCACACTATGCCACGTCTGGTGGCGGTGCGTCGCAGTGGCCGGTGGCCCTCACGGCACTGGGTGCGTCATTCCTCAATGGCGCGGCAACAACGCGGGCACAGTTCGACGTTGGCGTGTACGACACGTACTCGCCCTCTCCGGATACCCCGAACCCGCTGTCGTCCGCTACCAACACCAATCTGTATGCCCATGCGTCGTTCACGACGGACGCGCAGCTCAAGGCAGATGGTACGCCCGACAACCGCTACCTGGCGAAAATCCGTACGGGCCTCCCGTCACGGACCGGTCCACTCAGCGGCGTCAACCCCACGAGCGGATCGTCCACAATCGGCTTCAGCTCCTGGCCCACGACCTCCACGAGCATTCCGGTCATCCGCAACGAGGAGCTCATCCTCCTTCGCGCAGAAGCCCGGCTTGCAACGGGTGACAAGGCAGGTGCCATTGCGGACCTGAACAACGTTCGCGTGAACTCGGGCGGTCTGCCGCCCACGACGCTGACGGCTGCATCGACGGACGATGCAGTGCTCCTCGGCATCCTGTACGAAAAGCGCTACTCGACCATGCTGGAAGGCAATCGCTGGGTCGACCACCGCCGCTACGGCAAGCTCGCACTGCTTCCACTCGATGTCCCGGACGGTCCGACCAAGAACTTCGTCGCCAAGGTCAGCCCGATCCCGCAGGGTGAGTGCCTTGTGCGTGCCCTTTCAACGGGTGCACTGCTCGGACCGAACGGCCAGAACAACTGCGCACCGTAACTTTGGTGGCACGGCCGGTGTAGCATGACAATACAGGAAGCCGGAGGCCGGGCAGCATCCGGTCTCCGGCTTCCTGTTTGTCCCGGCACTTCATCTCAACCGCTTAGCTTTCAGCATGCAGCGACTCTCCTCTCTCATTCGTGCCGGCGTCATGGCGGCGGCCATCGCGGGCCTGGCGCAGAGCCTCGGTGCGCAGGGCGCGACCACGGTCACGCCGCGCGTCCGAACCGACTCCGTTCGCCCGAACATCGTGTACGGTACCGTCGACGGCATCGTCACCGACACGAACCTGGTGCCGTTGCGCGGCGCGTTCGTTTCCATTCTCAGCTCGAAGATTCGCGTGGGCACCGGGCCCAACGGCCGCTTCCGCATCACCAAGGTGCCCGCCGGCGAATACCTGCTCATCGTTACGCGCGTGGGCTACACGCCCACATCAGCCGTCGTCGAAGTACCGGCGTCCGACACGCTTCGCCTGTCGTATACCCTTGGCCCGGGTGTCGTCACGCTGGCTGCCGTGGGCGTCACCGCAGAACGCCCGGCCTCGAGCCGGCTTCGCGGCTTCTACGAGCGCCAGAAGGTCGGCCTGGGCGAATTCATGAACACCGAGGAAATCGAGAAACGCAATTCGGTGTTCGCCACGGAGCTCTTTCGGAAGTTCGGCTCCATCAATGTGTCGCCGAGCCATACCAAGGCGAACGCGGAATACTTTCCGCTGAGCAAGCGTGAAGGCGGGAATCCGAGCATGGGCGCGTGCCCCATGATGGTGTACCTCGACCAGATTCCACTGCCCACGCCATTCAATCTCGACCTCCTGCCGTCGCCCAAGGAAATTGCCGGCATCGAAGTGTACGCTGGCTCCGCGACCATTCCACCACAGTTCAATGGCTTCAACCGTGGCTGTGGAGTGATTCTCGTGTGGACGAAGGACGGATACTGAGCACCGGTAAACGGTGGCGATTGGCGATTGCGTACCTTGCAATCGCCTTTCTTGCATTCGGGCCTGCACTGCGAGCGCCCTTCGACTTCGACGATCGCGAAGCAATCACGGAGAATGCGACGATTCGGCAATTGTCGACCGCGCTCGATCCACCCGGTGGCGGCACGGCCGCATCCGGGCGGCCCCTGGTCAACTTTTCGTTCGCGGCCAACATTGCGCTCAACCGGTTACTCGGCGTTCGGCACACCGCCAATTTCGACGCTCCCAACGAAACGGTGAGCTTCCACGTGGTGAACGTGCTGCTGCACGTCATCACGGCGCTGCTGCTGTTCGGTGTGAGTCGTCGTGCCCTACTCTTTGGCGCATTTTCACCGGAGTGGGAACAGGCCGCCGAGCGTATCGCCGCCGTCACGGTCGCGCTTTGGCTGGTGCATCCGCTCCAGACGGAAGCGGTGGATTACGTCAGCCAGCGCAGCGAACTGCTGGTGTCGCTGTTCTATGTGGCCACCGTGTATGCCGCGACACGGGCGTGGGAGAGCTCGCGCTGGTCCGTTGCGGCGGTCGCTCTCTCCGTGTTGGGTATGTTGAGCAAGGAAGTGATGATCAGCGTGCCCCTCATGGTCGTGCTGTATGACCGGGCCTTTGTTCCCGCATCCTCGAGATCACGGGTAAAGCTCTATGTGGCGCTGCTGGCCACGTGCGGCGTATCCGTCTGGTTGGTTGCGTCTGGCGCGCGAGGCGACACCGCGGGCTTCAACGGCAGCGTCAAATGGTACGAATATCTCGAGACACAGGGCTGGGCCATTCCGCACTACGTGCGCCTGGCGTTTCTACCGGTGGGCCTGACCTTCGATTACGGCCAGGTGCTCGTGCGCGGTACTCCCGCTGTCGTGGGTCTCGCGGGTCTCTCCATCGCCGCGCTGTTCACGCTCTACGCGTGGACACGGAAAGGATGGGAATGGATTGGATTCCTCGGCGCGTGGTTCTTTCTGCTGCTCGCGCCGTCGTCGAGCATCATGCCCATCCGCACGGAAGTCGCCGCCGAACGGCGTGTCTATCTCGCACTTGGCGCTGTGGCCGTTCTGGTTGTCGCGGCCGCCGAATACCTTCGACGCCGGCAAAAGCTCCGCACTTGGGCGTTCGTGTCGGCCGCGGTTGCCGTTGGAGTCGCGCTGCTCGTGGTGTCGATGCGCCGGAGCACGCTGTACTCCGATCTCGTGCTGCGTTGGCGCGACGGTGTTTCGGCAACGCCGGCGAATGGCCGCGCGTACGACAACCTCGCGTCGGCCTTGTTGCGCGTGAATCCCCCGCGCATCGCCGAAGCGGACAGCGTGCTGCACGAAGGCATGAACGCCGACACGATGTTCGTGCCGCTCTGGGTGCGCGGCGCATCCATCGCCCAGTCGCAGAACAACCTCGTCGACGCCGCGGAGCTGCTCGAGTATGCGATCAGGCATCACCCCGGCGACGTCGCGGCGATGGACCGGTACGGCGACGTCCTCCTTGCGGCGAAGCGTCCTGATCTCGCACTCAAGTGGACCAACCGCATCGCGGAGTTTCGTCCCGACGGAACGACCCTCACGCGACTCGGCCTCAACTACCTCATGCTGCGGCAGGTCGACTCCGCGATCATCGTGCTGAAGCGTGCGGCCGGTGCCGACCCATCACAGGTGAACGCGCGCCGCTATCTCGCCGGCGCGCTGGTCGAGCAGCAGCGCGGCCCGGAGGCACTTCCATTCATCCGCGAGGCCATCGCACTCGATCCGTCGTCGGGCTCCACCTACGCGTTGCTGAGCCTCGCGTTCGCGCAGACAGGCGTTGCCGACTCCGCCGTGGATGCGGCACGCACGGCAACGGCAAAGCCACCCCCCAGCGGGGTGGTGTACATGTTCGCGAGCCGGGCGATGCGGTTGGTCAAACGAAACGACCTCGCGGATCAGTATCTCCGCGAGGCCGAGCGCCTCAATACCGCCAGCCCTTGAGATCCGCACCCACGGGAGCATTCTTCTCCATCGCCGCCGTCATCTTCACCATCAGCTCGTTCATGGGTGGCCCCCAGCAGTGCGGCGCCATCGGCTGGAAGATCGTCTCGCCCGTCCACTTCGGCGACGCCGTCTTCGTCAGGAAGTTGTCCATCATGTGGACTCCCATGTTGAGGAAGTACGAGTCGGCGTCGCCCACGTAGATGTTGATCTTGTTCGCGACCTTGGGACCAAGCGTGGCCCAGTTGGTCTCGAGGATGTTGCGGAGGTCGTAGTGCTGCTTCCAGTAGTCCGCGACCTTCTTGTCGATCACGCCCGTTTCCTTGTTCCAGATGGGCTGCGGATAGCCGTCGGCGCCGACGGGCCCATACGTCGCTTCCCAGATGTCCCATTGGCCGCTCGAGCGTGAGTGATTGCCCGACACGAGCTCGTACCAGTTCTCGTCCTTCATCGTCGCCGTGACGTTCCCGTCGGGACGGCGTTGCGTGGGGCGATCGATCTTCATCCAGCCGCGATCGAGCCAGTAGGCGTTCGTGTCGGCGTAGATATTGACGATCTGGTGATAGCGGAAATCCACGCCGTCGGGACAGAGCGACCACGTCCCGCCGTAGAAGTCGGGATACATGACCTGCTTGGCGAGGGAGATCCAGCCGCCCGTGGAGCCGCCGGTGAGCAGGCGCGCCCACGGCTGTCCGATGACGCGAAACTGAGACTCCACCGCGGGAATCAATTCCTGCATGATCGCGTCGCCGTAGGGGCCGTTGTTCGCGGAATTCACCCCATACGAATCGTCATAGTACGGCGACGGATGCTGAATGGTCGCGACGATCATGCGCGGCGAGCCCTCCGCATTCCAGAACGGCGTATTGCCCACGCTCGGCGCACGCAGCGAGAAGTGTCCTTCGTCGTAGACGATCGGATATTTCACACCGGGATGTTTGTCGTAGTCCTTGGGCAGGAGTACGATGGCGCCGAGGAAGATGGGATGACCCCACCATTTCGTCAGGATCGCGGACTGGATCTTGATGCGCTTCACGTTCTCCGTTTCGGCGGGCACGACCACCGGCGGGATGACCTTGTCGGCGACGAGCCTGATGGGCGTCGTTGCCTTCGGGTCGAAGGAAATTTTCACCGGCTCGCCATAGATGTTGCCCGGCGAACGCTGCCAGTGCTGTCCTTCCCACTGGTCCATGTGCATCCACACCGTGTGCCCGTCCGCGCGCGCGAATTTCGTGTAGACGTTCACGAACGGCTGCACCCAGTATTCACCAGCGGGAATGTCCTTGAGGCTCCTGACCGGATAGCCGAAGGTGCTCGCGTCGATGGTGGCGGCCTTTCCGGCGGTCAGGTTCTCCACGTTCACGCCGTAGAGCGGCACGCCCGTTTCGCCCGTCTGGTTGATGGGGCTCCGCTGGGCATCCGACGTCTTGCTCAATGCCACGTAGACGCGGCCGGTAACCGGCTCCGCGCGGGCATCCCTGCTGAAGGAGATCTCGAATCGTGGGCCGCGCTGCGCTCGTGCCGCATTCGGCGATGCGAGGAGTGCTGTTGCCGCGAAAATCAAATGGCGTATCGTCATGGCGCAATATGATGCGCGGGCGTTCGTGTCGCGACCGCGCGCGTCTCACACGACCGGTAAAAAATGGGGCAGGCGATGCAACTGTTAAACACCCGTTTGTGTCGAATATGTTGTGACCGATGCCGGTTGCACTCCCTCACCGTGCACCTTCCTGACAATGCGTCGCTTCGTACTCCTTACTGCCGCCGGGCTGCTCGCCGCCTGTTCATCCGACCCCACGTACGCAACGCTCGACCTGTCTGGAAGCTGGCAGCTCACGGAGGTCAACCATTCCGCGCTTCCCACCATCCTGCAGGAATCAAATCCCAAGGTCGAGTTGTTGAGTGAAACACTCGTTGTAAGTGCGTCCGGCACATTCCACCGCGATCGCCTCCTGCGAGTAACGACGGAGGGCAGTCCAAGTGAGCTGTTCCGTATGGAAGCCGGCAGTTACGACCGGTACGTTGCCGCGGGACTCTTCCACTTCGAGGACGGCAGTGCGTCGTTCGGCAGCCTGGATGCGGGCCGTTTGTCCATCGCCATCGATCCCGGCCGGACTCGCTACACCGGCACGTCCACGTCGCTCGCGGTTACGCGGCCAACCGACAAGTACGTCTACCAGCGCCAATAGTCGTCGCCCCACCGGCTTCACAGTCGTGTCGCGCGGCACGCCAACTCGTTCTCGATTGCCCACCGCCTGGCCTTGGTGCTGTCGGGCATTGGTCCGCCGCGGCCCCTCCCGTTGCGCCGTCAACTGGTTGATCAGGGAGAGTCGTGTAACGGCATGTCCACATCAGGACAATCAACAGCAATCAGTGCACATCGATCGGCTCACAGATCAGGAATTGAAGCCCCCCAAAGCTGCCGCAGGCGTCTTGGGCACGTGGAGTCGTGACCGTGTGGGGACGATGTGCCAATAATTTGTTGTTTTGTTTTTATGTGAAAATCCGCTGGAATCTTTTGGAAACGCGGAGCGCGACTCACGCGAGATCACAGGTGCGAGGCGCCCCGAATAAATGGCGAAGGGGACACTCTCCTCAACCACGTGGTCAATACAATTGATGATCCACATAAGTCGTTGTGATACAACAACTTAGAGATTCACGTGAAGCTTGATTATTGGCGTCCCGAGTGATAGCTTACGCAGTCTGCGCCAACCCGCCTCCCAAAGCCAGTTTTCATGACTTCTCCGATTAATAGAGAACGCATTCTTCCTCGGCTCATCGACGATGAGATCAAGGAGTCGTTCATCAACTATTCGATGAGCGTCATCGTCTCGCGCGCGCTGCCCGACGTGCGTGATGGGCTCAAGCCCGTGCATCGGCGCGTGCTCTTCGCCATGAACGAGCTCGGGCTCGTGCCCGGCCGCCCGTACAAGAAGTGCGCAACCGTCGTCGGTGACGTGCTCGGCAAGTATCACCCGCACGGCGACCAGAGCGTGTACGACGCGCTCGTGCGCATGGTGCAGGAGTTCTCGCTGCGCTACCCGCTCATCGACGGCCAGGGAAACTTCGGCTCCATCGAAGGCGATCCCGCCGCCGCGTATCGATATACGGAATCGAAGCTCATGCCCATTGCCATGGAGCTTCTGTCGGACATCGACAAGAACACCGTCGACTACGTCCCTAACTTCGACGACCGCCTCGAGGAGCCGAGTGTCATGCCGGCCGGCATTCCCAACCTGGTCGTCAATGGCTCGTCGGGCATCGCGGTGGGCATGGCCACCAACATTCCGCCGCACAACCTGCGCGAAGTCGTCAACTGCATCATCCACCTGATCGACAATCCCGACATGGACAAGTCGGAGATCAGGAAGTTCATCAAGGGTCCCGACTTTCCCACGGCCGGCTACATCTACGGCCGCGAAGGCATCAAGGATTACCAGGAGACCGGCCGCGGCCGCATCGTCATGCGTGCGCGCGCGGTCATCGAGGAAAAGGAAAGCTCCAACAAGTCGCAGATCGTCGTCACCGAAATTCCGTACCAGGTGAACAGCGCCAAGCTCCTCGAGAACATCGCGGAGCTCGTGCGCGACAAGAAGCTCGAGGGCATCAGCGATCTCCGCAACGAGAGCGATCGCGACGGCCTGCGCATGGTGATCGAGCTCAAGCGCGACGCCATTCCGCGCGTGGTGCTCAACCAGCTCTACAAGCACACGCAGCTCCAGACCACCTTCGGCGTCATCATGCTCGCGCTCGTGCCCGATCCGTTCACGCGGCGGCTCGTGCCCAAGATCATGCCGCTCAAGGAAGTCCTCGAGCACTACATCACGCACCGCCACGAAGTCATCGTCCGCCGTGCGCAGTTCGAGCTCGACAAGGCCCTCGAGCGCGAGCACATCCTGGAAGGGTTGAAGATCGCCGTCGACAACATCGACGAAGTGATCAGGATCATTCGCGCGGCGCCTGACACGCCCACGGCGAATGCGCAGCTCCAGGCGCGCTTCAAGTTGAGCGACCGGCAAACGGAAGCCATCCTCAACATGCGTCTCGCCAAGCTCACCGGCCTGGAAATCGAGAAGCTCGAGGAGGAGCTCAAAGAAGTGCAGGCGTTCGTCAAGGACATGCGCGACCTCCTCGGCTCCAAGCCCCGCCGCATGGAGCTGCTCAAGAGCGAGCTCGTCGCCATCGCCGCCAAGTATGGCGACGAGCGCCGCAGCGAGATCACGAGCGACGAAGGCGAATTCACCATCGAGGACCTCATCGCGGATGAGGAGATGGTCGTCACCATCTCGCACTCCGGCTACATCAAGCGCACCTCCGTCTCCACCTACAAGAAGCAGCGGCGTGGCGGCCGGGGCCTGAGTGGGCAGGGGTTGAAGGACGAGGACTTCATCGAGCTGCTCTTCATCGCGAGCACGCACGAATATCTCCTCGTCTTCACCGACGACGGACGCTGTTTCTGGCTGCGGGTCCACGAAATTCCGCAGGCCGGCCGCGCCACCAAGGGCAAGCCCGTGGTCAACCTGATCAACGTCACGCCCGAAACGAAAGTGCAGTCCATTGTTCCGGTGCGGGAGTTCCGCGACGAC
>JAQBPY010000404.1 GCA_028287285.1 Gemmatimonadota bacterium
CTTCGCGACGCTGGAGTTCGAGCTGCTCATGCAGAACGACTGGGAGACGCGAGCCGAGGCGCGTCGCGCGATCTTTCGCTACATCGAGACCTGGTCCAACCCCAAGCGTCGGCATTCAACGCTAGGCAACATCAGTCCCGCAGAGTACGAAGCGCAGCAGGTGGAGAAGGCAGCGTAGGTCTGAACACTCACGCGTCCATTTTTTCGGGTCAAGTCCAGATCTCCCCGCCCTCGCCGGGCACTTCCGTTGAGGGAGTGACGCTCCGTCACGTGGCGCGCTGGCACGAAGGAACCGTTGCGGTCCCGCTTCGCGGCGGTCGCCCGCTGCCGACCCGGCCCTTGTCAACACCGGAATAGAACTGCGCACTTTCACCGGGGAGAATTGCACACTCGGTGGGGGGGGCGAGCCAGCTAGGTCGCGGTGCCCTCCTTCCCGCGTGACCGGGAGGGCTTCTGGGTGTCACGGGGGGTGGACTGGCGCGTCGACCCGAGCGCACGGTGCAGTTCGGTGTGGTGCCGCATCCGAAAGCTATTGCCCCGGATGTTGACGATGTGACAGTGGTGGACGAGTCGGTCGATCAGCGCTGCCGCCATGACGTCGTCGCCGAAGATCTCGCCCCAGTCCTCGAAGCCCTTGTTCGAGGTCAGGACAGTGGACGCGTGTTCATACCGCCGGGACATGAGCTGAAAGAAGAGCATCGCCCCGGTGCGACTGATCGGGAGGTAGCCGATCTCATCGACGATGAGGAGCGACGGAAAACTGAGCGTCTTCATGCGATGCAGCAGCCGGCCCGCCTGGCTCGCCTCTTCGAGCGACGTGATCAGATCGCCAAGCGTGCCGTAGTACACGCGGCGTCCACTCTCGGCGGCGGCGATGGCGAGACTGATGGCGAGATGCGTCTTGCCGACGCCGGGTGGGCCAAGGAAGACCACATTCTCCTTGCGCTCGAGAAAGCCGAGCGTGTGCAGGCTCTCGAGCTGCTCGCGCTTCACCGACGGCTGAAAGGAGAAATCGAAATCCGTGAGCATCTTCACGGCGGGCAAGCGCGACGAGCGCATCGCCGCGTCGAGCCGCCGATGATTGCGGAGCGCGATCTGCGCGGCGAGCAGGGCCGAGAGCGCTGCGGGGGCCTTGAGGGAGCCGCCATCGAGGCCACTGAGAATCTCATCGAGCGCTTCGAGCGCCCCGGGCATCTTCAGATCGGCAAGTTGGGCGCGCCGCTGGTCGCGGAGGGAGGGCGTCGCCTTCATCCGGCCACCGCCTCGACCAGCTCCTGATAGGAGGCGAGCCCGCGCTGCTCGACGACGACACTCGGCACCGACGGCGCGAGCAGGTGCGGCGCGGTCCGGCGCGTCGTGCGATCGACCGGCAGCACGAGCGGACGATAGCCCCGCGCGGCGAGCGGCTGGAGGTGCATGATCTCTTCGGTCTCGAAACGCACGCGCGGCACCGCGTCCGTCGTGCGGTGTGTGCGCACATTCGCCACGAGGTCCAGCCAGCGCTGGCGCTGATCCTCGAGATCCGCGTCGCCGATGAACTCGCGACCATAGAAGAAATTGCCCCGCACATAGCGGATCGGGCGCTCCACCTTGCCTTTCGTCTTGGCGCGATACGGCCGGCAGGCGCGAATGCGAAACCCCCAGTGCGCCGCGAAGCGGAGGAACTCGGGATTTTCGAGCACCCGCCCGCCGTCCGCGCGCGGGTCGTCGAGGATCACGGCCTTCATCTGATCGAAGAGCAACTCCTTGGGGACCCCGCCGAAGTAGGCGAACGCCTCTTCCAGGCCACTCACCACCGTCGCCATCGTCTGGCGTGGATAGAACTTGAGCCAGAGCAGGCGCGAGTACCCGAGCACGACGACGAGCGCATAGCGCTTGCCCCACGGCAACCGGAACTCGGCGAAATCCACTTGGGCCTGATGCCCAGGGGCGGTCTCGTACCGCACGACCGGATCGGGCGCGGGCTGCGGTCGGACGCGGGCGACGTACTCCCGCACTTGGGTGATGCCGCCCGGATAGCCGGCGGCGCGGACCTCGTCATAGATGCGCACGGCCGAGAGCTCCGGATACGCCTCGAGCCGCGCGGTGATGATCGGGTGATAGGGATCGAGCTGGGTCGCACGCGGGGACGACTGACGCGGCGCGGCGGCGCTCAGATCGCGGGTCCGCTGCCCCGTCGCGATCCAGTAGTGCACCACGCGCCGGCTGACGCCGAGGCGCTGGGCGATGGCCCGTTTCGACAGGCCTTCATCGAGCAAATGCTGTAGTAACACGAGGGTATCCCATCCGTACACGGTGCCTCGCCTCTGAGCGGGAGGAAGGCGAATGTGCCAACGGGCCGGACGGATGCCACTCCTGGGCTCCGAGCATCCGCCGGCAGGCGGGGGCGCCGAGTGTGCAATTCTCGCCGGTGAATCTGCGCAATTTCACGCCGGTGCTAACAGCCCTTCCAGTTACTCATCGAGGGGCCGACGTCCGCGGCCGCACCCATCAAATATTGGCTTGCGTTGATCGCGGACGAAGCGCTTCGGACTCTGGCACTTCGTCTGTCTCGCCAAAGGACGGTGGCGCATCGAACAGGACTATCGTGAACTGAAGGACGAGCTCGGGCTCGATCACTTCGAGGGATGCTCCTGCCCCGGATGGCATCACCACATGGCGCTGGCCTCGAAGGCCTATGCCTTTCCGGTGTTCGAACAGCTGCGCGCAAAAAACCGCGGGACTGACGCTCGCCCCCGTGCCGCAGAAGCGGTTGCTCGCGCTCGTCGCGCCGCATTATGCGACGCCGGGACGCGGCCGAGATGCACATGACGCGAAAAGGGAAGCAGTGGCACTTCGGCCTCAAGGTGCACGTCGGCACAGACCGGCGGGGGCCTCGTGCACACGGTGACCACCATCGATGCCGCGCAGGCCGACATCACCCAGCTCCCGCACCTGCTGCACGGAGAGGAAACGACCCTGCACGGCGACAATGTGTATTGCAAGGCCGACCACAAGCTGCACTGAGAGTGCGACGGGCGGCACCAACCTCCCCAACAAGAACGGCAAACACACCAAATAGTGGGATCGGATCAGCGCAGCCCGCTCGCGGGTCCGGGCGCGGCGTAAACACGTGTTCCGTGTTGTAAAGTGCTCGTGGGGGTCTCCAACTAGATACGGCGTTACGCCATGCGTCCGCCAGTCCACGAGACAACGGTCTGACGGATGCCGATCTGCTGCGCCATCACGCGCGTACTCCTGTGCGTGCCCCGGTCAGAGGACGCGGCGTGCAGCGCCAGGCCGATGAACGTCGCATCGCACTCCAGCCTAATCACTTAGGCGCGGGCGGCACGCGGCCGGCGGTTATCAATTCCGCGACTCCCTCGGCATCATACCGATTCAGACATCAGCTCACCGTGGGGCGCGGGTTGCCCAGCGTGGCGCACATGGATTCGCCACTTTCGTCCTCCGTCGACGCCAGGACAACAGAAGGCGCCCGCCTCCAGTGCGCCATTAACGCGGCAACTGGAATGTACCAATATGAGAATGCTCTAACAGTCAAACCTCATGTCCAAGGAGCGGCAATCCTAGTGATACAATCGGCACCTCTGCTATTGACGTGCTCTCGTCACGTGTTATCGTAGCCGCCAGGCCAATGGCTCGGTGATGTAACAGTGGACGAATACTGCAAGCTATCTGTCAGAAGAATGCGCATACGCCACGCAATAAGCGGAGGCGCCATCTTACTGGCGCTTTCGTGTGTAGGTACAAATGACGCGGAGCGGGTCGAGATGCACACGGATCGAGGTAGCTCCTGCGGCACCATCAATTGGAAAGCGGCTCGCGCACTTGCGACAGTGCCGGGCCGACTTGCTCGGACGCCAAGTATCGCCGTCAATGATGGTATCACCTACGTGTTAGGAAACAATGTCCCGACGCTGTTAAAAGCGTTCGCGCCAAATGATCTGCTCACGATCGTGACTCTGGACGGTCGCACGATTGCGCCACCTCACGGTGATCATCTGTTCATGCATCCCCGCGCGGCCTTCGATGCCCAGAAGCGGATGCATTTGATCTGGGGCGAACCGATGCGCCGGGAATACCGCGAGTCGGTGATGTGGATTCAAGCCAACACAAGCGAGCTCTGGACAGCAGTGCGTGATACTAACGGTGGCTGGACCGAGCCAAAGCTCTTGTACTCAGGTGTTGGTACCCTCCTGTGGAATCCGCAGTTTACGAGCCACCTCTCTGGCTCACGAGGGCGTCTGGGATTCGCTGTACCAGTAATCAATGCGCAACCACGTATAGCGTTTGTGCAATTCGAAAATGGCGCATGGAGCGTAAGGGAATTCGTGGGGCAAAGCGGTATCAGCGCGGCCACTGCCATCAGGAACAATGACTTCTATGTCGCCTATCTAAGCGCCGCAAACGGTGTCGGGCAGGACATCAACAGCGTGTTCCTAATCACCTCCGCGGACCGTGGTAACTCATGGTCCCTTCCCGAATTGGTTCAACGCTCGGGCACGAGCCCAGCTAACGCCCTCAGACTCGAAATCGGAACCGACGGCGTCTTGCATCTTCTCTGGGATCAATGGAAAGGGCAGCAAGGACACGTGATTCGCCATTTTGTTCGCCCGCCGGGATCGGGCGTTTGGAAGATGTCGGACAATTTCCCGCAGCCCAACAGCCTCGGAACAGTGCAGACGGCGATTGACGCATGTGACCGTTTGCACGTCGTGTTCGAGAGCTATGACAACCTCGGCGCGCGAGGAAGCGTCGCATATGCACAGTGGAATGGGCGCTGGTCCGCATCACAAAACCTGTTTGAGGAGATGCGTCCAATGGATCCGGCTCTCACGATTCTGCCTGACGGACGGATCGGTCTCGCGATGAGCCTTCGCATAGGCAATGACACCAACAATCTGCACCACACCGCCGGCTGGGCGGAGTCTCGCGAATGACGCTGCGCAATCCGAAACGGAAGATACGCAGCGAAGTATGGTTGCAAGGCTGTAGTGCGCGAGACCGTACGCCGGTGCGGCGCAGTAACACGACCAACCAATGTCAGGAGGCAATATGAAATATTCCAAAATCGGGCGAGCGATGACACTCGGTGTGGCGTGCACGACTTTGGCTGTGCTCGCGTCATGTGCAGTAGACAGCGGGTTGATCTCGCCGCCCGAATGGAATGAAGTTGTGCCTAAGTTCCGTCCGGGCGTTGCAGTTACATCGAACGCACCTGTGGGGAGTGGGGTCGCAGGAAGTGTGCTGCAAGGAGTGTATGATTGCACAACTGTATCCGCTGCGTGCGCTTGGACAGACATCCACAACTATGGTTCCGGGGCAAGCGGCTGGGAAGTCACAACGGGAACATACTGGCGGTCATTCACCCCGCCATACGGAGCGGTCGGCGCCGCAGGTGAGTCGCATCGATTCGCCTGGTATATCGGCACACCTGCGCCCATGGAAGTGCGCACCTATGCCTGCGTTGCCGCAGCGTCGTCATATGCGATGACTGGTGGGACATGCGCAGATATAAACTGGCACCCCAATTCATGCGACGTGCGAAAAAATCGTGTGAGTGCGAACGTAGCCCACACGATAGTCTCCATTCTGGGATACGCGAACTATGTCTCTACGAGCCTTTCGCTCGAATGTGCGGCGCCCGTCTGTCTGCCGGAAAGCTCGAAGATTGGCACTCCGCGCACATCATCGTCTTCGCAACATAGTGAGTGTATGGAGGATGGCGGTGACAATCCTGGTGGGGGGGAAGATACGCCCAGCTATGACTGCAGTAATGAATGGATCTCAATTGACTACTTTGACGGAAGCTCCTGGTCGACAATCTGGGAGGGTAACGTGGAGGTGTGTGAATATGCCATGTAGGAACGGGCACTGGCGTGCAGGGACGTACACACAAACGGCTCAATGAGCGAATCCACGAGTCCCACAACAGGAACAGTAACTATGACCATCAAGAGCGCACGTCGCGCAGCATTTGTCCTTGTCGCGCTGTGTCTTAGCGGCCCAATGGGATCGGCGTCACTGCTTGCACAGAAGGCCGATTCCAGCGCGGGACTGGCACCACTGCGTGTGAGAATAGCCCTCGTTTCGGACGAAAGAATCACCGAACCGCAGATCCAACGGTTCAAGGATGAGAGCAAGGGCAGTATTATTCTTGTGCCGGCACAAGGTTTGACTCCGGAGCGTCTTGCCGCGGCAGTGAGGGGCTTCACCGCCTCTGTGCGGGTCTTGGGAAAGAGCCCGAGCAAGGATATGGTGTTGCGTGCACACGCCCCGGAAGGCAGGAAGCTCGACTCGGCAAGCCACCAACACTATGCTGCACTGCTTCAGCGTTTGAGGAGTGCACCACTTTCTGACGTGGAGGGGGTAGGTCGTGTTCCAACGACTGGGGTACTCGTGAACCCGGAACCAAGGAGGAGACCAACGCAGTAGTATTGCATGCACCTGAGCGCTCGCCTTCGGACTCGTCATTGCGATCGTGGTCGCATCGAGCGGGCATCTCGGCGGCGCGCACATCAATCCAGCCGTCACGATTGGGTTCTGGTCCATCGGACGATTCTCCAGGCGCGGTGTTGCCATACATCGTGGCGCAATGCGCTGGGGCCGTGGCCGTATCGTTCGTTCTGGGATGGTTGCTCGGCCCAGTTGGACAGTTCGGCGTCACCATTCCCGGACTGCCTCACGCGCAGAGCTTCGTCGTGGAATGGGATACGCGGGCATCCTGGGCTTCGTCATCATGGGTGTCGCGACCGATCGCCGGGCGTCACCAGCCGTCGCACCGTTCGCGATTGGCCGGGACTGAGTCTGGATCAGCCGCCCTCACCTGTCGCACCTACTAGCGGGCATGGCTCTCGGAGCGATCAATGAATGTAGTGGTTCCGTCTTTCTGTACAGCGTAATGAGGTCGGATAACAGGAGTCGTGAGCTGGGGATCAGGCCGCTGCAGCGAGCGGTCGTGGGGTGAAATAGGCTTCGTCTGGGGTGCGGTCGTCGAGACTCGAATGGGGCCGACGGGTGTTGTACAGCGTGAGATAGCGGCCGAT
>JAQBPY010000439.1 GCA_028287285.1 Gemmatimonadota bacterium
GCTCCACATCCCACGGCGCGTCTAACCCCAGTATCGTCGCGTACAGCGTCCGATCGTCCATGGCGCTCCTTGCTAATGCCTAGCGCCACACTATTTCACCCACTCAATTCCCGGAAGACCCGAAAATTCTAAGAGTTCACAATTTTTGGCTGCAAGACGGACCTTTCGGCAGATTCCGAGGCTATCAGGCGCACTTCCCCTACTGTCGGCACTGCGCGTTTGGATTCGTCTGCCTGGGCGCGTCGAGCCTGGGGCGGTGCGGCATGTTCGCAATCACCAGTGCCGCCGAATACACCATCTTCGTCACGCGGGTGAGATCCGGATAATCGATGTACTGCGGCTCATCCGTGATCTGGTGATAGTCGAGATGCTCGCCACGCGAAAACGCGACGGCCGGAATTCCATACCGCGCGTAGCTGTAGTGATCTGCACGGCAGTAGTACTGCAGCGGATGACCAGGTGCGTCAAAGGTGTAATCGAACACGAATGGCATGGGCTCGCGCGAATTTGCGGCCTCGAGCGAATCACCAAACTCCTTTGACAGTCGCTTTGCACCAACCACTTCCAGGTAGGTGGGCGTGGCAGCGACGGTACCGCCATTGCGCGGAAAATCGGTTGCAGACCCGCGGCCGGTCATGTCCTGGTCGATCTCGGCGACGATGGCATCAATGGGCACCGTCGCATGATCCGTGAACCAATGCGACCCGACCAGCCCATCCTCTTCGCCAACATGATTCACGAAGAGAATGGATCGCCGGGGCTTCACCGCGGCATGCGATATCGCCTCCGCAATCTCGAGGATACCCACGGTGCCGGAGCCGTCGTCGTCGGCACCGTTCCGAATGGAATCAAGACGGGGGCGATTCACCTTGCGGAGACCATCCAGAATGGTGCGGATCTGCGGCCACTCTGCGGCGGTCGGCTCGCGATTGGGCGAGTCGGCGCCCATGGGCCTGACCACACGGTTGAACGCGCGCAGCGAATCGTGATCCACGGGCGAGTGGTCGAAGCCCACATGATCGTTGTGCGCGGTGACCGATACGTACTCGTTCCGCAGCACCGGATCACTGCCGCGCAGAATCGCGACGACGTTGCGCGCCGGATACGGCACGGACCTGCGTGTGATGTCGAAATGCCCCGTAACGACTGGACCGAGCTGACCAGCGCCAAGCGTGGAGGGATCGGCACCGAGCATGACGGTTGCCGCGCTACGCGTGAGCCACACGATGGGTATCGCATTGACGTTGCGGGACGAATCGGGAAGCGGACGTCCATCCAGCAAGCGTGCGGTCGTTTCGGATCCGAGCACGTCGAGCACCACGAGCCCGAGGGCCAATGCGCTGCGAAAGCGTGGAGAAATGGCAATGCCGCGCATGGGGATGCCGCGAGGCAGGTCGAGAATCACGAACTTGCCGGCGGCGTCTGCGGCAGAGATCCAGTGCGAGCTGTCGTTCATCGGCCCGCCATAGATCACGGGCGTGGCACTCAGTGTCCTCGGAGCGGCACGTATATTGGACGGCACAAAGTCCCGTCGCAACCTGAAGACGGTGCTCCCGGACTGGAGCGTGGATGCAGGATCGGCGGCGGCATTCCAATAGGGAACGGTCTGGAAATACGTACCGTTCTCACCCGCAGGCTCGAGGCCGAGCCGCTTGAACTCCGACGCGACGTACGCGGCCGTCTTGTAGTTACCAGCGGAGCCGGACTCGCGGCCCATCATGGAGTCGTCCGCAATGAGGAAGAGCCGTTGGCGAAGGTCCTCGGCGGTGATTGCGGCAGTGGTGGTGCCGGCGGGCGTGGGCGCGGAACCGGCATGGCAGCCGAACGCCGCGAACGCGCCGGCGAGCGCGAGGAGTCTTTTCATGGACGGGTTGGTGAAAGCAGGCAAGAAGACGTTGCACATGAAGCATGGATGTCGTATCTGCCAAGGGCAACTCCTTCCCCGCCACTGAGCACTCTTATCCAATGCGCATTTCACACATGGTGCAGGCCGTCGACGCCCACGCCTGCGGCGAGCCCGGACGCGTGATCGTGGGCGGGGTGCTCGACGTCCCCGGCATCACGATGTTCGACAAGATGTGCCACCTGCGTGACCACGCGGACGGGCTACGCAAGCGCATGCTCCGTGAGCCGCGCGGATATCCGGCCGCGAACTGCAACCTCATCCTTCCTTCGTCCAATCCGGAAGCCGACGCAGGCTTCGTCATCATGGAGCAGGTCGAGTACCCCGGCATGTCGGGCACCAACACGATCTGCGTTACCACGGTGCTCCTGGAGACGGGCATGATCCCCATGCAGGAACCTGTCACCGAGCTCACGCTCGAGAGTCCTGCAGGCCTGATTCGCGTGCGCGCGGACTGCGCAAACGGCAAGGTCAAGCGCGTGACGTTCCGCAATGTGCCGGCCTTTGCCGCATACCTCGATACACCCATCGAAGTCCCGCACCTTGGCACCGTGACCGTCGACGTCGCCTATGGCGGCATGTTTTACGTGATCGCGGATGCGGCCCGCTTCGGACTCCGCCTCACCCCTGATGAGGGCGGCGACATCGTACGCATCGGAGAGATGATCAAGGCCGCGGCGCAGGAGCAGTGTCCCATTGAACATCCCGAGCAGCCTGGCTTCAACGGCGTCACCATCGCACAGCTATCAGGCCCGCCACTCGGCAGCGATGCCGACTGGCAGAACTGCGTGGTGGTTTCAACGGGAACGCTCGATTGGAACACGCCGAGCACGTGGACAGGGGGCAATTGACCGGTCGCCATGTGGTACGGGCACCTGCGCAAAAATGGCTACGCTCCACGCCAAGGGAAAGCTCGGGCTGCACCAGGATTTTCGCCACGCCGGTGTACTGGGCACGGTGTTTACAGGCCGCCTTGTCGAAGAAACGATGGTGGGGAAATATCGCGCGGTGGTGCCTACACTTGGGGGACAAGCGTGGATCACGGGCATGGCGACGTACGTCGTCGACCCGGACGATCCGTTTCCCGACGGCTTTACAGTGGGAGACATTTGGTAGCGGCGTCGTCCTGAACGCGGCGACGGACGACAAGGTCTGTCAGGTGAGCTCGCGACCTCGCGTTTCCGGAATGAACCGCCATGTGAGGGCCCCTACGAAATACGCGGCGCCGGCAACGGCGAACGCCACGGTAAAGCCCTGCGTCGTTGCCAGCTTGCCCACCGTGAAGGGGGCCGCCGCGCTCGCGATGCGGCCAATGTTGTAACAGAATCCCTGCGCGGTGGCGCGAACGGAGGTTGGATAGATCTCCGCCGTCACGGCGCCAAAGCCGCTGAAGAACCCCGTTCCAAAGAACGCAACGAACGGCCCGAGCAGCAGCAGGACCAACGGGTTCTTCATCGAGCCGTAAAGCGGCAGCAGCAGGCTCGCCATCAACAGATACCCGATGTACACGCGCTTCCGGCCAACCACATCGGCGATGTAGCCGAACGAGACGTAGCCGAACCACATGCCTACCTGCATGGCGACGACCAGCCACGACATGGTCTGCGTGGTCAGTCCGATGCCGCCCTGCGCCGCCGGCAGCGAGAGGTACGCCGGCACCCAGCCGTTCAGCGCCCACCATCCAAACAGCGTGCAGGCATTCATGAACGTCACCGAGGCCGTAAGTGCCAGCATCGGTCCACGAAACATGTCCTTGAAGCGGAACGCCCGAGCGCCCACCGCTTTACCGCTCCCCGAGCCCATCAGACGCTGTTGTGCAATCCAGAGCTCGGGCTCTTCAACGTTGCGGCGGATCCAGAGCACGAAAAACGCGGGAAGAATCCCGACGAAAAACACTGCACGCCAACCATATCGCGGAAGCACGAAGCCCACAACCATCGCGGCGACGGCAAAACCGATTGCCCACGACGATTGCATGAAGCCGAGCGCGCGTCCGCGATGCCTGGCGGGCCACGTCTCCGACACGAGCGCCGCTCCGCTGGCCCACTCACCGCCCATGCCGAGGCCGAGCAGCGCGCGAAAAATTGCGAACTGCCACAGATTCTGCGAGAGCCCGCATGCCGCGGTGAATACTGAATAAATGAGGACACTCGCCATGAGTGCACGCGTGCGGCCGTAGCGATCGGCAACGTGGCCAAAGATCAAGCCGCCTGCCGCGCCGCCAAGCAGCGTAACCGACCCCAGCGCACCCGCCTGTGTTTTCGTCAGTCCGAGATCGGCAATGACGGCGGCAAGCGTGAGCGAGAAGAGCATCACGTCGAAGGCATCGAGCGCCCAGCCGAGCCCCGCGGCAATGAGCGCGCGGCGCGGCGCGGGACCCGCCAGGCGCCACCACCCGAACAGCCCGGAATCGTTTGCAGCCGTGGTCAATGCGAAATGTCCACCGCGATGCTACGCCACTTGCCCTGGTTGAACCGGATGACACTCAGCACGCATCGCGTGACATGGCCCGTGAGAATGGCGAACCAGATGTGAATGGGCATGAGCGTGCCGGTGCTCCGGATGATGAAGCAGATGCCGAGCGGCACCGCTACCTGCGATACGATGGAGATGTACAGTGGGCTCTTGGTGTCGCCGGTGCCCTGCAATCCGCCCGTGTACGAGAGCGCCACGGAAATGAACAATCCGGACACGCTGAGAATGCGCAGCAGCTGCACGCCGATCTCCACCACTTCCTGTTCCTTCATTCCGAAGACGGCGAGCAGCAATCGCGGAAAGAAAAAGAAGAAGATGCCAAGGAACGCCGCACCCGCGAGTCCCACGCGTGCTGCGGCATGCACGGCGTCATTCGCGCGCTCAGGCTTGCCTGCACCAAGATTTTGTCCGGCCACGGCCGCCGCCGCGCCCATGAGGCCTGTCGACGTCCACGTGATGAACGAGAACAGCTGGCCATACGACACCGCAAATGCCGCCTGTGCCGCCGCGCTCTCCGCGAGCCCGCCAATGAACGCAAGCATCAGCACGCCGCCCACATTCATCGCGATGCCCTGAATGCCCGTGGGCAGCCCATAGCGAAACAATGACTTGATGATCGTCCAATCGGGGCGGTAGCCATTCGCACGCGAGAACGAAACGACCCATCCGCCGCGCATCAATTTGTACAACGAGTAGAACGCGACGAGTGCCGACGCAGTACACGTCCCCATCGCGGCGCCCCTGGTGCCGTACGCGGGAATGGGCCCATACCCGCGAATGAGCAGCACGTTGAACGCGACGTTCAACACCGTGAGCGCAATGCCCAGCACCATGGGCGTACGTGCATCTCCCGCCGACCGCAACGCACCGCTCAGCATGAAGAACACCATCATGCCGCTGCTGAACATGAACATGATGCGCAGGAATGGCAGCGCCTCCAAAATTACCTGCGGAGATGCATTCACCAGATGCAGCAGATACGGAGACACGAAATACCCCACCGGCGCCATGATCAGCCACGAGATACCGATGGCGGTGATGAAAGCCTGGTAAACCGTGCGATCCACCTTCTCGACTTCACCCGCGCCGGCGAATCGCGCGACGAGCACACTCATGCCCGTGAACAGCGACATGATGAAGATGATGACGACGAGAAAAATCTGGTTGGCGACACCAATGGCGGCGTTGCCCTTGAAGCCGACGAAATTTCCGACGAGGACGTGATCGATGATTCCCTGCATCCCGCCAATGACGTTGGTGAGCATCGTGGGCCACGCAATCTTCCATACGGCGGCACGCAGCGGCCCCTCCACGATGGAACGATCGTACCGGCGCTTTTCCACCAGCGCTCCGGTTGGAGCGGCGGCAAGCGGCGGCCGGGCAGCAGAAGTGGAAACGTCGGTCAATGGCGAGGCCGGTTCGGTGCAATGGGGATGCACCGAATATGGGGCGCGGACGCCCCCGTCGCGATGGCCGGTGCCGAGAACTACGGCGCGGTAACCGTGTCCGGCTTCCTCGTGGTGTCCCGGCGAATCTGGAACAACGTATCCAATCCGGCGGTGGTATCACGCGGGACGACACGCTTTTTCGGCTTTGGCTTGACCGCAACAGCGCGTGCGGGCGTGGAATCCAGCGCGGGACCGATGCTCCCTGCCGCCGAGTCGATGACCGTGGCCGACGTGGGGAGTGGCACAACGGACGCGGGCGTCACGGGCGCCGGTACGACCGGTGCCGCGCGGGCAACTTCCGGCACTGGCGCAGCTGCGGGCGTGCGTCTGGATGCAATCGCAACAAGTGCAATTACAATCACTGCGACGACGCCCGCAATCGCTCCGGGAATGACCCAGCGAGAGCGCCGCGTTCCCGCCGTGGCGACAGGGACAACCTCATCCAACCGGGTGGGCGGCGCGACGTCCGCCTCGGCGAGCGGCATCTCGTTCTCGAAGAGAATTTCCGGAAGCGGCGGCGCTACCATGGGAATGAATGTCGGTGTTTCAAGCTCGCTCGCATCGAGGACGGATGGATCGTCGGTGACATCCTCGAGCGCCGTGTCGCGCTTCTTTTCGATCTCCGCTTCGCCAGCCGCCTTCAGCTCCGCGCGCAGTGATTCAATGAGCGCTCTGTCGTTCGCGGCCACGCGCTCGATCTCGGCGCGCTGTTCGGCGACGGCACGCTCGAGTTCCGTGCGCATCGCGAGGAGCTGTTCGCGCTCCTCGGTCACGGCGCGTTGCAGCTCCGCTCTTTCGTTCGCGAGCCGTTCGCGCTCGTCGGCCATTTCCTGCGCAAACTTTGCGCGGTCGGCGGCGACATCGCTCTCCAGCTGGGCGCGCTCATTCGCCAGCTTCTCGCGCTCCGCACGCTGTTCCTCGAGCACCTCGGCGCGGATGCGTGCGGCCTCGGTTTCTCCCGCGTGCAGCGGATCCGCCATGCCGATGATCGCGAGATAGGCAGCGACTTCCTCGGGAGAGCTGTCGCGCTTGTCGTCCAGCAGCGCCGTGGAGGCTTCGCCAAGGCGGGCAGGCAGATCGGGGCGAAGCACGGCGAGCGACTCTCCTTCGTACTGCCTGGGATCGGTGAATCCCGTGAGCATTGCGAGCGCGAGACGTGCGATGGTGCGTGCATCCTCGGCAGATGACGCATGCTGGATGCGGGGAATGCGCGACACCGAGAAGGCCACACGCACCCGGTCGGTGGACGGCTCGAGGTAGATGTCGCTCGGCGTCACGCAGCGGTGTACGATTTTCTGCTCGCGTGCCCATTCGATGAGCCCATTTACCTCACGCAGGATCGCGGCAGTGCGCGGCGGCGAGAACTTTTCTCCCGTCGCGAGCTTTTCGGCAAGCGAGGCATCCGTGGTGCGGGCGGTAATGACGGCAAAGGCATCCTTGCCGATCCAGCGGCCCTCGAGCACGGGAATGAGCCGCCGGTGTTGGGTGCGTGACAGCAGATTTGTGTCCGCCGCCAGGTGCGAGAGGGCGTTGCCTTCGTCGCCGCGCGGCGTGGTCACAATTGTGATCAGGACGCGTCCGTCGTCGTCTCGACGAGAGCGGGTTTCCTGCTTGCGATTCGCCATGAAGCGGCGGGTGTCGGTGCCTCCGCTCATCTCTCCGACAATCTCGTAATCGGTCTCGAGGGAGGAGAGGTCGAGAGGTTCCCTGGTGTCGCTCATGTACTGGCTCCGTGACGGCGCGAATGGAACCCATTTCTATTGCGCGTTTAGTGCCGCGACGACGAAAAGCGAGCTCGACAATAACTCCTACAGGTGCCCCTTCGATGGAAACCGTTAAGTCCGGCAGCGTACAGAGCCGATACTGAGGTGACAGGGCTTCGTCCTCCCCCCGGCACCTCTGCCGGCGGCAGGGAACGCTCCAGCGGTACCGTGCGTCCCATTGATCGCGGAAGGTCTCGTCGTGCTTTCCTTTCTCCGTACCCCCAAGGCCACTCCACCCTCTTCCGTCGCGACCGTCATCCGGTCGGCCGGAGCGACGAGCAAGCCACGCCAGATGTCGGCCGAAGACCGCGCCGACGCGCAACTTGCCCTCGTGCTCGATTCCATCGGGAGCATGCTGCACATCTATGCGCAGCATGCGTTCGACACCGACGCGCAAACGAGCGAGCAGACGCGGGCGGCCGTCCAGCACTGGCGCCTGCACGCAACCAACGGTTCGGCGTCGCCGACGTCGGGCGACGAGCGCGCGTCGGCCGGCATTCTGGAGCGTGACTGGAAGGGGCTGCTTCGTTTCTTCAGCAACACACGCCGCGATGAAGCGGTGTTCGTTGCCCGGGCACAGACCAACCTCCGTGAAAGCATCTGGGCGTTCGTGGGCGGCCTGCATCAGCTCGTGCTCGAGGAGCACGAGGAGGGGAAGACGGCACACGAGCAGATCTGCCGGGTGAAGGAAGCCGTTGCGAGCAACGATACGGCGTCGCTCAAGCGCGAGACGATGGCCGCTGTGTCCGTGATGGAGACGCTCATGGAGAAACGTCGCCAGCGGCAGCAGCAGCAGTTCTCCGTGCTCGCGGAAAAGCTCAAGAGCCTGGGTCGCGAGCTCGAGGATGCCCGCCGAGAAATCTGCCTCGACGCGCTGACGGGGCTGCCCAACCGCAAGGCCTTCGACAAGTACGTCTCGCGCAGCATCGAGCTGCATTCGCTCATCGGCAAGCCCGCCGCGCTCCTCATTGTCGACGTCGACAATTTCAAGAGCATCAACGATACGTACGGCCATCCCGTTGGGGACGAAGCACTGCGGCAGGTCACGCGCGCACTGTCGCGGACGGTGTTGCGGCGAGTGGATTTCGTGTGCCGTTTTGGCGGCGACGAGTTTGCGGTCATCCTCCAGGAAACGGATCGTGTGGGCGCCATCGCGCTTGGCGAAAAGCTCTGCAAGTCGCTGCGGGAGGTGCTGGACGCGCCGCGCGGCAACGAGCAGAAGCTCGAGTACACCATGTCGGTCGGTGTCGCGGAGCTCGCCCTGGGCGACGATGCACTGTCATGGACGCATCGTGCCGATCAGGCCATGTACCACGCGAAGCGTGCCGGACGCAATCAGGTAGCGAGCCTGACCAGGGAAGAAGCGGAGCGGGCGGAGTAACTCCGCCCGTTCCACCCGCGCCGGTTATGCGGCGCGACTCACGAGCCCTGCACCCAGGGGCTGCGTGGCGAGCCACTTCTCCAGCTCTTCGCGCGTCTCGATGATGCGATCACTCCGCTTGAGGTCGGGGTGCCGCATCTCCGCCTGGTAGCCTGTGGGCTCACCATTCCTGCGATTCACCACCCACGAGTGGCGTGCATCGCGGTCGCGTCCCTTCATGAGTGTGCGAGGCGCCTGCCCCAGCAGCGAGGCGGCTGCGCCGTAGGTAACGCGCTGGCGCGCGGTGTCGAGCACATCGAGAAGCCTGTCCATCCTGGTGTCGATCATGATTGGAACCTCGTGAGGTGAGAGCGTGCTGGTTGCGGACGACACAATCCTGCAGCGCTTTCCCCTTTCGAGCGTCACCGGATTTCCGCGCGCATGATCAATTTCACGCGGGAGCGAGCGGCATCGTGATTGTGACCTTGGCCCCTTCACCAGGCGTGCTCACCAAGGAGTCCCGGTGAGAGCACGCCTGCAGGTTTGCCGGCTTGACGCTCCAGTCGATGGCCCTACGCCAGCTTGGGGTGTTTGGTATGAATGTCCGTGTGTGTCTGGAACTGGTGTGCGACGGACAGAATCTTGTCGTCGTTGTAGAGGGCGCCCGTAATGACGGCACAGATCGGCTGCGGATTGAGCGGCGCGGCCGGCGCAGCAGCGGCACCACCACCGCGGCCGCCACCAAAGCTGGCCGGCACATCGAACTTGTATGGCACCACGGCGCACGGATGTCCCGTCTGCGCGTTGGGGCCGACGTCGGCATTGGGCGAGCCGATAAAGAGATCGAGGTCCTTCATGAACTCGCCCCAGAGCGATACGAGCACATAGCGTCGCCGCTGGTTCTGCATGTACTCGAAGGCCTTGACGGTGCGGCCCTGGACGAAGCGCGGGTTCCAATCGGCAGGTGACATGCCGGGGTTGGGCACTGGCGGCACCGGCAGCGTGCCGGGGTACGGTGCGTTGTTTACCGCCGGCGCGATGACCGTATTCAGGTCCAATCCAATTTCCTTCGCCTTGCGTTGCACGTACTCGTCGAACGCCGCGGCGTATTCCACATTCAGGCTGCCCTGCCCCACACCAGGCACCGTGGGGCGGGCACCGATGGTGACAGGCTTCATGCCGAGGTCGCGCAGCTTCGCCACGAGCTCCGCCGGTGCGCCGGGATCACCGGCATTGGGCCGAGCGGGATCAGTGCTGGGCCGGCCCGGGTCGACGCCGATACGCAGCGACGCAAGCTTGATGTTGCGGTCGAAGTGAAAGGGCGTGGTGACGGTGGAGTTGTCCTTTGGATCGACGCCATGCAATACGTTGAATACGAGCGCCGCATCCTCGATGGTGCGCACAATGGGTCCAACGCGATCCTGCGACCACGCGAGCACCATTCCACCGTGACGGCTCACGCGGCCAAAGGTGGGCCGCAATGCGCTCAAGCCGCAGCGAATGGACGGCGACACAATGGAGCCCTGCGTTTCGGTGCCGATACCAAACGCAACACAGCCTGCCGCCGTTGCCGACGACGGGCCCGCGGAGGACCCACTCGCGCCTTGCGAAAGATTCCACGGGTTGTTGGTGCGGCCGCGGAACCACTGATCGTTCTGCGCGAAGAGTCCGGTGGACAGCTTCGCGATGAGCACCGCACCCGCATTCCTCAGGCGGACGACGATTTCCGCGTCTTCGTCGATGATGCGATTCTCGAAGTCGTGCGTGCCCCACGTGGTGGGCACGCCCTTTGTCGTGAAGAGATCCTTCACGCCATATGGAATGCCATGGAGTGGCCCGCGATACGTGCGGCCGGAGGCCAGCTCCGCATCCATCCGTGCGGCTTCAGCAAGGGCGTCCTTTTCCATGATGGTGACTGCACACAACAGCGTCGGATTCAGGCGCTTGAGCCGCTCGAGATAGATGGTCGTCAACCGGACCGACGTGATCTTCCTTGCCTTGATGAGCGCCGCGAGCCGGTGCACCGGCAGAAACGCGATGTCCTCCTCGGAGGCGGGCACGGTGCCGCTCCAATTCTCCACGGTCATTGGCGTGCGGTCAAAGACACCGGCGCCGTGCTCCTTGACGAGCTTCTGCATGAGCGCGCCGGTGCCGCCCGGATACGGCATGAACTGCTCGGCAGGCGCTTCACCATTGCCCAGCGGAAACGGTGTTGGTGCGGCCTGCTGCAGCGATGGTGCTGCTCCACCGCCGGCGGCCGCCGCCTGGGCGCGCACGGTATGCGAGCCAAAGGTGGTCGCCGCGGCAGCCATCAGGGAGACAAACATGAATTCACGGCGGTCGATTCCACCATTGGATGCGTCTTCAACGTCCGCTGCATGATGTGCGAGCGTGCGCTCGTAGTCTTCCAGCTCTTCTTCGGGTGTGTGCACAGTTCCTCCGTAAATGTGTCAGTCCTTCTGCAGGTCAGCGCATGCCGGCCATGAGGCTCATGCACGCCACCAACCGATGATTTCCTGTAATGGCCGAGCCGAGCGAGGCGACGGCAACGGGAAACCCGCCGGGTGCAGTGTCATCGGCCCTGCTCGAGAAGTCGTAGGTGAGCATCCGCGATGCAAGGTCGATCATGGCAACCTCGGATGGATAGCGCGCCAGATTTTTTTTCGCCCACGCACGCGTGTCGTCCACGTCCTGCCGCGTGCCAAGGAGCAGCTCACGCACGTTCGTGCATGGAAGGATGGTGAGCTGGTTCAGCACTTCGAACCGTGAACTACGCGGCAGGCGTTCGTCGCGAACCATGGCCATCAGTGTGGCCCTGTCAACGCCCTGGGTATTGACCGGCGACGTGTGATGCGACGTGTACACCGCAAGCAATGAATCCCGTGCGAACCTGAGGGCCTGCGCCGAGGGGTTTTTCGTGATCGTGTAGAAGTTGATCAGCGCCTCTCGTCCAATTCCCACGATCACGGCACCAATCAGCTGGTCGATCGCGCTGGTACCGTTGTCGATCAGGGCGAAGCCAAGTGACGGTATGACACGCAGTGCATATTCCGCCGAGTCGTTCTGTTTTTTCGCGAGGTAGTATGCGCTACGCGACACACTCGCGTATGCGAGCTCGCGCGTTGCCGAGAAGCGGATGATGGGCATCTCGAAGTAGGCGGCGCTGTCCGGAAACGGCAGCACGAACCGCCCACCGATGATGTCCACGGCAGGGGCACGGGCGACGATCTCGACGTCGCGCCAGATGGGGGCATGTGCAATGCGCTCGAGATATTCCACCTCATCCTTGCTTGGTCCCCTGGATACGACCTCGAGGATGTTGCCGGGGTTCGGTCCCGAATACAGCTGGGTGTGTGCCGTGGGGAACAGCTCCGGCGGCAGGGAATCGTCCTGCCATGGCGCCACCGGGCGCGGTGGCCTGGGCTTGAGAGCAAAGGATGTGGGCTGTTCCCTGGCGGGGATTGCATGGAAGGCCGCGCCAGCCATTGCCGGCGTGATGGACGAATCCTTTGGCAGGGTGTAGGCACGTGTCGATTCGGCGATCTTCAGCTTGTCGGCGTTGCTGAAGCGCGGGGAGAGCGATGCGCCGAAACGATCGCCCATCGTGGCCACGACGAGTACCGGCAGCAACAGCACAACGGCGAGAACCAGCACACCGAGGGTGATCGCGGCGCGTTTGAACGGCGAGGTCCGCTTGTGCGGTTTTGGCGGCGGTACGACGGGGTCTGTCATTGCGAGAAGTGCCCGGGTGGGTGTCGCGAAGAATCTGGTGGCTGGGAAGGCGGTTCGCGAGCGACGATTGCGGCGAGCCTATGAGAGGAGCACGGACACGGCGGCTCCCCGGTCACAGGATTGGCCCGCCACGTAGTCAGGGATGCCTACCCACGCATCCGCAGCCAACGACTCATATGCCTTCACCACGATCTCGAGATCGCGGCGTCCATCGATGGCAGGCGTGGAGGGCGCGCGTCCCTCGGAGACGGCGGCAATGAATTCCCGAATCTCCGTCAAGTAGCCAATACGGTCCCTGTCCACAATCGGCAACCGCACGCGCTGAAAGGCCGGCGACATCAGCTTGTCGGCGAGCCACGACGGGCGCACGGACGATACCAGCTGCGTCAGCAGTTGCGGCGCAGCAGGATACAGCTCCACGTATGATGCCGAGGGCCAGATCTGCAACACCCCGTGCTCGCCCGAGACAATGACATCCGGACTGTGGCCGCGCGGCGTGGACCAGCTCAGGAGCATGTGCGCCTGCCATCCAGCCTTGCTCGAGAAGAGCACCTGGATGCTGTCGTCGCCGCCGAGCTTGGTGTTCACCTGCATGGCCTTCGTCGCGAGCACGCGGTCAGGCTCGCCGAGGATGAGGCGAAGCGCGCGAATGTAGTGGACGCCGATATCCATCAGCACACCACCGCCCATCAACTCCGCGTCGGCCTTCCAGCCGTCGGGCTTCATGATGCCCCCGGCGTGGACCTTCAGGTACAGCGGCTCACCGATGTCGCCGCGGTCGATGGCACGAACTACGTCGCGGAAGGCCGGCCGGAAATGGAAATTCTCCGCGACCATGAGCGTCACGCCCGCATTCCGCGCATCGGCGATCATCCGGTCGGCCTCCGCGAGCGAATTGGCAATGGGCTTTTCAACGAGGATGTGTTTGCCCGCGGCAGCGGCAAGCTTTACCCCCCATGGATGCAGGTGGTGCGGCAGCACGAGCGCAACGGCATCCACCCGAGGATCAGCCAGCGCCGTTTCGAGACCGATGAAGCTGTCCGTCGCACGTGAAGCGCGCGCCACGCGCGCAACACGATCCGCGTTTCGTCCGCAAATGAAAAGATCGACCAGGGGGTCAGCGTCGCGAAAGAGTTGTGCGTGGTAGGAGCCCCACTGCCCCACCCCGACCACGCACACGCCCAGCCGCCTGCTCAGCGGCTTTGGCGGTGTCTGCGGAGGTGAGATCACGCGGCTCCTGTCCTTCACGCCCGGCGCCACGATTACACTGACTTCGGCATCGGTCTGCCCGCCGTCGAGGTAGGTATTGCGTGCAAGGTCGACATGTTCCATTGGCGGTGGTCCGCGCAGAATGCGCTTGAGCCTGTCCCTGACGCCAAGCGATGTGAGCATTCCCCGAATGAAGCGCGATGTCTTTGGAAACGCGGATGGTACACCAGCAACCTCCGGATACAGCACCGGCACTTGGCCCACATCGGCATTGTGCCGCGATTCGAGCACGCGCGCGATCATCACGGTGTGGTCGCCCGTGTCGAGGATGTCCTCGATCTCGCAGAAGATCGTGCGCAGACATCCCGGAAGATATGGAATTCCATGCACCGCATCCTGCACGATGGGCAACCCCACTGTGGTGGCCTTGTTGACACTCCGCCGTCGCACACGAATGGCACGCATGACGGCAGCACGCTGATCACTCGACGCCACGTTGATCGCGAACCGTCCCTCGCGACGAATTGCTCCCTCGATAGGGTACAGGCGGTTCGGGTTGATGATGATGCGCGGCGGATAAAGTGAGCACTGCCCGAAGTTTCCGCTCATGAACAGCTCCACCTCGGGCTCATCGTGCGCCGTGATGATGGAGCACACCGACTGCACCTTCACGTCCCAGATGGTGCGCGCCGGAACCTTCATGTCGGGGCGAGATCGGTGGTGAGCAGATGGCGGCGCATCGTGTTGCGCGTCTCCGTCTCACCCACCAGGATGCTCGCGATGAAAAGCGTGTGGTCGCCCAGGTCGCGCGACTGAGTGATCTCGCATCCCATCGATGCGAGAGCGCCATCAACGAACAGCCACCCGTCTTTTACGCTGATGGGCAGCCGCGCGCACTTGTCTTCCGTTCGTCCCGAGACCTCGCCACACATTCGCGCGAACGCGGCTTGACGCTCGTGCAGCACCACGAGGCTGAAGCGCTTCGACTCCAGGAGCATCGCATGCGTGAGGCGTGTATGCGCAATGGAGATCCACACGCTCGCGGGGTAGTGCGACACCTCCGAGAAAAAGCTCACTGTCATGGCGTTGCGCCTGCCGGCATGCTCGCACAGCACGAGCGCGACCGGGCCCTCGGTGACAGAGCCCGCAAGGTACTCGCTCGGGATCACTCCCCCGGGTGGTACTGTCGCTCGGTGTGCCCCTTGAGCTGCGGACGATAGAAGTAGACGTCGCGCAATTCGCCCGTGCTGTAGCGGACCGCCTGGTCGTCGAAGTGCTTCGACTTGGGATCGCCACTTTCGCCGCCGGCGGAGATTGCCTTGGCGCGTACGCTGTCGCCAAACTCCACCACCGCGAGAAAGCTGTTGCCACTTGTGCCGTACATTTTCCTGGTGCCCTTGTAGGCGCGTGCGCCAAACGACGCCAGCGACCCGAAGCGCGACGATGTGAAGCCAACCGGAATACTCGCGCCTGCATCGCTGAACGGCTGCACGATGTCTCCGGTAAGACGCTGGAAGCGGTTGATGTCGCCCCACGGCGTCTTCCAGGTACCGAAGTCGGCCGCGAGCTTGTCGGAGGCCGCTGCGAGTGCCTGGAGGCGCTGATCAGCTGTCGTTTTCTTTTCCATGAAGTCGTCGACGTTGATGCGCGCGCGGCGTGCGTCACCCCCCACCATGCGCTGCAATTCCTCCACCCAGTAGACGCCGAGTGTGGTAGGGACGGACGTGATGTCCCAGCGGTAGTTCCAGGTGCGAAGCAATGCCACCTGCTCCGCGACCTTTGTTTTTGCGGGGCCCGCAGGGGCCTGATCGTAAGCGGCAACGAGCGTGGGGACGAGCTGGGCAAAGGTGGGCAGGTAGCTGTCGAATGCCGCGCGAATGAGCGTGTTCGGCGTAAAGTCCCGCACGCCGCTCAACACCCGGATGGCATGGATGCCGCGCGGATTCTCGCCGCCGGTTTCCATATAGGCGGGATAATTCTCCTTTTTGGGGCTGCTTTCACCGGCGGCCGAGAATGGCCAGTTGTTCGTGTTGTAGAGCCAACCGCTTTTGGGATTCAGGAGGTGCGGGCTCTCCTCGACCGTATGCAGGCCCTTCCATTGCGTGGCCGGGTTGCTGCCATCAACGGGCTTTGTCCAGTCGAATGACGTGTCACGCCTGGGAATGAAGTTGCCGTGAAAGTACGCGATGTTGCCGCTCGCGTCGGCAAAGATGGTGTTGTTGGACGAATTGGTGTGCAGGTCCATCGTCTTGCGGAATTCCTTGTAGTTCCTGGCCTTCGTGCGCGTGAATGACTGCGTGAGCGCCTTTACCGGCTCCTGCATCATCCGGACTGCGACCCACTTGCCGTCCTGCTCGCGAATGACGGGCCCGTGCTGCGTCCTGTAGACGGTGAATTCCTTTGACGTCATCCCCGTCCCGGTCTTGTACGGCACGGTGATCTTCATGGCCGTCAGGGGCAATTCCTTCGCGCCATACGTGTAGACGTAGCCGTCGCCCCTCTTCGTCACCGTCTCGAGATACTCGTCGATGTCGTCGACGTTGCTGGTGGTGTGCATCCACCCGGCCTTGTCATTGAAGCCCTGATAGATGAAGAACTGGCCCCATGTGGACGCGCCATAGGCGTTGAGCCCCTCTTCACTCACCATCTGCAGCTCAGAGCGAAAGAAGAACGACGTGTGCGGATTGATCCACAGCAGCGCGTGATGGTTGAGCGTGTTCTGCGGCGCGATGGCAAAGCCGTTCGAGCCTGACGGCTCCTTTGGGGCACCACCCTCGGGCAACGCGGCCGGCTTTGTGGGAGCCTTGCCGTAAAACGCCTCGAGATCACGAAGGCTCACCTTCTCGATGTCGCCGCCAATGCTGCCTTCACTGAACGACAGCGCCATCCACGGCTCGAAGTGCGTGATGACCCGCGGCTTCACGTCGGGATGCTTGTAGAGATAGAAGTTGAGTCCGTCGGCCCATGCAACCATCAACGTCTTCAGGAACGCAGGGCTCGTCTTGTACTTTGCCTTGAGTGTGTCCGGGTCGATGAAGATCTTCATGCGAAGGTCGCGGTAGATCTCCGCGGCACCTTCCGCCTCGGCGAGACGGCCCATCGAGTTGATGAAGTTTGTTTCGACACGATTGAAGTCGTCTTCGGACTGGGCGTACATCGCGCCAAAGACGACGTCTGCATCCGTCTTGCCGTACACATGGGCAATGCCCCAGTCGTCACGAATGATCGTGATTTTTTTCGCCTGTGCCTCCCACCGGGCCGTTTCCGGGCTGATGGGGCGCGACGGAGCGTTGAGTGCGAGCAGGGCCGCCGCGAGCAGTGTCAGATTCAACATGGAACGCCTGCGCAAGAAATGAGTGTGAATGCCGGCGCCAGGCCAGCATTGTCATAACTTGCCGTTTTCCCCGCGCATTCACCAGCCCGAAGCGCTATGCACTCCTGGCGGCCAGCGGCTTGATCTTCCCCTCGGCGCTCTCGCGAATGGCCTTTTTCGCGCTCCGTATCGACGGTGTCCTTCGCGAGCACCGGCAAGGGCAATGAGCGAGACACGCGGATGCAGTATTGAATACCAAATTGTCGATGAATTCGAAAGTGCCCAGTAGGGATTCATGCGGACAAGTGGTTATCTTGGAATGGTGGCGCTCACATTCTATCATCTGCTGGGCACGGGCGACGTCCACGTGCTCCTTCATGTGACCGGTCTCATTCGTCTTGACCGCGACTCGTTGTTCATCGAGTGGCAGGCAAGCCGCGTGGAGCATTTGCGGTCGCCGCAGAAGTGGACACGTGGCGAGGTGCAGCAGCTCGTCGTTCCGCTCGCGTCCATCGAATCGGTGTCGTACAAGCCGCGATGGCTGAGTGCTGGCACGCTGACCATACGGGCATTCAGCTTGACCACGCTCCAGGCGCTCCCCGGTGCCATCAATGCGTTCTGGTCGGTGAAAGTCCACCGCAGCGAACGGGCGCGCGCGCGCGAGCTCACGGGCGAGAGCTCGCTCCGCCTCGCGAACCAGCGCCTGCATGAGCTCGAGTCGGGCGAGCCGCGGTAGCGTTACTGCTGCCCCAGCGCACATATCATGGTGATTGCGCATTGATTTCCTGGCGGATGGAATCGGCCGCCGAGGTATGCTCAGGCGCGCGCGACCCTCAAGACCTCATTCAACGTCGTGATCCCGGCACGCGCCAGGCGTAATCCGTCGTCCTGCAATGTCCGCATTCCCTTGCGGACCGCCAGCTCGCGCAACTCTTCCGATCCGCGCCGTCCCTGCACCTCGAGCCGCAGCTCGTTGTCCATCACGAGCAACTCGTGCACGCCGGTTCGCCCGCGATAACCGGTGCCGCGGCAGTTGTCGCACCCTTCGCCGCGCCACACCGTTTCAATGCCCAGCGCCACGACGTCCAGCCGCCGCGCAGCGGCCTTGTCGGGATGCGTCTCCACCTTGCAGTTGGGGCAAATCACGCGAACGAGACGCTGGGCAAGCACGGCATCAACGGTGGAGGCCACGAGATATGCGGCGACGCCGAGGTCGAGCAGGCGTGTGAGCGCCGTCGGGGCGTCGTTGGTGTGCAAGGTGGAGAGCACGAGATGGCCCGTCAACGCCGCCTGCGTCGCAATCTGCGCAGTTTCGGGATCTCGAATTTCTCCCACGAGAATGATGTCCGGGTCCTGGCGCAACAGGGAACGCAACGCGCTCGCGAATGTCACGCCCACCTTTTCATTCACCGGCACCTGAGGCACGCCGGGCAGCTCGTATTCCACCGGGTCTTCGACGGTGAGAATCTTCTCGCGTCCGGTGCGCAGCATTTCAACGGCCGCATAAAGCGTTGTCGTCTTGCCGGATCCGGTGGGGCCCGTGGCGAGCACGATACCATGCGGGCGCTGGATCACTTCGCTGAACAGCTCGAAGGTGTCCTGCGCCATGCCCAGCTCCGTAAGCGTAACGCGCCCTTTCTCCTTGTCGAGCAGACGCAGCACGACACTCTCGCCGCGCAGCGTGGGTACGGTGGACACTCGGACATCCACCTGCCTGTTCTGCAACCGGAGGCGAATGCGCCCATCCTGCGGCAAGCGTCGCTCGGCAATGTCGAGCTCTGCCATGATCTTGAGCCGGCTGACAATGGCCGCCGTGAGATGCGGTGGTGGCGACGGTGCCGCCTGCAGCACCCCATCCACGCGATACCGCACACGCAGTCCGTCGGCGTACCCCTCGAGGTGCACGTCGGATGCGCGCGCATCCAGCGCTTCGATGAGCAGCAGGTTCACGAGCCGGACGACGGGCGCTTCGTTGGCGAGATGCAGCAGGTCGTCGACGGGCAGCTCGTCGACATTCATGGATTGCGCGTCGCCCGTCAGGCCAGCGATCAGCCCCTCTGCCGTCACCGCATCCTGCGCATATACCCGCCTGATCGCGCTCCGCAGGTCATGCTCGGTAAAACGCTCCACCACGATGTCGGCGTCGAAAAGCAGACGCATGTCGTCGAGCGCGAGGGAGTCGGGGCGTTCGCTCCAGGTACCTACCGTAAGCACGCCCTCATGCAATCGCAGCGGCAGAATGGCGTGTTCCTCGAGCCACTCCGACGTGAGCGCAACGGTGAGCCGCTCCACCTCGAGCAGCTCACTCGCCGAATGCTCCGTCATGGGAGCGGCCACGTCAGCGCTCCTCGGGTGGACGACGTCGCGTGGTATCCGATGGCGTGGTAGGTGCAGGCGTGCGAAGGGGAGCGGGGCGCGGGACGTCAGGCCTGGGAAGCGCCTTGATGGAATCCACCGCGGTTGTGATCTTGGAGTGCACGTCCTCCGGCTGGAGAATGTCACTGCCATTCCGCACCGCCTCGCGCAGACGATCCACGTCCTCGTCACTCGACACGATGTGCGGCGTGAGGAACAGGTAGAACTCACTCACGTTGTGGCTCTTCTGTGTGTTGCCGAAGAGAAGGCCGCCAATGAAGGGGATACGGCTCAGATATGGAATACCTGATGTGGTATTGTTCGAGGTATTGTCCGTAAGTCCTCCAATGACGGTTGTCTGGCCGTCACGAATGAAGATCTGTGTCGTGGCCTCGCGTGTGTCGATGAGCGGCGCATCGAACTGCACGCTGTTCGTGACACTGTTATTGGTCTGCTTTACCGCAAGATTGACGTAGCCGTCGGGATTGATGGTCGGCGTAATGGTGAGCGTGGTGCCGACATCCTGATACTGCACGGTGCGGACATTGTTGGTGGGATCGTTGGGCACCGTCTGTGACGTTTGCACGAACGGGACGCGCTGGCCCACGTTGAGGATCGCTTCCTTGTTGTTCTGGCCAATGATCAGGGGAAGCGAAAGGATCTTCACGTCTCCGCGCGTCTGCAGCGCGTTGATGGCCACGGCGTAGCTCACCGCCCCTTTGCCGCCGGTGAGCGCAAATATGAAGTCGCGTGCCGTGGCCGTAGACGCGAACACCGCCTGGGTATCCGCCACGGTTCCGGTCCGCCTGACCTGATTTCCGGAGATTCCGACGTTGAGGTCGTTGGTGCGCGACACCTGCGCGATGCTCACTTCGATCAACACCTGCAGCGGACGCAGGTCGACGGTGCCGAGCACCTGTTGAATGAGCTGCCAGTCTTCGGTTGTTGCACGCACGAGCAGCGAGTTGGTCGACTCTTCCGCGACGATGCGAATGTTCTGCGCATTCTGCAGGGCACCACCATTACCTCCGAACTGCTGCAGCAGCTGCTGTGCGAGTGCCTGGCCCACATTCGGCGTATTCACCACGAACGGCTGCCCTGGTCCACCGCCGCGGTTGGGCTGCGCTCCGCCGGGCGCAGTGCCGCCCTGTGCGCCGCCACGACCTGCATTGCCCGGTGTGAAGATCGGGAGGCCGTTGCCGTTATTGCCTGTTCCGCCAGCACCCACCAGAAGGTTCATCAGCACGGGGCCGAGCTGCACGGCGCTCGCATGTTTGAGCCGATAGGTGTAAAGCCGCAACTGGGCCTGCTGTTGGGCCTGTTGCTGAACTTGCGTAGCGGTGGGTGCGGGCGTGCCTTCGATACGGATGAGCGACGCTCCCTCCGTGAGCTTCAGTCCGTTCGATTCGGACACTCCCTTCAGCACATCAAGCGCACCCGGCTTCGAAATCGCCTGGCCCATGCGCAGCGTGATGCGCTTGGAGGGAATGTTGTTCAGCGTGACGTTCAGGCCGCCGGCCTCCGCGATCGCCGAGAGCACGAGGCGCAGCTCCTGCTCCTGAAAATCGAGTACGAAACCGTCGGGCGTCTTGCGCACCATCGATGTATCCGTCGTCGCGGCTCTGGCCACGCCCGGTGGTGGCGTCACTTCTGGAAGAGGGGCACCTCGGGGTGGACGTCCGCCGCCGCGCTGCGCGTGCAACGTCGTCGCGGCAAGGGAAAGCAGAACGAGACTACGCGTGACTGTCGACGCTTGCATCATGTGCCTGTCTTGAGAGCAGGTATCTCGAGGGACTTCCCGGCCGAGGTCGTGAACGCGACGAGACCTCGCTCGATGGATTTCACTGTGTACTCACCCAACTTGTCACCGACACGGACGATGACGGGCCGCCCTTCACCAAGCTGGCAGGTGGCAAAGCCCCGCCCTTCGCCCATTGATGCCGTGCCGAGCACCACGGGAAGCACGGGTGCGACTTTGGCAACAACGGCGGCGGATTCTTCGCCCGGCAAGCGATACGGCGACGCCGGTTCAGCGCGGTCCACCGCGAACAGGTCGTTCACGATGGCAATTCCCAGCTCGGCCGGAACGCGCGCGGGAATGGGACCAATGGCAGACGACGCATCGAAGGCCGTTCGCCGCGAGGACGTGCCAGTGCCGGGCCGCAACGCGCGAACGAGTGTCCAGCTCACGAGAGCCCCGCTGATGACCAGCGCTGCGCACGCGAGCCGCACGACCGGTCGCGCAAAGAGATCACGATCGATCACGGCGTCTTCCTCGGCGCAACGGCAATTGCCGTATCGGCGCCAATGGCATAGCCGGTAACAGTCGCCGAAACGGACAATGCCTCGGAGCTGTCCTGTGCAGCGCCGCGGGACGAGCGGGAGATGTCCAGCCGGTCGACGCGCACGAACTTGGCCCCAAGCTCCAACTCGCGAAGCATGGTGATCACGCCGTGAAGATCGGACTCCGCGCGCATCTCCACGCGCAGTGCACGCACGCCTCCGGGTGAGAGGACGGCGGGGCGCGTTGCGGCGTCCTGCAGCCACACATGATTGGACCGCGCCACTTCGCCCAGGTACGACACGAGCTCCGCGCTGGCCATCACGTCATCGCGACCCTCGAAGAGCCTCGGCTTCACGGCACGCATCGCGGAATCGGCCGTCTGCTGCAATCGTGGATTCCTGTGCGCCGCTTCGACCGCCGCTTGCTCACGCGCGAGTGTCTCCTGCTCAACGGACAGTTGTTGACGAGCCTCCGAGAGTGCCGCGAAGTATGGCTTTACTCCGAACACGGCAAACAGCGCAGGCACCACGATGCTCAGGCCAAGGGTGATCGCGCGACGATCCTTGGCGGACATCGACGATGGCTTCATTTGGCCACCTTCGCGGCCGCGGTCTTTTGCGGCACCTCGCCCAGATGCGCGGCAATGGTAAATCGCTCCGTTGCGTCTGCACCGTTAGGCGCTTCGCGGCGCACTGGTGCCGCCGCGTTGATGCGTGAGAGACCGGGAGTTTTCTCCAGGTCCGTGAATACACTCGCGGCATGATCCGCGATACCTTCGACGACGACGGAATCACCGCGGCCGCGAAAGGCCGTGAGGTATGCGTCCTCGTTCAGGTGCTCGGCGATGCGCACCAGCGCAACGGTCCATTGCGGCGTCGTGCGCTCCGACGCATTGATGACGCCGAGTTGCCGGTACGCCGTCTCGATCGACGTGCGTCCAACAAGGGTGGCTGCCAGCTTTGGCTTGAGCGCTGCGCGCTGCGCCTGCACGTCCCTGAGTTGACGGCGTACACCCCACAGCTCGATCGTGCCGGCGATGATCACCAACACCACCGCCGCGGCGGCAATGTAGAGCGCGAATCGTTTGGCCCGCTTCTGCTGCGCGCCGCGCAGGTCGTCGGTGCGGAGCACGAGATCATTCTTCGGCCCCGCAAACGCCGCGGCAAGTTGCTCAGGCAGTTCGGCGACATCCAGAAACTGCGCCGATGGACCGTTGACGCTGATTCCTGCCGCCGAGAGCGCGCGGGTAAGCTCCTTGCGGCTCTCGCTGTTGCCGACCACGCCAACCCTTGGTGCCGCCGGTGTATTCGTGTTGATCGCCTCGGCAATTCTGCTCGCGTCGGCAGCACCGGAACGAAACCGCCGCACCCCGTCCACCCGTCCATCGCGTAGATGGATCATGTCGGTGTGGTCATGGTGCAGCACGATCAGCTGTCCGGTGCGTTGCGCGAACGCGGGCCAGAGCGCCTTCGCCGCAGCGGCCCACGCACCCTCGGCAGGCGCAATGGAATCGATCATCCAGCCCGAGTCGCGAGCGGCTGCACTGATGGCCGTGATCAGTCGCATGGAGGCGGCAGCAACCACAGTGGGTTCAGATGCCGCGCGCCTGCGCGACGCTGCAACGGCAACGAGTTGCTGTCCGCGCGCGCCAACGAAGTACCGTTGAGCGTTGCGCGTCACGAGCATGCGCTGCTCGTCTTCCCGAAGCGCCGGAAGGTCGAGTGCGCGAACCTCCGCGAGCGGGGGCATGAGCACAACGGAGAGCGTGCCACCCGCTGTGTTACGCGCCAGGTCGCGCAGTGCGGCTGTCAGTGATGGCCACAGGCCGGTTTCGGACGTGAACGGCTCGAGCGGCGCACGAAAGACGGAGTCGCGTGTACCGCCTGCACCTGTTCTCACCGCACAGAGTTCCGTGGATGAGATCGCGATACCGGCGTGAGACGTTGCGGCGCTTACCATTGCTTCCATTGAAGTGTCGCCAGCGTGGGGGCCGAGCGCTCGATGATCGCCATGAGACGCGTCGGCTGGGAGTGTGGCGCGACACGTGCGAGCAGCGTCAACTCCACTTGCTGCGTTTCGACGGTGGTGCGGGCGGTGAGGCGTTGTGCCGTGGCTTGCGCCGCCACTTGTGCGGCCTGGGGCCGCCCGCGGGTGGAGGCCGTCATGACCTGCGCGACGGACGTGATGCGCCGTCCCGACGAGCGAAGTGCGAGAATCTGCGCGAGGATGACATCGTTCATTCCGGGCAGCACGCGCAGCACGGGCGCGGGCGCCGTGTTGAGATTCACCGTGCCGTCTCCGCGCACGGTAAGAAATGGACTCACCAGCGTATAGATGTCGGGCGTCATGCCCATGACCTGCAACAGATCTTCCACCTCGCGGAACTGTCCGTTCTGCGGCAGCGTCAACATGCTCGCCTTGATGTAGTCATCCTTTTCCGCGCCGCTGGCGCGGGGGATGTCATCCGCATCGCGCCAATCAACGATCGCCTGTGCGAGGCGGTCTGCCGTGACCGCGTTGTTCAGCACGAAGCCAAAGAATGTGCGAAGCTCCGCCTCGCTCAGCGTATTCACGTTGAGCTGCGTGCCGAGGTCGCGGGCGCGTACGTCGACGTTCATGCTGTCGACCGGGTAAAGGCCCGAGTACAGCGAATCCACATCGAGCCACGGGTCCGACGAACGGAGAATGGGGCTTACCCTGTTGGCCGCGGCGGTGCGGAGGGCATAGTCGAGCTTTGCATACACCACCGCTAGCGCGCCCGCGGCCGCGGCGCGTGCCTGGCCTCGCTCGGCCGTGGCCACTCCCAGTTGACGGCGCTCCCTGGCCTCGAGACTGAACTCCAGGACGACGGCGGCAATGGCGACGACGAGCCAGAGAGCCGTCAGCAGAGCAACTCCGCGGCGATTCCTCATTGCGCGCCACCGAGCATCGGAAAGATGAGGGGCAATTGGAGGATTGCCGGCAACGTCATGCCATCGATCGGGAACAGTGCGACACGCACCGCCGTGGGGGAAATGGTTGCGGCTTGCGATGCGCTGAACCACTGGTGCGTGCGTGCGTCGAGGAACTCCACCGTCATGGTGCCGACGGCGGGATCGAGCTGCCTACGCTGCAGCGGTGTCAGGGTGTTCGCCTGGTACTCCATGGTGAGGCCCGTTTCCGGCGTGCTCTGGTCCGCGTCGATGAACAACCGAATGCGCACGCTTGGCGTCATGGCGGGGTTGGGCGCGGAGGTGGTGAAGGTGATCTCGTCGCCGCTCGCAACTGCGGCGCTCACCACGGTGCCGGTTGTCGACGTGGACGTCGACGTCCGCGCGGTGGACCCACGCGGCACTCCGCCACGCTGAATGGCCACTGTTCCCGACGCGATCCACAGTCGCAATGTTTCACGCAGTGCGACCGCACGCTCCATCTGCAGCGTCGATTCCCTGATCACGCGCCGGTGGTCGATGATGGAGCCAAAGGCAGCCGTGCCCATGGCGGCCATGACTCCAGTGATGACGAGTCCCACGATGAGCTCCATCAACGTCATTCCGCTGCGCGCGCGCATCATCGGCCTCGCGTTGCGTTGGGAGGGCGGCGATACAGGGCGCTGTGCAGAGCGTAGGCACCTTCCGGCCACGTCACTGTCACCGTCACGTCGTAGACGCCGCCAATCTCACTCCGGACCGCCGACGTCGTCGTCCACTTGTAGCCGTCGAGTGGCTTGTCGAATTGTCCCTTTGACACGGAGTCCGGAAGGTCGAGCAGCTCGCGGTCCGTCATGAGCGCGAGGAAATCCAGGCGTTGGGTGGCGAGTGCCTCCACCTCGAGCGCGCGTCGCGCTCGCTCGGCCGTTTTCATCTCGGCGCCTACGGCCGCCAGCGCGCTCACGGACGTCACGCCGATGATCGCGAGCGCCGCGACCGCCTCGAAGAGCGTGATGCCGCGTCTAGCGCGCATCGGCCCTCGCAAGTCCGCTCCATGGATCCACGGTCACGAGTACCGTGGCGCCCATGCCGCGTACGAGCACGGAGTCGGCGAACACTGCGCCGGTGGGCCGGAAGATGAACTTGAGCCTTGGCTCCTCCGTCACGAGCGTTTCCGTTGCATCGAGCTGGATGGAGCCCTCGGCGAACTTTCCCGTGCCCGCCACCCCGGTGGTGTCGGCACGGTAGCGGCCCGTAACGGGATCGATGCGGAGGCTGACCATCGTGTTGCGGTCGATGGCCGTCTTGCGGGCGTCGTGCAGCAAGGTGAGCACGCCAGCGGCGGCTTCGGGTTGCTTGTCGAGTCCCAGCCGCGCCAGTGCGGGAATCACGAGAGCGGCGGAGAGCGCCATGATGGCGAGGACGATTGCCATCTCGAACAGGGTAAAACCGGGCCTGGGTGAACGTCCGTTGTTCCCCGGCGTTGATTGCCCCAGGCGGTGGGACAGTATCTCCCGACAGTCGCTGCGCTCCTGCGGGATGACAGACTTGGCGCAGGGCTCCTGCGGGATGACAGACTTGGTGCAGGGCTCCTGCAGGATGACAGACTTGGCGCACGGCCTCTGCATGATGACAGCTCGGCAATCACCACTGTCATCCCGCAGGAGTGAGCGAAGCGAACGACTGTCGGGACATACCGTCCCTGACACGAACTGCCCCCAGCGGCGGGATAGTATCTCCCGACAGTCGCTGCGCTCCTGCGGGATGACAGACTTAGTGCAAGGCTCCTGTGGGATGACAGACTTGGTGCAAGGCTGCTCTCGGATGAGAGACTTGGTGCAAGGCTCCCGCGGGATGACAGACTTGGCGCACGGCCCCTGCAGGATGGCAACCGCACCAAGGGACTCCGGCAGCACGACATCCGTGACGAAAAGCTCCGGCGGGACGACAACCCGACAAATGCGCACCACCGTCATTTGAACGAATTCGCGTTGATGCCGTAAATCGCCTGCAACAGCGACAACGCCACGAACGCCACAATGGCGCCAAACACCACGATCATCGCCGGCTCGGCGAGTGTGGCCAGACGCTGCGTGGCACGTTCCGTTCTCTCCTCGAAGATGTCCGCCGACTTGAGGAGAAACACGCGCAGTTCGCCCGCGTCCTCCCCCACGCCAATCAGCTGCGCGAGCAACGGAGGAAACAGCGTGCTGCCCCCCACCGCTGCGCGCAACGAGCTGCCCTCGCGAACCGCAGCCCGGATACGAATCGCATCGTCTCGGCCAAGCGGATCACCAATGGAATCGATGGTGTCGTCGAGTGCCGTAAGAAGCGGCGCACCGCCGCCAAGCAGCACACCCACGAGGCGAGAAAAACGCGCGGCAAGGGCATACTGTCTGAGCGTGCGAATACCAGGCACCGAGAGCAGGAGCACCGACCACGCGCGTGCGCCCTCCTTGGTGCTGCGCATCCACGTTCCAGCCAGCACCATGGCCGCCGGAATCATCAGCAACAGCGGCCAGAATCGGTGCAGGATGCCCGAGAGGCCAATGAGAATCGACGTCGACGCCGGCAATTTCGCGCCGCTGCCCTCCAGCAGCGTGACGAAGCGCGGCAGGACGAAAAACATCAGCACACTCACGGCCACGGTGCCCGCGAACGCAAGCAGGAACGGATAGATGGACGCGGACATGACGCGGCCACGCAACTGCTCATCACGATCGAGCTGGTCGGCCAGGCGCGCGAATGCGCTGTCGATATCACCGCTCCGTTCGCCGGCACGCACGAGGCCCACGTACAGCGGCGCGAACAGCTGAGGGTGCGCAGCCAGCGCCGTGGACAGCGTGTCACCACGCTCCACGCGCGCACGCACTTCCTCGAGCGCCACGCGCACCTCTCCGGATGCGACGCCGGACGCCGCGCGGAGTGCCTGCGCCAGCGGCATTCCCACCGGCAGCAATGCGGCGAGTGCCCGCGTCACCTCGAGCACCTCACGTCGCCGTCCGAACTTGAAGAAGCCACCGCTGCCACCGCCCCCCGATTCCGCCGCCGATTCGGAGACGTCGATGACAAGCAGCCCGCGCTCCTCCAGGGTGCGCGACAAGGCACCGCCGCTCACGGCGTTTTCCTTGCCGCGCAGACGCTTGCCCGCGCGATCGACGGCCTGATAGGCGAAAGTGGGCACGAAGTGTGTCGCTTCCTATTTCCAGCTCGCGATGTCGGCGTCCTCTCCGTCACCCCCCGGCTTGCCGTCGGCGCCGTAGGAGATCAGGTCATAGCCCTGCAGGTTGTTCGTGCCAGGAAACGAATAGACATACGGCTTTCCCCATGGATCGAGCGGCACGGCCTTGCGCAGGTACGGCGCGCGCCAGTTCGCCGGTGGATCCACCGTGGGCCGCTCCCACAACGCGTCAAGTCCTTGTTGCGTATTGGGATAGGTACCGTTGTCCAGACGGTACGCATCGAGCGCGGCTCCCAGCATTTCTATCTGCGATTTGGCGGTGGCCGACTTGGCGGCGCCCACGTGCTGAAAGATATTGGGCGCCACCAGCGTGGCCAGGATGGCGATCACCACGATCACCACCAGGATCTCGATGAGCGTAAAGCCGGACCGACGCGACGCCAGGCGTCGGGCCTGTTGGGGACGAAGTCGAATCATGGATGGGAAGCTCGAGAGGTGAGACTACCTATACTAAGTAGTACACCCGGGACGGGACATTCGTTTAAAAGACACACAATCTCACCGCAGGGTTGTACACCGTCCGCAATTCCCTGAGTTCCACGTGCAGCGCCGCTGTCCAAGCCGGCATTTTTTCCGTACCTTGACAGGGTTGATCAGGTATCTCCACCGCGAGACATCGGGAGTCCGAAACGGATGACAAGAGCAACATGGCGCCTTGGCGCCGCCGCAACGCTGCTGTGCGTCGCGACCGCTGGCCAGGGTGCGCTCGCGCAGCACAAGGCCGCGGCACCGGCGCGCAGCGAAGCAGACGTCAACTTCATGGCGGGGATGATTCCCCACCACGCACAGGCAGTGCTCATGGCCGGATGGGCGGCAAGTCATGGCGCGCGGCCGGACGTGGCGGTGCTCTGCGAGCGCATCGTCGTTGGACAGAAGGATGAAATTGCGCTCATGCAATACTGGCTCAGGCAGCACGGCGAAACGGTCCCGAGCGCGACCGATACCAGGATGAAGATGAAAGGCATGCCCGACATGCTCATGCCCGGCATGATGTCCGACGAAGAGATGGCGGCGCTCGACAAGGCGCGTGGCCCGGAGTTCGACCGGCTCTTCATGGAGGGCATGATTCGCCACCACCAGGGTGCCGTCGCGATGGTCGATGAGCTCCTGGCCTCGAAAAATGCCGCACAGAACGACGTCGTCTACAAGATGGCGTCAGACATCTATGCCGATCAAACCACCGAGATCGACCGCATGCAGAAGATGCTTGCGAAGGGTCCGGCGGGCAGCCGCGCACCCTGATCATTGGTTCGTTGTTCGTTTCAACTCCTACCCCTCCGGTGCAAATAGTGAAATCCATCTGGCGCTCCACGATGTTCGCCGCACTCGCGGCACTGTCGCTCTTCGCGTCGCCCGCGGTGGCGCAGAAGCTCGACATGGGCACGACCCCGCCAAGTCCCGATCCACGCGTCGGACTTCGCGCCGGCACGATGAAGACGTACGACAAGGACACCACGCGCCGCACGCTCGTGACGAAGGCCGCCGAAGCCTCGTGGAACCTTCGACTGCTCTCGAATACGCCGCCAAAGGCACCCTTCGTGGGCGTGACCCATTCGGACATCGCCTTCACGGGCAAGTATGCCATCCAGGGCAACTACGACGGTTACCAGGTGTTCGACATCTCGAATCCCAGGTCGCCGGTGCTGTACGACGAGTACGTGTGCCGCGGCTCGCAGAGCGACGTCTCCGTCTACAAGAAGCTCATCTTCGTTTCCGGCGAAGCCACGAGCGGCCGTCTCGATTGCGGCATGCAGGGCATCACGGATTCCATCAGCAAGGAGCGCTTCCGGGGCATCCGCATCTTCGACGTCACCAACCTCAAGAAGCCCAGGTACATCGCGAGCGTGCAGACGTGCCGCGGGTCGCACACGCACACCGTCGTGGAAGATCCCAACGACAAGGAAAACGTCTACGTCTACATCTCCGGCTCGGCCGGCGTCCGCCCCGCCGAGGAAGTCGCGGGGTGCTCGGCACTCGATCCCAAGGAAGATCCGAACAGCGAGCTGTTCAAGATTGAAGTGATCAAGGTGCCGCTCGCCCATCCGGAGCAGGCCAGGGTCGTGACCAAGCCCGGCATCCTTTCCGAGCTCGCCGTCGCGCCGCGCAACAGCGTACGCGCTGCGCAGGATTCCACCGATCGCGCGGCACAGGCGGCGGCAGCACTCGCACGTGGCTTGCCTGCACGCGGCGGCCGTGGCGGACGTGGTGGTCCACAGGTTCCGCGCGGGCCGGTGCAGTGTCATGACATCACCGCCTACCCGGCCATCGGATACGCCGGCGGCGCATGCGGCGGTTATGGACTGCTGCTCGACATTCGCGACGTCGCCAACCCGAAACGCATAGGCGCAGCGGCCGACTCGAACATGTCCTTCTGGCACTCGGCCACCTTCAACAACGACGGCACCAAGGTGCTCTTCAGCGACGAATGGGGCGGTGGCTCCGCTCCCCGCTGCCGCTCGACGGATCACTACGAGTGGGGCTCCGACGCGCTCTTCACCATCGCCGATGGCAAGATGACGTTCCAGAGCTATTACAAGATGCCGGCGGCACAGACGAGCTTCGAGAACTGCGTCGCACACAACGGCTCACTCGTTCCCATTCCGGGCCGCGACGTAATGGTGCAAGCCTGGTATCAGGGCGGCATTTCCGTGTTCGACTGGACGGATGCGGCGCACCCAAAGGAAATCGCGTTCCACGATCGTGGACCAATCGATACGGCCACCGCAGGCGCATCGGCCGGTTCATGGTCCGTCTACTGGTACAACGGCGTAATGGTGAGCTCGGAGATCGGCCGCGGGCTCGACATCTTCGAGCTGCAGCCGAGTGGCTTCATCTCGAAGAACGAGCTCGATGCCGCCAAGACCGTGCGCTTCGAGTACCTGAACGTGCAGGGCCAGCAGAAGATCGTATGGCCGCCCAGCTTTTCGCTGTCGCGGGCGTACCTCGATCAGCTCGAGCGCGACAAGGGGCAGTCTGCAGAAAAGATTGCCAGCGCTCGCGCGGGTCTGTCCAAGGCAGAGAAGCTGTCTGGAAAGGCCCGCAAGGATGCACTCGCCGCGCTCTCGAAGGAGCTGCATGGCGACGCGCAGGCGGCAACGGATGCCCCCAGGGCGCACAAGCTCGCATACTCGGTGGGCGATCTGGCCAAGTAGCGTGCTCGCAGTCACTCACCAAGGGCCCGGGCATACGCCCGGGCCCTTGGTGCATCCGAGTCCAACAACTCGGTGGGATGCTGCGTTGTCATGATGTGAGGACTCGAATGAAGCGATCAATATTCCTGGCAAGCTTCGCGATGGCCGCGCTGGGGCCGTCCCGTGCGGCCCAAGCGCAGACCGTTGAAAAGCCACGCTATCCATTTGTCGCCGCCGACGTGGAATTCATGCAGGGCATGATCCACCATCACTCGCAGGCCGTGATCATGAGTGGATGGTGCGGCTCGCATGGAGCAAACGCGTCGCTGCGCATCTTCTGCGGACGCATCGCCACAGCGCAAACGGCTGAAATCGAGCTGATGCAGAGCTGGCTGAAAGACAGAAATCAGCCGGTGCCGGATCCCAACGCAACACACGACATGCCGGGAATGGCGGGCCACGACATGGCCGCGCCGCTCATGCCCGGCATGCTGTCGGCCGAGCAGATGAAGCAGCTCGACGCCGCCCGCGGCGCTGACTTCGACCGGCTGTTTCTCACCGGCATGATCCAGCACCACACCGGTGCGATCTCGATGGTGGACAAGCTGTTCGGCAGCTACGGCGCCGGTCAGGACGACGTGATCTTCAAGTTCGCCACGGACGTGAACGCCGACCAGCGTACCGAGATCGACCGCATGCAGCAGATGCTCGATGCCATGCGCGTGCCCTAGCCTGTCGTCCTGAACAAGCGTGTCGTCTTGAGCGAGCGAAGACCCTTCCCCCTTACCTGCCCCTCATCATGATGTCATTCACTCGAAGAAGCGCCACGGCGGCAATGACCGTGTGCGGCGCAATGCTCTGGATCGCCGGCTGCGCACAATCGTCGGCGACATCCAGTCAGAGCCCATTGGCGGACATGTCCATGTCGCCGCCGAGCCCGGACCCACGCATCGGCCTCAAGGCCGGCCTGATGAATACGGCTGGGCAGGCCGCCTGGAACATGCACCTCGAGTCGAATTCCGCGCCCTCCGAGAAGTTCGTTGGCGTCACGAGCTCCGACCTCGCGTTCATCGGCCACTACGCCATTCAGGGCAACTACAACGGGTACCAGGTCTGGGACATCTCCAATCCGGCGGCGCCCACGCTGACGACGTCGTACTTCTGCCCCGCATCGCAGAGTGATGTTTCCGTCTACAAGAACCTGCTCTTCGTCTCGGCCGAGGCGCCGACCGCGCGGCTCGACTGCGGCGCTGGTGGTGTGGCCGACACGGTGAGCAAGGAGCGCATTCGCGGCGTGCGCATCTTCGACGCCACGGACATCGCGCACCCGAAGTACCTGGCCAATGTGCAGACCTGCCGTGGCTCGCACACCCACACCGTGGTGCACGACCCCAACGACGCGGAGAACGTCTACATCTACATCTCGGGCACGTCGGCGATTCGTTCGCCAAGCGAGCTGCCGGGCTGTATTGCGTCGCCGGAAGATCCGAACACGGCGCTCTTCCGCATCGAAGTCATCAAGATTCCGCTCGCCCATCCCGAGCGCGCCGCGATCGTGAGCAGCCCACGCATCTTTGCCGACGACAATGGCAAGCCGCTCGTGGGCGTGGCGAGTCATGCGCCGCCGGCGTCCGACACGGGGGCGGCCGGCCGGGCCGGACGCGCAGGCGGGGCCGCTGGTGGACGTGCGGGGGCACCGGGTGCTCCAGCGCGGCCGAACCTGCCGCGCGGCACGCTGACGCAGTGCCACGACATCACGGTGTATCCCGCCATTGGCCTCGCCGGCGGCGCATGCGCCGGCATGGGTCTGCTGCTCGATATCAAGGACGTCGCTCACCCGCGACGCATTGCGCAGTACTCCGATTCCAACTTCTCCTTCTGGCACTCCGCCACGTTCAGCAACGATGGGTCGAAGGTGCTCTTCTCCGACGAGTGGGGCGGCGGCAGTGCGGCCTACTGCCGTGCAACGGACCCGAAGGAGTGGGGCGCCGACGCCATCTTCACCATCGAGAACGGCAAGCTGAATTTCAAGAGCTATTACAAGATGCCGGCGGCGCAAACGCCCTTCGAGAACTGCGTGGCGCACAACGGCTCGCTCATTCCGATTCCCGGCCGCGACATCATGGTGCAGTCGTGGTACCAGGGCGGCATCTCCGTATTCGAGTGGACCGATCCGTCACACCCGCGCGAGATTGCGTTCTTCGACCGCGGTCCGAATGATTCCACGCGCCTGGCGGGCGGCGGGTTCTGGTCGTCGTACTGGTACAATGGCGTCATTGTGGGCTCGGACGAAAAGCGCGGGCTCGACGTGTTCACCCTCAGGCCCAGTGCGTTCATCTCGCAGAACGAGCTGGATGCGGCAAAGTCCGTGGTGATGACGTTCCTGAATGTGCAGGATCAGCCCAGGCTCGTGTGGCCTGCCACGTTCGCGCTGTCCCGAGCCTATCTCGACCAGCTCGCCCGGGATGGCGGCCAGACGCCGGAAAGAATCTCCGCGGCACGTGCGGCGCTCGTGTCAGCGGAGAAGTTGTCCGGCCAGGCACGGAAGGATGCGCTCGACGCGCTGGCCAAGCAACTCCACGGCGAGGCGCAGACGGCGAAGGATGCGCCCAAGGCGCACAAGCTCGCCTTCTCGGTGGGGGATCTGGCCAAGCTGTAGTCCATCGGCAACAGCAGTGTGAAGGGATTCAAGGATTGCCGCACGGAGCAAGGCTGCGCTTGGAGCAATCCCTGAATCCGTTCACATGCCTATGTCCGTTTTAAATCTGTTGCTGTGTGGTCGTGTATTGTCACACAAGACTCCTCGCAACAGCAACAGCCGCCTCATAATCCGGCTCAGCCATCTGGTCCGCCACGTACTCGGCATGCGCAATCATGTTGTCCCTGCCAATGACGAATACGGCGCGCTGCAGTAGCCGCCACTCACGCAGCAGTACACCATAGTCCTTGCCAAACGATTCGCTCCGATGACTCGAGAGCGCCTCATGGTCAACGCCTTCCGCACCCCGCCACCGTGCCTGGGCAAATGGTAAGTCCATGCTTACCGTGTGTACGTCCACGTCGAACGCCGGATCCGACGTCCGCATCACCTCGAAGCGATGCGTTCCCACGTGACACACCGGCGTGTCGAGCGAGTTGACGACGTGCAGCAGGCGCACGCGCCCTGCGCCACTGCGCAACGTGACCTCCCTCGGCATCGCGTCCCCGGGCCCCATTGCATCCAGCACGAAATCAGGCGCCGCATCGCCCACGTTCAGCTTGTTGCCAACGATGGTGAGCAGGATGTCGCCTTCAAAGGCCTCGCCGGTGCGTTCGTGATCCATGTGCCCACTCTCTCCATTTGATGAGGTACCGGTGAGCTGTTTCACAACTCGTGTCACCGCCCACAGGCACAGATATACTGCCCCGGCAATACTCGCCGGAAGCCGCGAGCCCGGACATATTCACCGCACACCTGCCGAGAGAATTGCCCCGATGCTCCGAATTCCCGTTCGCCTCGCAATCGCCGTGTCATTCGCTGTCGCCGCACACGCCCAGGCACAGCAGATGATTCCCACGCCGGCGTCGGTGATCGGTTACCCGGTTGGCACCGACTTCAAGCTCATCACCTACGATGAGTCCATGAGGTACTTCGAGGCCCTGGCAAAGGCGAGCAACCAGATCAAGCTACTCGACGTGGGCAAGACGTCCACCGGCCACGCCTGGACGCTCGCGCTGATCTCGTCGCCGGCGAACCTCGCCAACATCGAGAAGTACCGTACCATCGCGCTGCGGCTCGCGCATCCGGATGGATTGAGCGAAGACGAAGCGCATCGTCTCGCGCGCGAGGGCAAGGCATTCGTCGACATCAGCGGCGGCCTGCACGCGTCGGAAATCGCGGGCTCGCAGCACACCATCCAGCTCGCCTACGATCTGCTCTCCAGGCCCGGCGATCCGAAAACAAAGGCGATTCTCGACAACACCGTCCTCATGCTGTGGCCCTCCATCAATCCGGATGGACAGAACATCGTGGCCAACTGGTACAGGGAGAATGTCGGCACCCCGTACGAGACCGCACCGCTCCACGAGCTGTACCAGAAATACATCGGCCATGACAACAATCGCGACGCGTACATGCTCAACGTGGTCGAGTCCCGCGTGGTCGCACGCACGTGGCGCGACTGGGAGCCGCAGATCATCTACGTGCAGCACCAGACGGCGCCCTTTCCCACGCGCATCTGGCTGCCGCCATTCGCCGAGCCCATCGCGCCGCGCGTGCCGGCGCTGATGTCGCGCGAGGTGAACACCATCGGCATGACCATCGCGCAGGCGCTGGAGACGAACAACATGCCGGGCGCAACGCACATGGGCACCGGCTTCGACGCCTGGTACCCCGGCTACATCGACTACATGCCCATGCTTCAGAACATCGCCTCGTTCTGGACGGAGACCGCACTCTACCAATACGCCACGCCGCACTTCTACACGCTCAACGACTTCCCGCGCGAATATCGCGACCTGCGCCCGCAGTCGCTCTATCCAAGCCCATGGCCAGGCGGATGGTGGCGCATCAAGGACGCCATCGACTACATGGAGACGGGCTCCATCGCCGTCCTCGACTACGCCACGAAGTACCGTGAGGAGCTGCTCTACAACCGCTACCAGGCGGGCAGGAAAGCCATCGAGCGCTATCGCAAGGATCCACCGTACGCATACATCGTTGCCCGCAACCAGCGCGATCCCGTGGCCGCCGCGGAGATGATGCGCCGGCTTGCCTTCAACGGCATTCGCATCAGCGAGCTCACGAAGAACACCACAGTCGACGGCACCTCTTATCCGACAGGTACATGGGTCATTCCCATGGACCAGGAATTTTCGGAGCTCGTTCGCCAGCTCTTTGACGCGCAGGAGTATCCGGACCTCCGCGAGTCACCGGACGGCCCGCCTGAACAGCCATACGACGCGGCCGGCTGGACGCTGCCGTACCAGATGGATGTTCGTGTCGCTGAAGTCCGTACTCCACTCTCTGGCGACCTGCGATCGGCGATGAGGCCAGTGGTTGGAAAGGTGGTTGACTGGCGCACTGCCGCCGACGCGCCGTTCGCCACGGACTCCGTCGCGGCGGGCATCGTGCCCCTTCCCTCCCGCATCACGGGCACCGGCGAGACCTTCGCCCTTGATCCGGCGGAGAACAACACGTTTCGCGTGATCACACGGGCACTCGCCGGCGGCGGCACTGTCAAGTTCGCGGAAGGACCGAATGGCAGGAGTGGCCGCTATCTCGTGTCCGGCATCGCCGACACGAAAATCACGGGATGGCTCACGGAGCTTGCCGTGCGCGCCGAGCGCATGACGACCCCCGTGACAGCCAGTGCGGTGGTCCGTCCGCGTATTGCCATTTACAAGCCGTTTACAGCGAGCATGGACGAAGGATGGACGGAGTGGCTGCTCGACGACTATGGCTTCTCTTACACCGCCATCACCAACACCGACATCCGCTCCGGCAATCTTGGCGCCCGCTTCGACGTGATCCTCATGGCATCCGACCGGCCACGCTCCATTTCCGATGGGTTCACCAAGGGCTCGGTGCCGCCGCGATACGAGGGTGGACTCGGAAACGAAGGAGCCCGCGCGCTCGACGAATTCGTCCACGCCGGCGGATCGCTCATCTGTCTCAACCAGAGCGCCAACTACGCCATCTCCGCACTGCATCTGCCGGTGCGCAACGTGACGGACACTCTGTCCAGGAAAAACTATTTCTCGAGCGGCTCCATTCTCGAAGTCATCACGGATCCGTCGCACCCGGTCATGGCAGGTATGCCCGATCACGCCAAGGTCTTCGTGGATGGAAGCCCCGTGTTCGCCACGCTCGACGGATTCGAGGGCTCCGCGCTCGCGAAATACGCGAAAGAAGGGTCGCCCCGCCTCTCTGGCTACCTCCTCGGCGAGAAGTTCATTCAGGGGTACGCAGCGGCCCTCGACGTAAAGCAAGGCCGTGGACATGTGGTCCTCATCGGCTTCCGGCCACAGTGGCGCGGACAGCCATTCGGCACCTTCCGCGTCGTGTTCAACTCGGCGCTGTTCGGTCGCGAAGTCGCGGCCGCCGCAAAAGGCGCCAATGGATTCTGGACGAGTCCCAGGCCGGCGGGCGCGGACAAGAAATAATCAACCGCACCCTTCCACGTATTCCACCTGCGGCCGCGTTCCCGCTCGATATTTCGTGACGACGTTCTTCTCCGTCTCGAACACGATGCGGAACGCGCTGTCGGCGGGCACCGTGGGCGTGACCACGAGATAATGCCCACTCGAATACTTGCTCGGCTGCACCATGATGCGCCCTGCGTAAAGTGCCTTGATGCGCTCTTCGGTATCGCCAATGCGCGCCCCGTCCGACGTCTGCATCGTGCCGCTTCGCACCTCGACGCGCGCGATCCGGCCTCCGTCGGTCATGATGCTCACGCCCTCCGGTGCGCCCTTCCATGTAGCGTAGTTGCAGCCCATGGAATCGCGCGAGGCGACGACGGAGAGAGCTCCATTGAGCACGGCGTTCGCTTCGCCCACCGTCATTCCCGCGCGCAACGCACCGAGGCCATGCTCAGTGACTGTCATGGGTGTCGCGACCGCTGGAGTGGAGGCGGACGAAATGGTTGACGGCGCAGCAGCCGGCGCCTGGGCACGCATGGAATCGGCGGGCGGCGCCTCCCTGGGAGTTGCACAACCGGCCTGCGTGAAAAGCATGATCGCAGTGCGCATGATTCGTCGATGGTATAGAGAGAGACGAAGGGCCGGACTTCGCGTGGGCAAAGCCGGCCCTTATAGTGGACGTTTACTGCGGGATTAGTAGAACGTCACACCAACCGTGATGGGGATGAAGCTGGCATGCTGCGAGTCCGTAACGAGCGATACATATCGTGACTCGAGAAAGACGGCCGTATTGTGCACGCCAATGGAAAGACCTGCTCCCGCATTCCACGCCGCGCGCGTGAGCGACTCGTTCACCGTGCCGGTCGTGGCGTCCATATCGAACCCGGGATTCGTGCGCTGCAGCGAGCGGTCATAGTTGCGGAAATGATTCACGCCACCGCCGCCGATCACGTAAAGGCCGCTGCCGGAATTTCCTCCAAAGTGGCCAAGAAACGGCATGCGCAGCTTGAGGTCGGCCATGGCGGACCAGATCTGCGGATCCGTGGTGGCGACGGTACTCGTGGTCGTGGTGCCGACGCCTGGGCCTGTCACAAAGCCGGTTGAGCGGAATGTGTTGCGAGCAGCAAGACGCGTGTAGCCCAGGTTGACGCGGAAGCCCAGCGGGCTGGTAGGAGAATCCCAGCCGATGGGAGCGACGAATGCCATGCCTGGGTCATATCCCTCGCGCAGCGCTTCCGCGGGCAGTCCTGCCCCTCCACCCAGTCCAAGGTAGAAACCGTTGCCATAGTGCTTTACCATGGG
>JAQBPY010000018.1 GCA_028287285.1 Gemmatimonadota bacterium
CGGCGCAGCACCAGCCGCAACGGAGACGCGCGAGTTCCCCGCGGGCAGCTACATCATCCGCATGGATCAGCCATACGCACGCATCGCCGATGCGTTGCTCGACCATCAGTACTGGAGCCCGAACGACCCGCAGAAGACGCCGTACGACGACACCGGCTGGTCGTTCCCCGAGAACTTCGCCGTGCAGACGGTGCGGGTGACGGACGTGAAAGTGCTCGACGTGCCCATGACGCGCGTGACGGACGTGAATCCGGTGGGCGGCGTGAGCGGCGCCGGTGCCGTGGCGATGATCAACCACAACGGCGACAACGCCCTGGCCACGCTACGGTATCGCTTCAAGGACGCGGACATGCAGGCCGCCGAAGAGCCCTTCGAGTCGAATGGCCAGAAGTTCAACCGCGGCTCGTTCATCATTCGCGGCGTGGCGCAGGCCGACCTGGACAAGGCCACGAAGGAGCTCGGTCTCAAGGCCTACTCCGGCGCGGCGCCTTCCGTGAAGACGCATCCCATCCGTGCCGCGCGCGTGGCGCTCATGCACACGTGGATCTCGACGCAGACGGAAGGCTGGTGGCGCCTGGGCTTCGACAACGTGGGCGTTCCGTACGACTACATCAGCACGCAGGACCTCGCCAGGACGCCTGACCTCAAGTCGAAGTACGACGTCATCGTGTTCGGCCCTGCGGGCGGCACGCCGGAGCAGATCGTGGAAGGCATGCCCATGTGGCGCAACCCGATGCCCTGGAAGGTCACGCCGGAAACGCCCAACATCACCACCTTCGCGCAGACGGACGACATCCGGCCCGGCATGGGCCTCACCGGCCTCGCCAACCTGCGCAGCTTCGTGGAGCGCGGCGGCGTGCTGATCACCTGCGACAACACCGCGGACTTCGCCGTGCAGTTCGGCTTCGCGCGCGGTGTGAGCCAGAACCAGCCCCCACGGTTGCATGTGGTGGGCAGCCTGCTCCGCACGAAACTCGTGGACGAGACGAGCCCCATCGTTTACGGCATCATCGACAACCTGTCGGTGTTCAGCAAAACGGGCGAAAGCTTCAACATCAGCAATACCCTGGGCGGACGTGGCGGCGGCCGCGGCGGCGCAGGCGGCGGCGCACGCGCCACGGGCCGCGGGCTCCCCGATGATCCTGACTTCGTCACGGGCTTTCCCGCCCTCGATCCAAAGAACCAGGCGGCGGTGCTGCCTTCCGTGCAGCCATGGCAGGCCTCGCCAATCCTGGACGACCAGCTGCGCAACCCGCTCAACATCATTCCGCCCGAGCAGCGTCCGCGCGTACCGTTGCGCTTCTCCGAGCAGGGCGACCTGCTGCAGTCCGGCCTGCTGGACGGAACGGATGTGGCGCAGCATCCGGTCGTCGTGGACGCACCGTACGAAAAGGGCCATGTCGTGCTGTTCGCGAACAACCCGATCTACCGCGGAATGACCATCGGCAGCTACTTCCTGGTGTTCAACACGATCCTGAACTTCGACAACCTGAACGCGGGCAGAAAGCTGGACGCTCGATGACCTGATCCTCGCACGGTCCACCAGCCGGTCGAAGGATTGGAGCCGGGTACGCCGCAAGGTGTGCCCGGCTGTTCTTTTGTTTACCGCCGCAGCGCAGGTCTGGCGCGAACCCTCGCCACCAGGCCAAACTTCAGCACTCTCCCATTTTACTACTCATGCGTTTGATCTTCCGTACAGCCTGCGCAGCTGCACTCGCGCTGTTTGCTGCTTCGTGCTCCGAGACTCCCGCCGTGACGTCAGCCACGGCGGCGCCGGTGCAGACGCTCGCCGGTCTCGCCATCGCGCCCACGTTCTCACCGGCGGCCGCCGAGGCGTACCATGCGCTCACGTCAGCGGGCGGCGATATCACCAACGTGCGCATCATTTTGCACGACCTGAGCGGCGGGGTGGCGCTCGACACGGTCATCGCGTTTCCCGTTACGGCGGAAGGCCTCACGCTGGACCTTCCCGTGCACATCACGGGCAGGCAGGAGGACTTCGACGCCACCATCCAGCTGCGCGACGCAAGCGGCACCGTCCTGTTCTCCAGCAACCAGCGCGTGACCGCACGCGACCGCTCGGCGGGCAGCACTGCCCCCGCTGTGCTGACCCTCAATTACGTTGGTCCGGGCTTTGCCGCGAAGACGGTGACGGTATCGCCAACGGGCGCGGAGATGATCACCGGCTCCACGCAAACGGTCTTCGCGACCGCGCTCGACGCACTTGGCAAGCCCGTGCCCGACCTCACCGTGAGCTGGCAGGTGAGCGACGCCGGCATCGCGTCCGTCACGTCCACCGGCACGTCATCGGCCGTGGTGACGTCGAAGGGCCCGCGCGGCGCGTTCACCGTCACCGCATCGGTGCAGTCGGGGATCGTCGGCACAGCCGCCTTCAATGTCCTTCCCACACCGTCCAGGCTCGTCGTAGTCAGCGGCGGCGGCCAGACGGCGCCCGCCTACAGCACGTTGGCCAACCCGTTCGTCGTGGAGCTTCAGGGCACCGATGGCAGGCCGATCGCGAACAAGGTCGTTTCATTCCGTGCCACGGGCACCAACGGCGAAGTCGGCTTTCCCCTGGTGACGACAGATGCCAACGGCCGCGCGAGCACTACCATGAAGCTCGGCCGTACCGTCGGTTCGTATGGGTACGAGGCGACGTCCGGGACACTGGCGCCCGCCACGGTCACGGAAACGGCGACAATACGCATCCCCGGCGTCCCGACACAGCTCATCCCGCTCTCGGCCCCGCCGCTGAGCTACAAGGTGGGCGTTTCATCGTCGCTCACGTTCACCGCCCAGATTGCCGACGCCAACGGCATCTACGTGCCACAGGCAGGCATCGTGATCACGGCGACTCTCTCGGTGGCGCCCAGCGGCGCGACGTCGTCGGTCAGCGCCGTGAGTGATGCCAACGGCGTAGTCACCTTTGGAACCCTTCCGGCGTTCGTCAGCGCCGGCACGCTCACCATTCGGCTGACGTCGTCATCTCCCACGATGACCAATCTGCCGTTCGGGACGTTTACGATTACACCTTAAGATCGCTCACTGGCGCTCGCTCGACAGGGGACGGGAACTCCATCTCGCATGGAGCCTGTCCCCCGTCCAGTGAGCCGCGGAGAGGCGAACGACCCGTTCCCCGTCCCCCGCCGTCAACTTTCAAACGTATTACACGCCCGCGGATCGCCCGAGTCCAGACCCCGCTTGAACCAGCTTGCGCGCTGGGCCGACGAGCCATGCGTGAACGAATCCGCGTTGATGGTGCCCGTTGCGCGCTTCTGGATACGGTCGTCACCTACCGACGCCGCCGCCGTGAGCGCCTCGTCCACGTCGCCCTGCTGCAGGATTCGGCGCTGCTCCGTGGAGTGCGCCCACACACCGGCAAAGCAATCAGCCTGCAACTCCATCTTCACGGAGAGCGCGTTCGCCGAGCCGGGATTCTGCTGAACGGCGCGGCGAACCTGGGCATCCGTCCCCAGGATGTGCTGCACGTGATGACCAAGCTCGTGTGCGAGGACATACGCCTGCGCGAAGTCGCCCGACGCCTGGAACTTGTCCTTGAGCTCCTCGTAGAAGCCCAGGTCGATGTAGGCCTTCTCGTCCAGCGGGCAGTAGAACGGCCCCATGGCGGCCTGGCCGGTGCCGCAGCCGGTGTCAGTCGCGTCGCGAAAGAGCACCAGCTTGGCGTCATGATACTGCGGCAGGACCTTCGCCCACGTGGCCTGGATGTCATCCAGCACGAACGATACGAACCGGACCTCCGGCTCCTCACGCGCCGAGTCGGCCGGGGCGAGCCGGCCGTCTGATTGCGCGACGGTACGGCTGACCTGCTGACTCGGCGTGAGAAGGTCCCGGCCAAAAATGAGGCTCAGCACGAGCAGCACCACGGTGCCGCCAATGCCCATCCCTGCCCGCCCGCCAAGGCCTCGGCGGTCTTCGATGTTGGAGCTGCGGCCGTTGTCATTCCACAACATGTCGATCCTCGCGGTCGGGTACGCCACGAGGCAAAAGCAAGAGCCGAGCCTCAATGAGTTGTCAGGGCACGATTTTCCGCACGGTCGGGTATTCGATGCCGAGCTGCTGGAGGTAGGTATCGTACTTCTTCGAGTCGTAGTAGTACTTCTTCATCTCCGGCCGGTATTTCGCCATCGTCGCTTCGTTGAGCCAGATGGGCGGCTTGTCGGTAGGCGCGAAAAACGGGCGGTACTTGATGGTCTTCGTCTGCACGTTGGTGAAGTAGTCCCAGGCGTCCGTGACGATCTGCGGCGTGAGCAGAATGTCCAGCATCGTCATGACCTGCGCCTTGGCCCCCGCCACCACGCCCTTGTGTGCGATGGGCGTGGCCATGGAGATGGCGTTGGCCCAGTTGTGGCCCGGCATGTTCGGGATGTTGGATGGATAGCGAAGCGTGACTGTGGGCACGGTCCACGCGACGTCGCCGATGTCGTCCGAGCCGCCGCCGGTGCGCTGATTGTCGGGAATGGGCCCATTCAAGCGGCCCACGTTCCGGCTCACCATCCCGCTGTCCGGCACGCCGAGCTCGCGCTGGATGCCCTTGGCCAGCTGCTGGTCCTTGTCGCTCCAGGCGGGCATGCCCACCTTCTTGATGTTCTCGTACATCGCCTCGGCGATGGGGCGCGAGAAGTGGCCGCTCCAGCCGGAGCCCACCATCATCACGGTGTCCACCACCACACCCGTCATCAGCGCGGCGGCGTTTGCCTTGACCTTGGCGTCCTCGAACATGGCGAGTGTTTTCTCGTAGTCCGTCTGGCGGAAGTAGAACCAGATGCTCGCCGTGCTCGGCACCACGTTGGGCTGGTCGCCGCCGTCGGGAATGACGTAGTGCGAGCGCTGGGCGAGTGGCATGTGCTCGCGCTGGAATTCCCAGCTCGTGGCCATCAGCATCACGGCGTCGAGCGCACTCTTGCCGCGCCATGGTGCGCCGGCCGCATGCGCGCTGGAGCCCTTGAACTTGAAGATCGCGGAGATGAGCGCGTTGGAGCTCGACTGCCCCCAGGATACACCGAAGTCGCTGTCGACGTGTGTGAAGAGCGTGATGTCGACGTCCTTGAAGACTCCCGCGCGCACGAGCCACGCCTTGCCCGACATCAGCTCTTCGGCAACGCCGGGCCAGAGCACCAGCGTGCCGGGAATGTGATCGCGCTCCATGATCTTTTTCACGACGATCGCGGCGGCGATGTTGAGCGGCATGCCCGAGTTGTGTCCTTCACCATGACCCGGCGAGCCGGCGATGAAAGTGTCCTTGTAGCCCACGCCGGGCTTCTGGCCAGCCTGCGGAATGTCGTCGATGTCGCTGCCAAGGGAGATGACCGGCTTGCCCGAGCCCCAACGGGCCACGAATGCCGTGGGGAGCCCGCCCACGCCGCGCTCCACCTTGAAGCCGTTCTCTTCCAGGAGCCCGGTGAGATATCGGGACGTCTCTATTTCCTGGAAACCGAGCTCACCGTAGGAAAAGACTTGGTCGACCATGACCTGGATCATCTTGGCCTTCGCGTCGATCTCCCTCGCCGCCTCGGCCTTGAGGGCCTCGAGCTGCGGGGTGCTGGTGTATTTGTACTTGATGGAATCAGCGGCGCCGTTGCCGCCACGCTGGGCAACGAGCATGTGCGGCGCGCAGAGAAGCAATGCAACGGCGATATGGCGAGCTGGTGGGAAAGCCATCGAGCGGAACTCCTGATAACGGGAAGCCGGACGTGCGGACAACGCGCGAATATCGCCTCAAATCACGCGGCGCGCGAGGCGAGCAGGGTCGTCATGGCTTTCCGTGTCAGGCTTGCGGGCTATCTTTGGCAGCAGGTCCGACGCCGTCGACGGCAGACGCCTCCCACCCTGACGATCTCACGAACGACATGAACGTCCTGCCGTCCGAGCCACTCCTCGTGCCCTCGACTGCGCCCGCTACGACGGGCGGCGGGCCCGTGGTCGTGGCCGTCGAAGCGACGCGGCTGGCGAGGGAGGTGCGGGGCATCGGACGCTACGTGCGCGCACTGCTGCCGCGGCTCGTGGCCATCCGGCCAGGAGTCCGGGTAAGGCTGTATGCGAAGAACGCGCGCGATGTCGCCATTCTAACAGCGTGGCTCGAGACGGTGCCGGAGCTTCATTCGCACGCCGAGGTGGGCCTCGTGCGCGACATGGTGCATTCAAAGGCCGACGTCTTCTGGTATCCGTGGAACGTGGCCACGCCTACGCCACGGCATGGTGCCGTCGTCGTCACGATGCATGACGTCGTCCCCCTCGCGCATCCGGATCCGCGCTGGCAGGGGACGATCAAGAACCTGCGATGGCGCCGGCGTTTTTCGAAGGCTGCCGCGCGCGCCACGCTCGTCATCGCGGACTCCGCTTTTACCGCCGATGAGATCCATCGCGTGCTCGACTATCCGCGCGACCGCATGCGTGTGGTGCTGCTCGCGGCCGACGACTTCGTGGTGCCGCCGTCGGCGGGTGACTCAGCGGCGCTGGAGCGGTTGGGTATCCATTCGCCTTTTGTGCTCGCCGTCGGCGCGGCAGACCGGCGCAAGAATCTCGAGCTCGTCGATCGTGCGATGCCGGGCGTCGTGGCTGCGCATCCCGAAATCGTGCTGGCCCTTGCCGGCCCCCGTCGCGCGGAACAGGTGATCGAGCAGGAGCCGGCATGGAAGCGCACCCTGGGCTTCGTCACCGAAGAGGAGCTGGCAGCGCTGTATCGTGCCGCCGAGGTGCTCGTGATGCCGTCCACGTACGAGGGCTTTGGGCTGCCCGTGCTGGAAGCCATGCGCATGGGGACCCCGGTGATCTGCGCCCGGGCGTCATCGCTGCCTGAGGTGGCAGGTGATGCCGCCGCCTGGGTTGATCCCAACGATGCGGCCGCCGTGACGCGTGCCATCAACCAGCTTCTGTCGGACAAGCAGCTTGGCGCAAGGATGCGCGCGGCCAGCCTGGCGCAGTCGGCGCGGTTCACGTGGGATGAAACGGCAAGGAAAACCATGGCGGCGTTCGATGAGGCGATCGCCATCGCCGCAATTCGGTAGCGGCGCGGACTCACGCCGCCAACAGCCCTTACAGTCGCGGCTGCTTTCTTGCAAAGGCAGGCGGCGCCGCTTTGCACGATGACAGACGATACGCCCGCGTCCATGCGTCGCCTTCCTAACGGACTCGAATGATCAAGCGCCCCGACGTCATTGACCATCCCGCGCGTGTTCTCATCGTCGACGACGAGCGACTCAATCGCGAGCTGCTCGTGGTGATGCTCGATGCGGAGGGATTCGAGCTCCAGATGGCGACCAGCGGCGAGCAGGCCCTGGCGATGGTCGCGATGGAGCCGCCGGACCTGATCCTCCTCGATATCAAGATGCCGGGTCTCGACGGCTATCAGGTGACTGCGGCACTCAAGGAGAACCCGGCCACACGCAGCATTCCCATCATCATGATCAGCGCGCTCGACGACCGCAACGCGCGCATGGTGGGGCTGTTGGCCGGAGCTGAGGATTTTCTCATAAAGCCGGTAGACCGCGCCGAGCTCACCGTGCGCGTGCGGAACCTCCTGCGGCTGAAGGCGTACGGCGACTATCACGACAAGTACAGCCAGATGCTCGAGGGCGAGATCGGCTCGCGCACGGCGGATCTCGTGGAGAGCGAGCGGTTGTACCGGTCCACCTTCGATGCCGCGCCGGTGGGCATCGTCCACGTGGGTCTCCAGGGTGAATGGCTGAAGGTGAATCAGCGCCTCTGCGACATCCTTGGCTACTCGCGCTCCGAGCTCGAAGGGCACGACGTGTCCGATATCATGCAGCCGGACGAATGGCTGGACGAACGTGACTCGCGCGAGCAGATGGTGGCGGGAACGATCGAGAACCATGTCATCGAGGAGAAGCGGTACCGGCGGCAAAGCGGAACGTACATCTGGGCGCGTGTCAACATGTCCGTGCATCGCGATGCCGAGGGCCGCGCGCAGCACTTCATCTCCGTGATCGAGGACATCACGGAGCGGCGTGTGCTCGAGGCACAGATTCGCCAGGCCAACAAGATGGACGCCATTGGCCGCCTGGCTTCCGGCGTCGCCCACGATTTCAACAATCTCCTCACGGTCATCCTCGGCTTCGCCGAGCTGGCCGGCATGGATCACGAGATGGCATCGCGCCATGGCAAGGAGCTGAGTGAGATCATCAAGGCTGCCGAGAGTGCAGCGGGCCTCACCAAGCAGCTGCTGGCCTTTGGCCGGCAGCAGGTACTGCACGACGCACCGCTCGACCTCAACCAGTTGATCGACGGCATGGTGGGCATGCTTCGCCGGCTCATCGGCGAGCACGTCGACATCGTGCTCAACCTCGCGCCCGACCTGTGCCCCGCGCTCGCAGACCGGAACCAGGTTGAACAGGTCGTCATGAATCTCGTGGTGAACGCACGCGACGCCATGCCGGCAGGCGGCCGCATCACCATCGAGACGGCGGAAGCGGAGCTCGAAAACTCCGAGTTCCATGACGAGGAAATCCGGCCGGGCCAGTACGTGATGCTGTCCATCACCGATACCGGCGACGGCATGTCGCGCGAAACGCTGCGGCGTCTCTTCGAGCCCTTCTACACCACCAAGGAAACCGGAAAAGGTACCGGACTCGGACTTTCCACCACCTACGGTATCGTGAAGCAGAGCAACGGATACCTGTGGGTGTACAGCGAGCTGGAACGCGGCACCACGTTCAAGGTCTACCTGCCCAGGGGAAAAGGAGCGCCAATGCAAACCACTGCGTTCGACTCACAAGCCACGCTCGCGCCGCGCGGAACCGAGACGGTGCTGCTCGTTGAAGATGAACCGGGGGTGCGCAAGCTCTCCAAGCGGATACTCGACAACGCCGGCTATCACGTGTTGGAGGCCAACGACGGCGACGACGCAGAAGCGCTCTTTGCAGAGCACCTCGACGAAGTCGACCTGCTGGTCACCGACGTGATCATGCCGGGATGCGGTGGGCCCGAGCTGTTCGCGCGACTGCAACGCAAGGCGCCGTCACTGCGCGTGATGTACATGTCCGGCTATCCAAAGCAGTCCGCCGTGCACGGACTCGGCATCGAAGGGGACATTTCCTTCGTGCAGAAGCCGTTCACGGCGGCGGAATTTGCCCGACAGGTACGCTGCGCGCTCGACCTGTAAACGCAGTTTCCCCTACTGGCTTCCTGCTCCGTTCTGCGCCTTCCACCACCAGAGCTGCGCCACGTTCTTCTGCCGCGGCCAGATCTCGTTGATCGTGCTGCCCTCGTACAGACGGCCGTTCTTCATCACGTAGCGAATCGTATTCGTGTTCCTGATGTCGTCGAGGGGATTGGCGTCGAGCACCTGCAGGTCGGCGAGCTTTCCTACTTCGAGCGACCCGATCTCCTTGGCCATGCCGATCGACTCGGCGCCATAGATCGTGGCGACCTTGAGCACGTCGTGACGCGGCATACCGCCCGACGCGATGTTCCAGATCTCCCACTGTGCGCCGAGGCCCTGGAATTGTCCATGGCTTCCCATGCCCACGCGACCGCCGGCCGCGACGACCTTGGCCGCCTGCGTCGCAAAGAGCGGAAAGGAATACTGCGACGGCGCCCACCACCCGGGCCGGCGCAGTGTCTTTTCCTCGACGATGTGCCGCGGCATGAAATGATTCACCTTGGGATCATCGACGACGTTGCTGTTCTCGTACCAGTAGTTCTCCGCCCACGGGCCGCCGTACTGCACGATGAGTGTCGGCGTCCACGTGGTGCCGCTCTGGGCGAGCAGCTGAATGACGTCAGCGTAGAGTGGCGCGATGGGCAGCGTATGCTCGATGCCCTGGTAGCCGTCCATCGCTTCGGTGAGATTCTTCTTGAAATCGAGGCCGCTCTCGAGCGTGGACATCAGCCCCTGCTCCTTCGCCGCCATGATGATGTATTGGCGCGTCCTGCGATCGCCGGCCATGTACTGCTTGATGGTGTTCGTGTGATAGAACTCGGAGTAGCGCTTGAGCACGTCGCGTGCGTCATCCAGGGTCTTGATGCTGTCGCGCGCAAACACACCGGGCCCCGTCGCGAGACTGCGCGGGCCGATGAGATCACCGGTCTCCACGAGATCGCCGTAGGAAAGCACGTCGGTGGTGGACGTCTGCGGATCACGCGTGGTCGTCACGCCGTACGCGAGGTTGATGAGGTACTCCCACGGCTGCGAGCGATGTACGCCGAAGGCGGGCCAGATGTGCGCGTGCACATCCACGTAGCCCGGCAGGATCGTCTTGCCGGCGACGTCGATGATCTTCGCGCCCGACGGAACGGCAACGGTTCCGGTCGCCCCCACCGCGGCAATACGATTGTTCGTCACCACCACGTCGCCGCTCGGAATGACTTCGCTGCCCTTCATGGTGATGATGCGTGCACCACGCAGCACCACGGTGCCGGCGGGCTTGTCCTTCGCCACACGAATGGCAATGTCCAGACGCGTGGGGTCATAGATACTGCGCTTCGTGGTGTCCGCACCACGGTTTCCGCGCGCAGTGTCGGCTCTCGCGGTAGAATCGCGCACCAGTGAATCGGCGCGGACGATGTCGTACGCGAAGTACGAAGCACCGAGCGAGTAGACCACCTGCTTTCCATCGGCGGACCAGCGGGCGAAGTCACCGCCCACTTTCGTGAGCCGCCTGACGGGCACGGCCGATCGTGCGCCCAAGGCGATCGCCGGCGGGTTGGCACCGAGCATGGGCACGGATGACACGACGTAGACGTTCGTTCCCGCCTGCACGAGCGCACGGTCGCCGTCGGGCGAGATGAGCACTTCGTCGGCCGCGTTTCCTCCGCCGCCACCGCCGCCTGCTGCCGGAGCCGCACCAATGCGAAGATGCGCCTGACGATCGGTGCCGTCGTAACGCATGGAGACCAGTCCTTCCGGTGGCTCCCACATGTAGACGCGGTTGGTATCGGGCCCGAAGTGCGGCTGGCCGTATCGAGTTACCGGCGTGATGACCGTTGCCGCACCGCCGGCGGCGGGCAGCCATACGAGCTCCACGCCGGCCGCCTCTGCGCTGTTCGACTCGAGCTCATCGCGATCTCGGCGCTGTTCGCGCGGACCACGCGCGACCACGAGCTTCCTGCCATCGGGCGAGTAGACGAGCTTGTCGTAGTAGGCCGGCTGGGTGGTCAACCGTTCGGGCTTGCCGCTGCCGTCGGCATGCACCCGGTACACGTCACCGCCCGCCTGTTCATTCCAGGTGACGTACGATACGTACCTGTTGTCGGGCGACCATGCGGGCGAGAATTCTCCCATGTCCGTCGACGTCGTGAGACGTCGCGGCTTGCATCCGGCAGATGATGTCCCCGCCGTCGTCATGGGGCACGACGAGAGATCGAGTGTCCACAGCTTGTCGAGCGCCGTGAAGGCGAGGTGCTTACCGTCGGGCGAAGGCACCGGGTTGCGAATCTGCCGCACGTCGAGCGACGCGTCGTCGTACGCAA
>JAQBPY010000031.1 GCA_028287285.1 Gemmatimonadota bacterium
CTGCGGTTGCTGCGGTTGCTGCGGTTGCTGCGGTTGCTGCGGTTGCGTCTGCACCGTCTGCGGCACCGCCGCCGCGGCCGCCACGCCCGCCGCGCCCACCAGCCGGAGCGCGGCGCGGAACTGTGACGCTGAACGCGGACGTGGCCCTGGAGATCTCGACGTGCTGGAGCTGCATGACCTTCAACAGATCGGCTTGCGCGCCTTGACGCGGATCGGCCGACGTCTGCACGTACGCGGCCGGTCCTTGCACCCGCGGCTTGGTGATGGAACGCTTGCTCTTTTCGTAAAAGTTTTGCAGCAGCTGATGACGATTGTTCGCGAAGTAGAACAGGGACACGAGCAAGCCGGTCTGCTCGTAGTTGTTGTTGTTCCTGAGCGACCACATGACGCGCGGCAGCGGCGGATTCTGCCTCCACCACGTGCGCGACGTCTGGTTCGCGCCAAGCGTCCGGTCCACGGTTTCCGCGGTGCCACCGTTGCCCAGCGTCTCGTACAGCCGGCTGATGCCGTTGTGCGTGGCGGCCATGAACATCAGGTAGCCCGGCGACCACGTATCGAAGGTGCCGTGCGCGTACACGCCAGGCATGCCAAGGCGCGTCATCTCCTGCACGTTGTTCCAGCCGATCATCTGCCACTCGTTGGCGAGGAGCGGATCGAGCCACGAGTTGTAGGGGCCGTCGCCGATGGTGTTGTCGTACAGGTATTCGCCGGATTCGTGCAGGTCGTGCAGCACCTGCGCCTTCCAGTCGATGTACGTGTTCAGCACGTTCTGCGAGAGCTTGAGCGTCATGCCCATGGCGTCGCGGTTGTTGTCGTGCGCGACGTAATGGCCCCAGTAGAGCAGGGGAATGGGTGCGTCGTTCGGGTGCGCCATGTGCCACCGCACCACGTCCACCTCACGATCGCGCCCGTCCACTTCGACGATGGGCGTGATGAGCGTGATGACGTTGTTGCGGATCTGCCTGATGTACGGGCTGTCGTCGACCGCCAGGCGGTAGGCGAGCTCCATGAGCGCGGTGGGCGCGCCCGATTCCGGCGAGTGGATGGTGCCGGTGATGTAGTACACGGGGGTGGATTCGTTCACGAGCTTCTCGGCGACCTTGTCATCGAGCCCGATGGTGCGCGGGTCGGCGAGCTTGGCGAGGCGCGCCCTGTTCTCGTCGAGCTTGTTGAGGAGCTTTTCGTCGGCCACGGCGACGGCGATCATCTCGCGTCCTTCTTCCGTGGTGCCGATGGAGACGACCTTCACGCGCGGCGAGCTCTTTGCCAGGAGCCGCATGTAGGCGTACACGTCCTTGGAGTACGGAAGGTTGTTCTTCGCACCGGCGATGTCGCCGAGGATGGCCTTGGGCGTGGGGACCGACTTGGAGGCCGGCAGGTAGTCGACCAGTGGCGAGAGGAAGAATTTCTCGGTGGTATATTCGAGAATCTTCTTCGTGTACTCCTCGTCGATGGGCTGGTTCGGATCGCGGCCCGGCTTGACCGTGGAGATGGTGTTGCTCTGTGCCGATGCCATTGCCGGCACACCGGCAGCGAGCAATAGCGAAAGAAGTCGAGCGCTGACGGATGTACGTCGCATTAGCAGGTGTGGCTATGAGTGGAAATGAAAAGATTGAACCGCGGAGGGCGCAGAGGTCCGCAGAGGAAGCGCAGAGACAACATCTGGTCGTCCTCTGCGTGTTCTCCGCGCACCTCCGCGCTCTCCGCGGTAAGGATGTTGCCGTCTAGCTCCAGCGAAGATCCTGATTTGAAAGCGGCAGCGTGCGCACCCGCTTGCCCGTTGCCACGAAGATCGCATTGCACAGTGCCGGAATGACCGGCGGCAGCGCCGGCTCGCCGAGCCCCGTGGGCGCAATGTCGTTCTTCGCAAAATGTACTTCCACCGGCACCGCTTCCACGAAGCGCAGCAGTGGAAAGTCATCGAAGCTGGATTGCACCGTGCGGCCCTTGTCGATGGTGATCTCCTGGCCGAACGCCTGCGCCAGCCCGTCGAGTACCGAGCCCTGCACCTGATTCTCGGCGTTCAATGGATTGATGATCACACTGCCGATGTCGCCGGCAACCCACACCTTGTCGACCTTCAGCTTGCCTTCCTTGCTCACCGTGGCCTGCACCACTTCGGCGAAGTAGCCGCGATGGCTGAAGTGAAATGCGACGCCCATGCCGGTGCCCTTGGCCAGCTTGGTCTTGCCCCAGCCGGATTTGTCGCGTACGAGCTCCAGCACGGCCCGGGCACGCGCGTGATCGTACGGTGCCTGCGGAAATCCCCCCGGTGCTGCCGCAGGTACATCCGGCTGCACGTTGGACAGGAGATCGAGACGAAACAGAAGCGGATCCTTTCCGGCCGCGTGCGCGAGCTCGTCAATGAACGATTGGGTGGCGAAGGCGATGCCGTTGCTGCCCGGTGCGCGCAGGAAACCCGTGGGCACACCAAGCGGCATGACCGAGGCGTCGAGCGCGAAGTTCGGCACGAAATGCTGCGGGAATTCCGTTCCGCCAATGTTTGCGCCGGCGGCAAAGTTGTTTCCTTCGCCAAATGACACGAAGTGATCGCGCCATGCCGTGACCTTGCCGGTGGCGTCGATACCACCGGTGAAATAGTGGAAGCCCGCGGGGCGATAGAAGTCGTGCTGGATGTCGTCTTCACGCATCCACAGCAGCTTTACCGGCACCTGCGCGACCTTCGCGATCCACGCCGCTTCCACCATGTAGTCATTGCTCAGGCGACGCCCGAAACCACCGCCCATGCGCGTCAGGTGCACGGTGATGTTGTCCGCCGGAATGCCGCAGGTTTGCGCGACCATGCTGCGGCCAGGCGCCGGATTCTGCGACGGCGCCCAGATCTCCATGGTGCCGTCGGCCTTCATGTGCGCCGTGCAGTTCTGCGGCTCGAGCGACGCGTGAGCGATGAACGGATAGAAATAATCTGCCTTGATCGTCTTGGCCGCGCTCGCGAGCGCGGCATCGACGTCGCCGTCCTTGCGCAGCGAGCGCTGCGGCGGCTGCTTGGACAGCTCCGCCGCCTTTGCGGCAAAGCCGACACTGCTCTGCGACGCCGTGGCCCCTTCGTCCCACGTGACCTTGAGCCTGGTCCGGGCGCTTTTGGCCTGCCACCAGCTGTCGGCGAGAATGGCAACACCCGGCAGGAGCCCGCCGAGGTTCGTTCCACCTTCCACGACGAACACCTGCTTCACGCCGGGCAGCGCCTTGATCGCATCGATGTTGGCCGACACGACCTTGCCTGCGAACACGGGACATTTCACGAAGGTCGCATACAACATGCCCGGCACGGTCACATCGATGCCGTACAACGGCTTGCCCGTGACGATGGCATGTGCATCCACGTTGCGGGTGCGCTGCCCGATGATCCTGAAGTCCTTCACGTCCTTGAGCTTCACCGTCTTGAGATCGGGTGGCGTCATCGTCGCCGCTTTCGCCGCGAGGTCGCCGTAGCTCAGGGATTTCCTGCTTGCGGCATGTTTGACCATGCCCTTGTCGGTCTCACATTCCGCTGCGGGAACATTCCACGTGGCGGCGGCCGCCGCGATCAGCATCGCGCGGCCCGCGGCACCCACCTGACGCATGGGCAGCCAGTTGCTCGGCGTCGCACTGCTGCCCCCCGCCACCTGGCCCTGAAAGTTCTTCGTGTCGAGCTGGCCCTGCTCGACTTTCACCGTTTTCCAGTCGACGTCGAGTTCCTCGGCGATGAGCATGGGCAGCATCGTCTTGATCCCCTGGCCGACTTCCGGATTCTTGCCGACGATCGTCACGGAGCCGTCGGCCATGATGCGGATGTACGCATTCAGCGTCGCATCGGCGGGAGCAAGCGTGTGGCGCCCCTCCACGAGCTTGCCGAGCGGCTCGAGATAGCTCGCGATGAAGAAGCCGCCGCCGGCCACCGCGCCAAAGCGCAGGAAGTCGCGGCGTGAAACGTCCGTGGCTGCAATTTTTGGCGCGGTCATAGCTGTCTCCCTTTCTCGCCGGCCTTCTTCACCACCGGAGTCCCCTGCGCCTTGATCTCGGCGGCACGATGAATGGCCGCACGAATGCGCAGGTAGGTGGCGCAGCGGCAGAGATTTTCGTTCATCGCGGTGTCGATGTCGGCGTCGCAGGGCGTGGGATTCTTGGCGAGCAGCGCCGCCGCGGCCATGATCTGTCCGGCCTGGCAATAGCCACACTGGGCCACGTCGAGCTCTTTCCACGCCTGCTGCACCGCGTGTGTGCCATCGGCGGAAAGACCTTCAATGGTCGTGATGCTCGCGCCGGCAACGGCGGAGATCGGCGTCATGCAGGAGCGCATCGCCGCGCCGTTGAAGTGCACGGTGCAGGCGCCGCACTGCGACAGTCCGCAGCCGAACTTGGTGCCCTTCATGTCGAGCGTGTCGCGAAGGGTCCAGAGCAGGGGCATGTCGCCCGGGACGTCGACGGTCTTTGCCTGTCCGTTGACCTTGAAACTGACTTTCATGTGGTGTCACCTCGGTGGGTCGGCAGCGCCTGCCTTCGCCCGCGCATCGCGAGCCAGCTACAATCTGCGCCCAGTGCCGCCCACCGTCCAGACAGACGAGCTCAAAGCTCGATCAGCACCGCTCCATCCTCGATGCTCAGCCCGATGCCCGCGGCCGTCGCCGCTTCCTGCAGCGCCGCCTGTAGCATCACCACCGGATCCGTGCTCACCTGGAGCCGGCGCATCAGCCCATCGCCCTTCTTGCCACCCGCCGTCAGCGTCACCTTGAGACCGCGACGCTTGCACTTGACCGCAACACCGTCGGGCAGCGTGGCATTCATCGGCTTGATGAACGCGTCGATGTAGTGCACTCCCACCCCCGACTTGTCGAGCGCAACGTGCGGCAACTTTTCGGCGGCCGCTGCGTTGACGTCGCAAAGCTTCTGTTTCATGTGTGCTCGCTCGCGTATTGGTCCAGCGCGCTCCGGAGCGCGCGAATGTGATCGGGAGTACTGCCGCAGCACCCGCCGATGATGCTCACTCCTGCCTCGAGCACCGGGCGCACGCCGCGCACCATCTCTTCGGGCGTTTCATCGTACACCACCTTGAGGTTCTCCAGCCGGGGCTTGCCGGCGTTCGGCTGCGCCATCACGGGGAGCGACGTCGTGCTCCTGTAGCGCTCCACCGCCTGTTTTGCCCAGGCCATGTCCATGCCGGTGCCGCAATTGAGCGCCACGATGTGCGCTCCATGCTCCTCCATGAACTCGGCGGCATGCTCGGGTTCCACCCCCATCATGGTGCGAAAGGTGGAACCATCCAGGGTCACGTCGTAGGCAAGCGAGCCGATGATGCACTTTGAGCCCGCCTCCTTTGCCGCATCGATGGCGAGGCCGAGCTCCTCGAGGCCCGTCTGCGTCTCGACGATGATCGCGTCCGCACCGGCCTCCACCAGCGCCGCGGCCTGCTCGAGAAACGCCTCGCGCACCTGCGACTCGGTGAAGTCACCGTACGGCTCCATCAATCCCCCAAAAGGTCCGATGTCGCCCAGCACGTAGCCCTCGCGAGCGCCGAACGCCTCGCGAACGAGATGCACCGCGGCGGCGTTGATCTCGCGCACGTCGTCCGCACTGCCATGCCGCGTGAGCATGATGCGCGAGCCGCCAAAGGTGTTCGTGATCATGCAATCGGAGCCTGCTTCCGCGTATCGCCGGTGAATGGCAATCACCTTGTCGGGGTGGGTCAGGTTCCACGCTTCGCCACAGTTGCCCTGCTCGAGGCCGGCGAACATCAATTGCGTGCCCATGGCGCCGTCGCCCAGCAGCACGCGCTGCTTCAGGACATCGAGGAGGGGCTTCTTCATTTTATGTCGACCATGTCCTTTTCCTGCTCTGCCACGGCGTAATGAATGGTTTCCAGCACCATGCCCCATTTGTGGTGCGCGCTGCCATTGTCACAGTAGCAACTCGCTGCCACCGGTGCACGGGTCCACGTCAGCACGTCGTCGATGGGCTGCCCGGCCAGCGGCTTCTCCTCGCCGATGGCCTGGAGAAATGCACCGTCGGTGGCGCGGTAGCGACACATGAACCTGTGCCCTTCGTCGCCGGCCACGGGAACACACTGCTGAAAGATGATGGGATACCGCTCTTCGCGGGTGCCAAGCGTTACGGTGTAGAGGAAACGAAACTCGCGCCCGGTGTTGGAGCACGTTGTTCCGTCGTACCGAAAGCTCGCGTCGAGGGTGCCGTCTGAGTTTCGCGACAATGTCAAGCGCTCGGCTGTCCAGCGCTTGAGCGCCTTGGTGCTGAGCGAGTATTTGCCGCCGAGCTGAATTGGTGCCTCCGTGCGCGCGAGTGGTGGCACCTCACGCACCTGATGCATTGCCTCGACCTCCGACAACCGGCGCGGTTTCCGATACGCTGCGCGGCGATACTGGCACCTGGGCAATGAACAGCCCTCGCACGGCACCAGGCCGCTCAGCTTCCTTGCGCGATCTGTGTGCGGCGTCATGCCGAAGACCGCGATGAGCGACTTTTTTGGACGCAGCATTCCCGACTCCAGCGCCGCGACCGGACCCGGCAGTGGACCATGTCCGTTGCCCGCGATCAGCTGGAGCAGCCGCCCCTGATCGGTGATGTCCCATTCGGGATAGCCCGGGCTGTAATGGGGCAGCACGGCCAGGGTGTCGCGATCGGCCGCCGCGCATAACGCGCCGCCTGCCACCATCACGAGATGCTCCACCACCGCCGAGCCGTAGATCTCGTGAAAGAAATATTCGTCGGGCTTTTCGTCGTTCCAGAGCCGCAGCGACTCCGCTTCCAGCTCGGGGCCGGCACTCACGGCAACGAGCACCACGCGATCGGCAAGCGCATCGCTGAGCGCGCCGGCGAGCCGCTTGCTCTCGAAGGGAACTCCGTCGATGGTGACCAGATTTCCAGCGACGGACATCGCCCCCGCCTCACGCGCGTACATCCACGGACGTCCGTGCTCGGCATACCAGGCACGGGCGCCCTCCGCGAGTTCCAGCGCGCGATCCGTGAGCACGTAGTCGCGCGGATAGCCGAGCAGGCGCTGGTATTCCGCGGGCTGCACGCTCAGGTCGGGCGCCGTGTCGAGGAGCTCGATCATGCGTGAGCTCCCTCAGGGTCGCGCGTATTCTCGATTGGCGTGAACTGGCATCCGTCCACAAAGAAGTCGAAGAACTGCGGATGAGTTTCCAGCCGGCAGAACTCGACATGCCGCACCCGGGTCTCCAACTCGGCGCGCTTCGACACGGAGAGCAGCGCGATGCATGCACCTTCGATGGCCGCGTTGCCCACCTGCACGAACTTCTCGAGGGGCAGGTTCGGGATGAGCCCGATGCGCCTGCATGCCTCGATGTCGAGGTGTCGGCCAAATCCGCCCGCGAGGTAAAAGACGTCGATGTCGTCGAAGGCGATGCCGTACTCGTTGAACACCACCTGCAGGCCGGCCACGTTCGCGCCCTTGGCCTGTGCGAGCTCGTTGACGTCGCTCTCGTTGAAGGAGACGGAACCATCACGCACGAGATCGAATGAGGCGACGCCGTCCTCGAAGCGTCCCATCGCATTCATGCGATCCGTGCGACGCAGCTCACTCAGCATGTCCATCAGCCCGGAGCCGCAGATGCCCTGCGGCTCGACGTCGCCAATGACGCCAAGTGCAAAGGTGCCGTCGTCGTTGATGGCGACCGTCTCGATGGCGCCGTCGAGGCCCGGCATCCCGCAGGAAATGGCGCCGCCCTCGAACGCGGGACCGGCAGGGCAGGAGGCCGCCATGGTGCGCGCCTTGTTGCCGACGATCAACTCCGTGTTGGTGCCGATGTCCATCACGGCGACGAGTCGTGGCTCGTTCGCGATGTCCACCGCAAGCATGCACGCTGCGGCGTCCGCACCCACGTGGCCGCTGATCACCGGGGCGCCGTAGACGCGTGCCTTCGGGTGAATGGGCAGCAGCGAGCGCCGGCCGGTGGTC
>JAQBPY010000058.1 GCA_028287285.1 Gemmatimonadota bacterium
AGCTGGCTGGCGATGCAGAACCTGCACGACCTCTGGCAGGCAAAACAGCGCGTAGACCTTCGCAAGGTGGACAAGGTGCGGTTCTCCGCGGCGTGAGACTGGTCCTTCCGCCCAGCGGCGTACACCGCGGGCGAAGAAAGGCGAGCGGTCAAACCCTCAACCGCCGCTCCTCCAAGCATCATCACGCCACTCGCTTATCCACCTTCGGCGCGCTCCCCGACGACGCAACTACTCGTCGCCGGAGCAGAATCGCCTCGTTACGGCGCAGCTCTCGAACTCGATTCTGCGCGTAAACGGCGAGCCAACCTGCCCCAATCACCCGGTAACTGCTACTCTTCCTATATGTCGCAATCGCCGCCTGCCCATGACCCTGAAGAACTGGCCCTCCGGGTGGCGCGCGCGCAGCAGCGTCTTGGCGACCAGACGGCGGACATGGATCCAGGCGACGTGATTCTCATACTGCAGGCGCTCCTGCGCCCGCTGGGAAGCGGTCGCCGATTCTTTCTTCGGGAGCTGCGGCCCGGTGTCTATGTCCCCTGATGAAGCGTTCGTCCTCAGACTGGTTCACGCACTGCGCGACGTGGACCGGCGCGACCAAGGGCTGTCTCCGAACTGTCGACGACGTTGACGATGATCGGCGGTGACATTCCGGTGGACGTGCTCTTCGATCGGCTCCCGGGCTCACGGTCGTTCGAGGATGTCCGCACGCGGAGCGTGACCGTGGCGCTGGGTGATGCGGACGCCGTGGTGGCGTCCCTCGAGGACATCATCGCCTCGAAGGAGGCCGCAGGACGCCCGAAGGATCTGGCGCACCTTCAAATTCTCCGGGATACCCTGCGAATCCGCGCTGTACTCGACTGACGCTTGAGTGCAGGTAGAGAGGCAATCCTCGCTTCTCGACGACACCAGCACTGCGTGGCTGACGGGGCCGCTGATCGTCGAATGGGGGAGCTGCCCTGAGGCCTTGCGCGGGCTGTCCTCCTCGCCAAGGCCAACGGCGGGTGCTTGATGAGAATGGCGTGCAGAAAAACTCATTGCATTGAGTAATTTTACTCAATACATTGAGTAAAATGTCGACCTACGAACGACCGCAGGCCGCCCTGCTCGCCAAGCGGCTCGGCGAGCGACGCCACCTCATCCAGGTCGTGGCCGGGCCACGGCAGGTGGGCAAGACGACGCTCGTCCAGCAAGCCGCTGCACGCGTCGCGCGACCGGTGCGCTACGCCTCGGCGGATGAGCCCGCGCTCCGGGGGTCGGACTGGGTGCGCCAGCAATGGGAGCTGGCCCGTGATGCGGCGCTCGAGTCGCCGAGGCGCGGCGCGGTCCTCGTACTCGACGAGGTGCAGAAGCTTACCGGTTGGTCCGAATCGGTGAAGCGCCTTTGGGATGAAGACACCCGCGCGGGCCTCAAACTCCACGTCGCGCTCCTTGGTTCCGCACCATTGCTCATCCAGAACGGCCTGACCGAGAGTCTCGCCGGTCGATTCGAAATCATCCATGCCGGCCACTGGTCGTTTCCGGAGATGCAAACCGCCTTCAGGTTCACGCTGGAGCAATACCTCTATCACGGCGGCTATCCCGGCGCTGCGCCTCTTGTCCGCGATCCGGCTCGCTGGCGACGCTACCTGCTCGACTCGCTCATCGACACCACCATCTCGCGCGACGTCCTCCTCATGTCGCGCGTGGACAAACCGGCACTCCTGCGGCGCCTCTTCGAACTCGGGTGTCGCTACTCCGGGCAGATCCTGTCCTATACGAAGATGCTCGGGCAGCTCCAGGATGCCGGCAATACAACGACGCTCGCACACTATCTCGAGTTGCTCGCTGGGGCGGGGATGATCACGGGACTGCACAAGTTTGCGGGCGACACAGCGCGCTCACGGGGATCGAGTCCCAAGCTTCAGGTCCTCAACACGGCCCTCATGACGGCGCAGAGTGGACTGAGCCTGGCCGAAGCACGCAGCGATCGCGAGTACTGGGGCCGGCTCACGGAGTCCGCGGTCGGCGCGCACCTCGCAAATGCCGCTGCGGCGGATGAGTGCGAGCTGTTCTACTGGCGCGATCGGAACCGCGAGGTGGATTTCGTGGTGCGCGTCGGAAAGAAGCTACTCGCCATTGAAGTGAAGAGCGGGCGTGCGCCGAGTACGCAGCCGGGGCTCGATGCGTTTGCCGAGGCGTTCAAGCCGAAGCGATCGCTGCTCGTTGGTGGCGACGGAGTGGCGTTGGAGGACTTCCTGGCGCGTCCGGTTTCGTCCTGGTTGCGGTGAGCGGGCGCGCACCTGCGCGCTGGGGACGTGTATCTGGACTGGCAGACCGGCCCGAGCGGGATGACCGCTGTCGAGCCTGAGGCTCACGCAACGAGCGCGTGAGCCTCTAAGCATCATTACGCCACTCGCTTATCCACCTTTGGCAACCACTCGGCCGTCGGCTCAACTGCCTCCCCACTGTCCTCCCGCCGACCACCCCACACCTTCGTCATCTTGTTGATCAGGATCTCCCGCACGAACCCAAAGTCGCCCGGGTTTGCCAGGATGTACCGCGTCACATCACCCTCCCACAGCTCCACCCACGCCGCCTGGATCAAGTCATCCCGATGATCCGCATCCGGCGTCATGCTGTGCGCCACCCGCCGGATCGTCCGCTCCAGCAACGGTATCGCCACCCCCAGCGCCCGCATCCCGTCGCCCGTCATCGGCGTCTGCTCGAATGGCGTGCTCATGACGACTTCCTCGGGCCGAGGATCGACGCCATGTACGCGTCGCCCAGCGCGGTCCGCCGCGCCGGCAGCGCCGCCCAGCGCACGAAACAATCACCACTCCTCGGCAACAGCCGCCGTTTGATCCGCATCGCTCGGCCACCACGCAGTGCCCCGTCCGCGTTCGTGTCCCCTTCTATGGTATAGACATCCAGATAGGGACGGCTGCGGGAGTACTTCCCGCTGGCCTGGCACTCGAGCACGATCCCCGCGTGCACGAAGGCGTTCAGGCGCGGGGAGCGCTGGAGAAAGATGTCCCCGAACTCCGGCGTCTCCACGATCGCGTGGTGCGCCCGCGCGTAATGCGCGATCTCCCCGATCGACAACCCGCGCGGAAACGGCCAGGACGACGCGCGCATCCGGTAGTCGTAGTGCGACCAGTGCCCGCACTTCTCGATGAACTTCGTGTCCCACGACAGGTCGGCGTCCTCGCCGTTGGCCCCGTCGTTCGCGGGCGCACTGACGAAATCCGTCGCGTTCACGCCCATGCTCACCATCGTCCCTGCGGCGGCAATCAACAACTGCGGTGACAAGCGGTACATACCCATTCCCTCCGTAGAAGTCGCAAAGATCGCCTCGGCCCATCCCGGTCCGAAGCCTCCAGCCTACGGTTCGCCATCGTCCGGCCGCATTCCTCTAAGGAAGGGGCACAGTGGACGCACTCGGCGCCACAGGGGCGCCTGAGATCCTGAAAGCCGCGCCAGACCGCATCCCCCAAGGGGATTGGCAAACGGCGACAAGACCGGCCCGCAGCGTCGCGGGCAAGGCATGCGAGCCCTACGGACCACTCCGCGCCGAGTTTCAGCCCGAAAATAATCCTTGCTTTTTGGCCGTGCCAAAGACTCTTGAGATATAGGGGCATGATCTCGCCCATCTCATTCCGACACGAAACGCCAGAATGCACACGACGCTCTCCGGATGTCCAATAGCGCTTTCCGCATGTGCACGCCGCGACTCGGCGACGCATACGGCTTTCCCCACGACGCCTACGGCTTCCTCCACAACGCATACAGGCTTGCCCGCGACGCACACGGCGCCCTCCGCGATACATGCGTCGAGCCTTGCCCGTGCACGACGGTTCCGCGCGATGCAGAAGGTGGTCGGAACCACACGCACGACGTCTGGGACGATGCAGGCCGATTCCAAAAACACGCAGACGACGCATGAAAGCACGCACAGCAATCACGGAACAACGCACACGAATCTTTGCTCTACGCCGAACGTTGTCTCCGCGACGCAGACGATGTCCTCAGGAAAGCAGACGATGTGCTCAGAAACGCAGGACACACCCGGATACAAGCGCACGACTCCAGGAGCGACGCACACAGCGCGTTCAGCGATGCACAACGCGTTTTCCGCGACGCACACCAATCCCTCCGGGATGCAGACGACGTCTCGCGTGACGCAGAACGTTTCTCGAACAACGCACAGCCTCTTCGGAACGACCATCAGGGAAATGGGAACCCCGCAGACACACTTCGATACGGTGCGCACATCCGCGCATCACATGCCGCACGAACTGGGTGCATCGCCTCCGGCGATTCGTGCGACACACCACCCCGCGCCCATGGAGACGCCATGAACGTTCACGAGCAGGAAACCTTCAGCACCCTCACCAGGGCACAGGAGTTCATCGCCGAAAAGGCCACGGCACTCGGCAACATTCCGTCGAGTACCGCTGTCACCCGCCTGAACGGCATCGTGTCAGCGGCGAACGCGCACGAGGACGAGAAGACGGGCGGCAAGATGACCGCACAGATGCTCGTCCAGACCAAGGCGGCCGCGCGCCGAGTGCTCGTGCAGGGTCATCTCGCCAGCATCGCGGCGGCGGCGCGCGCTGACCTGCCCGACACGCCGGAGCTCGCCGTGGTCCGCAAGCTTCCGCACCCCAACACCTCCGTGGCGGGCGTCCTCAAGCGCACCGATGAAGTCGTCAAGGTCATCACGCCACTGGCGCAGCAGCTGATCGACACAGGGCTCCCGTCCGACTTCATCGCTCAGCTCGAGACGGCGCGGCACGCACTCGCCGACAGTGCATCGACACACATCACGACGCTCTCGCGGAAGGGCGGCGCAACGAAGGGCATCAAGACGCAGCTCGCCGCCGGCCGGCGCCAGATCCGTGTGCTCGACCGCCTCATCAAGATGCAGCTTCGCGGCTCGGACCAGTCTCTCCTTACCGACTGGAAGAGCCGCATTGCTGCACCGCGCCGCGCGGGCACGGCGGCGAAGGTTGTGACACCAGCGCCGGCGTCGAGCCAGCCGGCCGCAGCACCCGCGGTGCGCGCCGCGGCGTAGTTCCACCCTTCTATAAGGAGGAGATGTTGACACAGAGGAAGAAGAAGGGACCCAATGTCTGGGTCGTTCGCAGCGGCAGTCGCTTCAGCGTGAAGGAAGAACGACTCGCCGTATCGCTCGTGCCGCCCGTGACACAGCGTCTCGCCATCGTTATCGCGCGACTCCTCGCGTGCGCCAACGGCAGCGAGCTCGTGGTCCAGTCTCGACGCGGCAACATCCGCGTCAAGGACAGTCACGGCGCGGATCGCTTTCCGCCACGGGGGTAGTCGCATGACACGGCCAGGTTCGTTCGCACAGCGTGCCGCACTCGCACTGCTCACGCCCCTCCTCGAGAAGAACGTGTTGAAGACCGCGAGTCTCGACGTTCCCATGGTGTTCTCGATGAGCCGGGTGATCGTGCTCGCCTTCGCCACGGCGATGGTGCGGCAGGTCTGGCACGCCGGCGTTGCCGGCTGGCCCGATGCGACGCTGGCCATGGCCATCGTGTTGGCGCTGCCCATTGTCGGTGCACTGGAGCGCTGTTCGCCCGAGCAGGTGGTTGGCCTGACCAAGACCCTCCTCAACCGCTTCGGCATCGGCGCCGCGCGGGAGCTCGCCAGCGTGTATTCCGCGTCACGCGAGCCACTGAAGTTGGACGATCACGTAGAGGACTAGCACAATGATGAACATTCCCGGAATCGAGCCGGACGTGCGCATGCATTCGCGCGTCCTCATGCACCCACTCGCGGCGCCCCGCTGCGGCATCATGCTGCACTACGACGATTCGTCGAGCGATGCGAGCGCCCTCGAGTGGTTCCACGATCCTCGCTGCACCAATGGCTACACCTGGCTCGTGCTCGATGACGGACGCGTCGTCGAGCTGGCCGACCCGGGAATGCGCACGCCGCATGCCGGACCCTGTCTCGTGAAGAATGCCAACTCGTCATTCTACGGCATCGCCGCCGCCACCAATGGGTCCGTGCCTGCGACGGAGAAACAGCTCGACGCGATCGCACGCGTGTGCAGTGCCGTCAGTCGTCATCACCATTGGGTGAGCCCATTGCTCGTCGGCCACGACGAGCAGGCGATCTGGACGGCGCTGTACACCACGCGGCGCGAGCTGTGGGGCAAAGTCGGCCGCAAGGTCGATCCCTCCGGCCAACGCGCCGACGGCCGCAAGATCATCGACATCGACGACATCCGCCGCCGGATGTGACTTGAAAATGTCATCCCGCACGTGCTCGCTTAGAAATGTCATCCCGCACGCGCTGTGCGCGTGTCGGGACATACTATCCCGCCACTTTTTGGTAGCCAGGCCACGTACACCCTGAGAATCGCTCTTCACCCAACCAGATAATGCAAATCCGCAATGTCAACGGAATCGCGCAATGCCTCGCGCTGTTCGTCTGGGTTAGTTACACCTTTCATCAGGCATTCCAGATCGCTGAAGCCCGCGAACAAACCCGCATGGTTGCCTTGCGCGCGATGAATGCCGAGGCCTTGCGCGATAGCACGCACGACCTCGCACTGGAGAATGAGCGCATGCAACATCTGCTCACCGATACCGCTCGCGCCTTTGCCAGGCGCGTCGTACAGCTCCCACAGCACCGCGACGCCACGGACGCCGCCCTCGGCGCCGAGCACGCCGCGTCGTACGCCATGCAGCTCGGAGTGGAAGCGCGGGACACCGTTGTAGCAGTGGCACGAAGCGATACGTCAGCAGTCACGGTTCACATCCGGCAGCCGCCTTACACCGTCGATGCGAACCTCGAGCCCTTGAAGGCGCCCGATAGTACGTCCCTGCTGTTGCACATTGCGCTGGACACCATCCCCTTGCTGGCGCGCATCGAGTGCGACGCCGCCGCTGACGCAGGCGTCCGGTCTGCCCGTGTGATGGTCACCACGCCACCATGGGCGTCCGTGCGGTTCGGTGACGTGCAGCAGAATCCCGACGTCTGCAACCCGCCGTCGCGATCTCGGACGTCAGCGCTAGGAGGCGATCCGCTTTTGCGAGGCCATGGATCCCTTCGGGTCGCGCTGCGGCGGTGCTCAGTGCCCCGTTCGTTCCACCGTCTTGCCGCCAAAGTTTTCCGTCGTCACGTCCTTTCCCTTCGACAGCGAGCGCACGTAGGTCACGAGCATCCAGACCTGATCTTCCGAGATCAGGCTGCCCCACGCCGGCATGCCTTCCGGCCGCCCCTGGTAGATGGACTCGAACACCTCCGGCGCAGTGCCACCAAAGTGCCAGCGGTTGTCGGCGAGGCTCGGCCCCATGGCACCGCTGCCGTCTGCGCCATGGCAATCCACGCAGTTGTAGGCGACAAAGAGCTTTCCCCCCATGGCGGCAGCCTTGGCGTCGCCCTCGTGCGGGTTCACGAGCTGAAGGCCGGTGAACGGCTTCACCCCGGCGGGCTGGATGTGCTCCTGGTGCGAGACGAAGCGGCCGGCCAGATCGCCGCCCGCTCCCTGCTGCGGCGCGCGGGGCACCTCGGCGGCTCGTGAATCGCGCGTGCACGCCTGGAGTGGCATCAGGGCGAGCAGGAGCATCGCCGCGCTCGATCGACAGCTGTTCATCGTCGCCCTCCGTGGGGGTGCGTTCGCATGCGGGTTGTGCAACTTCCTGACCTCAGAGCGAGAAGACGAACAGCATGCCGCCCCAGCTCGTCCAGCGTGCGAGGTCGGGCAGTGTCGAGCCGCGCTCCCGAACGTCGTAGGGCAGGTTCGCGGCCACGTCGCCCGCGATGAGCAGTCCCATGTCGCCGCCGATGCCGGCATAGATGGCGACGTACTGTTTGCCGTCAGGCCCGGTGTAGGTCACCGGGTTGCCCACCACGCCCGAGCCCACCTTGAACTTCCAGAGGACTTCTCCTGTGCGGGCGTTCGCCGCCTTGAACCATCCGTCCAGCGTGCCGTAGAAGACGACGTCGCCCTTGGTGGCGAGCCCGCCGCCCCAGACCGGGTACGGCTCCTTGATACCCCAGATTTTCTTGCCCGTGGTGGCGTCCCATGCGATGAACTCGCCCTTGTAGCCGCCGGGCCCGGGCACCTCCGGCGCATTGCCGCCGATGTAGGGCGTGCCGGGCAGGTACGCGACTTCGCGGGCCTCGAAGTCCATGCACAGGTTGTTCGTGGGCACGTAGAACAGACCGGTCGCCGGCGAGAACGCCGCGGGCTGCTGGTTCTTTCCGCCCTCGAGACTGGGGCAGATGTTCGAGACCTTCTTGCCCTGATACGGCGCCTTGTCCGGGTTGATGGCGGGGCGGCCCGTGGCGAGGTCCACGCCAGTGGACCAGTTCATGGGCACGAAGGGCTTTGCGAGAATCACTTCGCCCGTGGCGCGGTCCATGGTGTAAGCAAACCCGTTACGGTCGAAGTGCACCAGTGCCTTGCGCTGTTTTCCGCCGATGGGGAGATCGACGAGGATGTTTTCGTTAACGGCATCGTAATCCCAGACGTCGTGCGGCGTGGGCTGGAAGGCCCAGACCATCTCGCCCGTGTCGGCGTCGCGCGCGATGATGGCGGCGCTCCACTTGTTATCGCCTGGCCGCTGCGCGCCGTTCCATGGGCCCGGGTTCGAGGTGCCGTGGTAAACGAGGTTGAGCTCCGGATCGTAGGAGAGCCAGCCCCACACCGTCGCGCCGCCTTGCTGCCACGTGCCGGCGGGCCAGCTCTTTGCCCCCTGGTTCGCGGTGGTGTCGGAGTGATAGAACGGCTTGAAGCGCTTGCCGACCTTGATGTCCGCGTCCGGGCCGATGTTGTAGGCGCGCCAGATCTCCTTCCCCGACATGGCATCGAGTGCGGCGATCCAGCCGCGCACGCCCATCTCTCCGCCGCTGGAGCCCACGATCACCTTTCCCTTCACCACGAGAGGGGCCATGGTCATCGTCTCGCCCTTGGCGAGGTTTCCCATCTGGGTGCGCCAGAGGAGTTTGCCGCTGGCGACGTCCACCGCGACGGTGTGTCCGTCGAGCAGGTTGTAGAAGATCTTTCCATCGGCGTACGCGGCGCCGCGGTTCACCACGTCGCAGCAGGCGAGGCCCACGGCGGTCTGCGCATTTTCCGGCCGCACCTTCCATTTGAGCGGCTGTCCTTCCGTGGCGAGATCGAGCGCGTACGAGACGTTGGGATACGGCGTCACCAGGTACATCGTGTTTCCAACCACGAGTGGCTGTCCTTCGTGCCCGCGGAGGACGCCGGTGGAGAACGTCCACGCCGCGTGCAGGTTCTTTACGTTGGCCGTGGTGATCTCGCCGAGCTCGCTGTAGCGTGACGCGGAGTAGTCGCCCGCAGGCATTGGCCATTCGCCGGGCGGGCCGCTGCGCGGTGCGGCGATGCGTGTGCCTGTTACGGGCGTGAACGCCGCGTTCGTCGAGCTGGCGGGCGGCGTTCCGCTTTCGTGCGTGCATGCGATCGTGAGTACCGCGAGGAACAATGGCCGTGCGCGCATCAGCCTACCTCCTTCGGGGAAGCCCGTCGTATCAGCGCCGGGTTGCGGCTGCCTTCTGTCCGGCCTTTGTCTTGAGCCGGCTGCGTTCGTAGAGGGCCACGTAGTCGTCCACCGGCATGGATGCGATGGAGTCGCCGATGGCGTCGAGTGCAAGATCCGCAGCGGAGTTGAAGCGAACGCAGGCCTTGCCCATGTTGAGCGTCTTGCCTGCCTTCTCGAATGCGGCTTTCAGTTTCTTCTCGCTCGGCGCGTCGGCGTATATACCCATGAGATGGATCGTGCAGTAGTTCTTCTGCGCGGCCAGGCCGGCGTAGCAGAGTGGGTGGCCGTTGTAGGTCTCAGGAAATCTGGTGAGCGGGACGTAGTAATGGATCATGCCGTGTTGCATGCCTTCTTCGTAGCCTTCGGGCAGGCGCGCGAGGACCAGGGCGCGGACGGTGCTTATGGCTTCGCGTTGCGCGTCCGGCATCTCTGCGAGGTAGGCGTTCACGGTTGTGGCCTTGCTTTGTGCCATGAGATCCTCTGGTGTCGTGCCCGCAGCGGCTGGCTATCTCCCGACACTCGCTGCGCTCGTGCGGGATGACAAACGTTTTGAAACCACCACACCTTACCCTGTCATCCCGCAGCCACGAAGCGGATGACGGCCACCACGTTAACAGCCCATCTCCCGACACTCGCTGCGCTCGTGCGGGATGACAACGTTTTGAAACCACCACACCTTATCCTGTCATCCCGCAGCCGCGAAGCGGATGTCGGGATATTCTGTCCCTGCGCCAGGAACCAGCCACGATGTCAACAATCCATCACTCACCGATCACCGGTTCATAGCTACCGTCCTGCTCTTCCGCCAATCGCAGTCGCTCGAGCGTACGCGCACAGGTATTCCACCTGAGAATCGCATCGTCGTTACCGGCCGTGCGCCGCTGCTCGGCCTGCTCGAACGACGTCATGGCCGCGCGCAATGACGAGTGCGCCATGGCCTCCGAGTGCATGGCGCCAAGTGCGAGCTGCGCATGCGCGAGACGCTCGTCGATGATGCCGGCGTAGTAATGCCGCTGATACGCGTCGGTGAGACGATCGAGCACCATGCGCGCACGCCGGGCGAGCTCGCGGGGCTCGGCACCGAATTGATCGGTGAGCGAGAGCAGCAGCATCACCAGGACCTGCTGATTGGCCGGCTCGACCTCGAGGATGTCGAGACAGATGCTCTCCGTGGCCCACGACTGATTGAGCAGACGATACCGCTCGGCCTTCTGGATGGCGCGCGGGACCGCTTCGGCCGAGATGATCTTGAGCTCGTGCATGGGTGCTCCGTTACTTCCTTTTGGGGCCTCTCACGAGGCGAACGAGAGCCCTGAGCGGATCGAAGTGCTCATCGACGACACGTTCCTTGAGCGGAATGATCGCGTTGTCGGTGATGGTGATGTGCTCGGGGCAGACCTTGGTGCAGCACTTGGTGATGTTGCAATAGCCGATGCCGAAATCGTCCTTCAGCGCCGTGGTGCGCTCGGCCACGTCGAGGGGGTGCATCTCGAGTGCCGCGGCGTACACGAGAAAGCGCGGCCCGATGAACTCCTCGTGCTTGTGATGGTCGCGAAGCACATGGCAGACGTCCTGACAGAGGAAGCACTCGATGCACTTCCGGAATTCCTGGACGCGCTCCACGTCGGCCTGCTGGATGCGCCAGGTGCCATCCGGTGCATCGGGCGGGCGCGGCGTGAACTTCTGGATGCGCGGTTTGACGCGAAAATTCCACGAGACGTCGGTCACGAGATCGCGCACGTGCGGAAATGCGCGCATGGGCTCCACGGTGACCGGCTCATTGGCAGGCAGCTCGTCGAGGCGGGTCATGCACATGAGCTTGGGCTTGCCGTTGATCTCCGCCGAGCATGAACCGCATTTGCCCGCCTTGCAGTTCCAGCGTACCGCGAGGTCGTTGCACTGCTCGGCCTGGATCTGATGGATGGCGTCGAGCACTACCATGCCGTCGTTGGTCTCCGTGGTGAAGTCCTGGAAGTCGCCCTTGCCGTCGGCACCGCGCCAGAGCTTGAAGGTGCGCGTTTCGTGACCGACGGCGGCGTCCTGTGCGGCTTGCGCGGCAGTGTACGCGTCGACGGCGACACCATGCGTATCCGGCCCGGAAGGTTGCGGCGCCGTCATGACACGTTCTCCTTGATGATCGCCTGAAGATCATCGGGCATGGGAGGAATGATCGCGCGCGACAGCTGCATCTCGCCGTTGGGCCCGCGCTGGATCACGTGGTTGAACGTCGCGAACTCCGGATCCTTGTCGGGATAGTCGTCGCGGAAATGACCGCCGCGGCTTTCCTTGCGTGCGAGCGCCGACTGCGCGACGGCCTCGGACACGATCATGAGGTGACGCAGGTCGAGCGCGGTGTGCCAGCCGGGATTGTACTCGCGATTTCCCGGGACGCCGACCTTTTCCGAGCGCGCTCTCAGCACCTTCAGCTCCTCGAGCGCGCGCTCCATCTCGGACGCCGTGCGCACGATGCCAACGAGATTCTGCATCGTGGTCTGCAGCGACTCCTGCACCTGGTATGGTCCTTCGGCGTTTGATCCCCGCTCGAACGGTGCGAGGGCGCGTGCCGCCGCCGCCTCCACCTGTTCCTGATCGAACGACGGCGCCGCCTGCGACTGTGCGAATTCCGATGCGTACTGGCCGGCGCGTTTTCCGAACACCAGCAGATCCGACAGCGAGTTGCCGCCCAAACGATTCGCGCCGTGCAATCCTGCTGCGCATTCGCCTGCCGCGTAAAGACCCGGGATCGTCGACATCTGCGTGTCGCCGTCGACACGGATACCGCCCATGACATAGTGCGTCGTGGGCCCGATCTCCATTGCTTCCTTCGTGATGTCGATATTGGCGAGCTGCATGAACTGGTGATACATGCTCGGCAATTTCTTCTTGATGTGCTCCGTGGCGTTGGGCAGCTTCTCCTTGATCCACGAGATGTCGAGGTACACGCCGCCATGCGGTGTGCCGCGGCCTTCCTTCACTTCGCGCACGATCATGCGCGCAACGTGGTCGCGTGTGAGAAGCTCGGGCGGGCGACGTGCGCTCTTGTCGCCCTGCGTGTAGCGCCAGCCTTCTTCCTCGTTGTCGGCGGTCTGGGGTTTGTAATTGTCCGGAATGTTGTCGAACATGAAGCGTTTGCCGTCCTTGTTGCGCAGCACGCCGCCTTCGCCGCGCACGCCTTCCGTCACCAGGATGCCGCGCACACTGGGCGGCCAGATCATGCCGGTGGGATGGAACTGCACGAACTCCATGTCCTGCAGCGCCGCGACCGCGAGATCCTCGAGCGCCTGCCCGTCGCCGGTGTACTCCCAGCTGTTGCTCGTGATGTTGAACGCGCGGCCGATACCCCCCGTGGCCATCACCACGGCCTTTGCGCGAAACACCTTGAAGCGGCCGCGCTCGCGATCGTACGCGAACGCGCCCGCGATGCGGTCGCCGTCCTTGAGCAGCTCGAGGACCGTGCATTCCATGTGCACATCCATCCCCGAATGAATGCCGTGATCCTGGAGCGTGCGGATCATCTCCAGCCCGGTGCGATCGCCGACGTGTGCGAGCCGCGGATATCGATGGCCGCCGAAGTTGCGCTGGAGGATGCGGCCGTCGGGCGTGCGGTCGAACAGCGCGCCCCATGCCTCGAGCTCGTTCACGCGCGCCGGCGCTTCTTGCGCGTGCAGCTGCGCCATGCGCCAGTTATTCAGGTACTGGCCGCCGCGCATGGTGTCCGCGAAGTGGACCTTCCAGTTGTCGCGGTCGTCGACATTGGCCATCGCGGCCGCAACGCCGCCCTCGGCCATCACGGTGTGTGCCTTGCCGAGCAGCGACTTGCATACCACGCCGACTTTCAGGCCGGTGGATGCGGCTTCGACGGCAGCGCGGAGGCCTGCACCGCCGGCACCGATGATGAGGACGTCGTGGTCGACGGTCTGATATTCAGCCATGGAAACTCGTTCTGGTGGTGTCATCCCGCATGCGCGGAGCGCGTCGGGACGTACGTCAATGATTTTTGTGGCTCATCGAGCGCAGGGATTCGTATGGTATTTCCCGACATTCGCTTCGCTCATGCGGGATGACAGCTTGTTCGCTCCGCTCATGCGGGATGACAGCAGAGCAGGTCCTTCGCTGCGAAGGACCTGCTTCTTGAAATCACAAGATCCGGACGTCGTGCCAGATACCCATCGAACACATACGCACATAGATGTCCGAGAACGCCACCCAGAACAGGCTGAACCACGCCCAGTTCATGTGGCCGCGGTTGAGACAGCTCACGCAGTCGTACGCCTTGCGACGCAGCGGACGTCCCGACAGCCGGTCGAGATACCCGCCCACGAGATGCCGCAGCGAATGGCAGCCGAGCGTGTAGCCACTCAGGAGACACACGTTGATCGTGAGCACCAGCGACCCCACGCCGATGCCAAAATGCTTCACGCCATCGGGCCCGGCGAACCAGTAACCGCGATACGCATCCAGGGCCAGAATACCGAGAAACAACACCGCCGCATACATGAAGTAGCGGTGCACGTTCTGCAGGATGAGCGGAAAGGACTTTTCGCCAAGGTACGAGTTGCGCGGCTCACCGACGGCGCAGCCCGGCGGATCAGCCCAGAACGCCTTGTAGTACGTGCCGCGGTAGTAATAGCAGGTGAAGCGAAAGCCCGCCGGAAAAGGCAGGATCAGCAGCGCAGGCGAGATGGCCGGCACGAACCAGGGTCTCGTCCTGAACCACGCGTGCGGCGAGTCACCAGTGATGAGCGGCGAGTAGAACGGCGAGAGGTATGAACCGAACTCATAGTGCGCGTTCTGGAACGCGGCCCACGTCGCGTAGGCAAGGAAGGAGCTGAGGACGACGAATGCTCCAATCTGCGGGACCCACCATGCGTCGCGGCGCATGGTTTCTCCGAACTTGCGCCGCGTGAGTTGTACGACTTCTTGAGCCATCGAGCGCGCATCTCCACGAAGGGATGCGCTAAGGTACGAGCCGCGACAGGTGGGGCGGAAGAGGGCCGCTGTTGCCGGCTACCGGTATCCCGCGCCCACCGTGCTCAGGGATCGGCGCCGATGTCCTCGTAATATTTCACGATCCGGTCATGGGCCCCGGCACGCGTGTATACATCCGGCCGGCGGGACTCCACGAGATCGGCAATGACGACAGCAACCTCTTCGGCACTCTGCGAATCGGCAAAGGTTCGCGAGTCGGGCCCGCCATGGAGGGCGTTGTTGCCAAAATCGGTACGCACCACGCCGGGCGACACGAGGGAAAACTGAATGCCCGGATGCGTGGCCTGCACTTCCATGCGAAAGTTCGCCGTGAGCGCGTTCAGGAAATGCTTGGAGGCGCTATACGCGGCGCGAATGACGACGGCGGGCATCCGCGCGAGCATCGATGCAACATTGATGACCTGCCCGGCGTTCCGCTCTTTGAAATGCGGCAGGATTTCCTGCATGCCGTACAACGCCGTCTTGACGTTCACCCGCATGATCTCGTCGACGTCGTCGTCGGTGAGCTGCGACGGCGGCTTCGTGATGCCCTGCCCCACGTTGTTGATCCAGACGTCCACGTGCCCGAACCGTTCGATGGCCTGCGCCACCACGCCGCGCACGGCAGCTCGGCTCGTGACGTCGGCGACGATGCCGTATGCTCGTGGACCGCAGCGCTTCACCACCTCGTTCAACGCATCGGGCCGCCGCGCAACGAGCACAACCGATGCACCGCGCCGTGACAGCTCCTCGGCCGCTGCCGCGCCGATGCCGCCGCTCGCTCCGGTAATGACGATGACCGTGTCGCTCATGATGATTCCTTTTCACTCACGGTGAACAGTGCCGTGGACAGATACCGCGTTCCCGAATCCGGTGAAATACACACGACGCGTGCTCCTGCGCCCAGCTCGCGCGCGACGCCCAGTGCCGCCCACACGATGGCCCCACTCGACATGCCGACGAACAACCCCTCATCGCGCGCAAGGCGCCGAGCGAGGGGAAAGGCATCCTCTTCCCAGGCTTGCACGATGCGATCCACGACCGAGCGGTCAAAGTTGGCAGGCACGAAACCCGGCCCCATGCCCTGGAACTGATGCTGGCCGCGCTCGCCGCCGGAGAGCACCGGCGACCGGGCCGGCTCCACCGCCGCCACCATCACGCTCGGATTCTGCTCCTTGAGAAAACGGCCGACGCCGCTGATGGTGCCACCCGTTCCCGATCCGTACACGAACGCATCGATGCGGCCCTCCATGTCGGCCCACACTTCCGGCCCGGTCATCTCGTAGTGCACACGCACGTTGGCCGGATTGTCGAACTGGTTGGGCATCCATGCCCCGATCTCGTCGCGAATGCGCTGCGCCTCTTCGATGGCGGCGAGCATGCGACGCTCGGGGTCCGTGAGCACCAGCTCCGCACCGTAGGCGAGCAGCGTCTTCTTGCGCTCCTCGCTCATGGATGACGGCAGACACAGGATGAGCCGATATCCACGCGCCGCCGCAATCTGCGCGAGTCCGATGCCCGTGTTGCCCGAGGTAGGCTCCACGATCGTTCCGCCGGGCTTGAGCAAGCCGCGCTGCTCGGCGTCGAGCACCATGCCCAGCGCGGTGCGATCCTTGATGGAGCCGCCCGGGTTCATTCCCTCGAGCTTGACCCACACCTCGGCCATGCCCGGCTCCACTACCGTGCGCAATTGAACGACGGGAGTCTTGCCGACGTGCGCGCTGATCCCGCTGCTCACGCGCCCACAGCCTTGACCTGCTGCTGCACCACATCGTGCGGCTCGCCGTTCAGCACGAGCTGCGACTCGATCACCAGGTCCGATGCCAGGCTCGACGCCACCGAGCAATAGCTCGCAAGCGCGAGCTCGATGGCACGCGAGGCATGGCCGACGTCGATGCCCTCGCCCGCAAGCCTGAACACCAGACGCGTGCTCATGACCCGGCGCGGAGCCTCGGCGCGACGTGTCGAATCGATCTCGATGTCGAGCGCGGACGCCGGGGTGCGGCGCTTGGCGAGGTAGGACACCACGTCCATCGCAGAACATGCGGCGAGTGCGCCGAGCAGCGTTTCCACGGGCCCGGGCCCTGCGGTGCGATCGCCGTCGATGATCATCTCGGCGGCGCCGGGACGAATAACGGCAAAGCGCTGCTCCCCGCGCCATGACGTGGTGAAGGTGGGCTGCGAAACGGGAGCTCCCGTCATGTGATGTCACTTGGTGAAGTAGACAGGCAGGTCCTTCGCTGCGCTCAGGACGACAAAACGCTTCGTTTCACCCAGGACGACAAATTCCCTGAGGAGTCTGTCGTCCTGAGTGAAACGAAGGACCTGCCTTACCTATCCTGCTTGACCGCGGCGCGTTCCGCCGTGACGTGACAGAGCCAGTTGTGCTTGTCCTCGATCTTGCCCTGCACCAGATCCATGTACGTGCGCTGCAGCAGCCTGGTCACTTCGCCAGTCTTGCCGGCGCCAACCGGGATCTTGTCCACGCTGCGAACGGGTGTGACTTCGGACGCCGTTCCGGTGAGGAACAACTCGTCGCAGACATACAGCAGCTCGCGTTGTAGCGGGCCCTCGCGAACCTCCAGCCCCAGGCCGCGTGCCAGCGTTATCACGGTATCGCGCGTGATACCGGGCAGGAGCGTGCCGTTCATGGGCGTGGTGAAGACCACGCCCTTTTGCACGACGAACACATTCTGCCCCGAGCCTTCGCTGATCAGGCCATCCGGCCCGAGCGCGATTGCTTCGTCGTATCCGTTCGCCAGCGCTTCCATCTTGACCAGCTGTCCGCCCAGGTAATTGCCGGCAACCTTGGCCATGGACGGCGTGGTATTGGGCGCCATGCGGTGCCAGCTCGACACGCATGCGTCGGCGCCATTTTCCATGGCATGATCGCCGAGGTATGAGCCCCACGGCCAGCACGGAATGAACACTTCTACCGGGCTGTCGAACGGCACCATGCCCGCCGCGCCGTAGCCGCGGAGCACCATCGGCCGCACGTAGCACGACGCGATGCCGTTCCGCTCCACGAGCTCGCACGTGGCGGCAACGAGCTCGTCGATGCCGTACTTCACGTCCATGCGATAGATCTTGCACGAATTCAGCATTCGCTGCAGGTGATCCTCGAGGCGGAACACGGCGGGACCGCGCGGCGTGGAGTAGCAGCGAATGCCCTCGAACGCGGACGATCCAAACTGCATGGAATGCGACAGCACGTGGACGTTCGCGTCTTTCCACGCGACGAATTCTCCGTCGTGCCAGATCCATTCCGTCGGTACGAGTTTGGCCATTGATGGCCTCCAGTGAAATGCGTTCTACGGGGTCTGTACGCCGAGCTCGTCCCAGAGCGTTGCGATGGCGCGCATTCCCGTGGTGAAATTCTCCATGGACATCCACTCATCCGGCGCGTGGGCATTCTCGCCGGGAAGTCCGAAACCTACTAGAAGCACCGGCGCGTGGAGAATTCTCGCAAAATCCCCGACCACCGGGATGGAGCCTCCTTCGCCGGTGATGACGGGCTCGGTGCCGAATGCCGCCGCCAGCGCACGCCGAGCCGCATCGAACAACGGTCCGTTCAACTCGGCGCGCCAGGGGCGGCCGCCGTGGAGGTGCGTGACCGTTGCCGTCACGCCCGCCGGTGCGACGTTCGCGACGTGCGCCTTCATGAGCCGCTCAATTTCCGCCGGGTCCTGATCGGGTACGAGGCGGCAGCTGACCTTTGCCATGGCCCTGGCCGGAAGCACCGTCTTGGCGCCCTCTCCGGTGTACCCGCTCAGGAGACCATTCACCTCGCAGGTGGGACGTGTCCAGAGGCGCTCCAGCACGGTGTATCCCGACTCGCCGCCAAGCGCGGGAGAGCCTGCCTCGGCGCGGAAGTGCTCGTCGTCGAAGGGCAGCGATTTCATCTGCGTGCGGACGTGCGCCGGCCATTCGGCGACGGCATCGTAAAAGCCCGGAATGGCGATTTTCCCGCTCGCATCGTGAAACGTGGAGAGGATTCGTGCGAGCGCCATGGCGGGGTTCACGATGGCGCCGCCGTAGCTGCCCGAATGAAGGTCCTGCGCCGGCCCTTGGACGTTGATCTCGAAGTAGGCGAGGCCGCGCAACGAGGAGAGGATGCTGGGCAGGCCCGGCGCGAACATCGCGGAATCGGAAATGACGACCGCGTCACAGGCGAGCCGCTGTGCGTTCGCCTCGATGAACGGCGCGAGATGCGCGCTGCCCACTTCCTCTTCGCCCTCGGCGAGCACGATGACGTTGCAGGGGAGCTTCCCGCGCACCGCGAGGTGTGCTTCGAGCGCCTTGATGTGGAGGAACAGCTGGCCCTTGTCGTCCACCGAGCCGCGCGCGTAGAGGCGTCCGTCGCGAACGGTGGGCTCGAAGGCGGGCGACGTCCACAACTCGAGCGGTTCGGCCGGCTGGACATCGTAGTGCCCGTACACGAGCACGGTCTGTGCGCCGGCAGGAGCGCCGCGCCATTCCCCCACGACCACGGGGTGGCCCGCCGTCTGGTGGACCGTTGCCTCGAGGCCGGCGGCACGCAGCGACGCCGCAGTCCATTCGGCCGCGTGGGCGGTGTCGACGTCGTGCTCGGACCGGGCGCTCACGCTGGGAATGCGCAGGAAGTCGAACAGCTCCTGGGTGATGCGCGCATCATGTGCGCCGAGGTACGCGTCGAGGTCAGCGGGGACGACTGTCATCGGACGGCGGAGTGGAAGGAAATGGACGGTAAGCGTGGGAATGCAATTTGGGCGTGGCGCTGGCCCCAGCGAAATAGCATAATGGGTGAATCATTCAGGCGCGATTCAATTCGCCCCGCCTCCCCGGCGGCCGCGAGCCCCTCGTATGGGTGGATAACCGACGATGCCAAGGAAGACGAGCGCACTTCGTGATGAGGTGAAGCAGACTCGAGGATTCAGCTCTCCCGCGCACGAGGCGGTCGTCGCCATCCTGCGGACGGCTGCCGTGGTGCAGCGCCACTTCTCGCAGGTGGTGGAAGGGAGCGGCGTCACCATTCAGCAATACAATGTCCTTCGCATCCTGCGCGGGGCCGGTGCGGCGGGCATCCCCACCCTTGCCGTGCGCGACCGGATGATCGAGGAGGCGGCCGGCATCACGCGCCTGCTCGACAAGCTGGAGACGGCCGGCTACGTGATGCGCGAGCGGTCCACGCCGGACCGCCGGCAGGTGCTCTGCCAGATCACTCCGGCGGGCCTTCGGCTGCTCGCGGGGCTTGATGAGCCGATCGACATGGCGAACGACTTCACGCTGGGGATGCTCGATGATCCGGAAAAGCTCACGCTCGTGGAGCTGCTGGGTGCGGTGCGGGCCGTGTTCAATCCGAGTACCGACGGAAAGAGCTAGCGTCTGCGTTATTGGGATGGTTCGGCGTAGGGAGAGTATATCCCGACACTCGTTCGCTTCGCTCACTCCTGCGGGATGACAACTCCTGCAACTGTCATCCCGCAGGGAGTTGACTGTCCAAACTGTCATCCCGCAGGAGCGAAGCGACTGTCGGGAGTTGGTTGTTCCAAACTGTCATCCCGCAGGAGCGAAGCGACTGTCGGGAGTCGGCTGTCCAAACTGTCATCCCGCAGGAGCGAAGCGACTGTCGGGAGAGACTGTCCCGTCCCTGGGAATGGTTCGGCGCAGGGACAGTATGTCCCGACACTCGTTCGCTTCGCTCACTCCTGCGGGATGACAGCTCCTTCAACTGTCATCTGTCCAAACTGTCATCCCGCAGGAGCGAAGCGAGTGTCGGGAGAGACTATCCCGTCTCTGGGGATAGTTCGGCGCAGGGACAGTATATCCCGACACTCGTTCGCTTCGCTCACTCCTGCGGGATGACAGCTGTCGTCTGGCGCAACGAACCGCTACCGCGCCGGCCAGCCGCCCTTGTACCCCTCGAGCGCCCAGATCCGGCGCACCTGCACTGTGTCGCGTCCCCTCATGAGTGGGGCGAGCACGCCTCGCGTTGCTTTCATGAAATACGGCGACAGCTTTGTCACCGTCCCATGCTCACCAGGCGTCTCGTCGAGCAGCAGCACGAGGTTGTCATTCGGCTGGGCAGACTGCGCAAAACCAGGCCAGAGCTCGTACTGATTCTTGCGCCCGGACAGGCATGTGCAGAACGCATGCGGACGTCCGGGCAACTGATACGCGAGCTCGCTCACGTCCTGATATCGATCCGCCCCAACGTGCGTGTTCGCCCCCAGTGCTCGACGCGCCGAGTCGACCTGGGCGGCCACGTCCTCCCAGCCCGCGCTGCGGGCCACGGGATCACGCCGCGCCGGAAGTGGCAAGATGGGAACGATCGCGTGCACATAGATCACCGCGACCATCACCCCCGCCAGCACGAGTCCGCGGCGCAACCAGCGGTCATGTGTTTTCGACGCCGGCATCGACGTGAGCAGGGCGATGCCGGGGATGTACGACGGCGCGGGCCAGTTCGCTTCGACGGAGCGGCGCATGGCGCTGTAGGCGAAGAACACCCAGCTCCCCGTTGCCACCACGGCGAGGGCAAAGCGCGCGTCGTTGAGCGGACGTCGCAGGGATTGCCACACCGCATGCGCCGCGAGGGCAAAGAGAATGGGCGACACGAGACCCAGCTGGCCACCAACGAGGTCGAGCTCGCGCTTGATCGCCGAGCCGGTGGGTGTTCCCAGTCCATGCTGAATCTGGAAAAGAAACGAGACCCAGCCATGCTGCGCATTCCAGAAAAGCACGGGGAGAAAAACAACTGTCGCAATGATGCAGGCGACGTATGGTCCCGGCTCGCGGAGGCGCGCACGAAGCGACGGCCTCACGAGCACCGCCACGGTAATGGTGAGCGGCAGCAGGATACTTGTGTATTTCGACGTGAACGCCAGGCCAAGCGAAAAACCTGCGGTGCTCCAGTAACGCCATGAGTCAGTGGAGCCACCAACCGATTGCAGTGCAGCGACGACGAAGTAGAGCCCTGCCGCGCTCGCAGCGAGCAGCGGCGCATCGGGGGTGGCGAGCACGAGCCCCGACGCCGCCAGCGGCATGAGCGCAAACGACAATGCCGCGGTCTTTGCCGCCGCGCCGCCGCCAAGCCTGCGCGCGATCATGGCGGTGAACAGACCTGCCACCGTACCGGCGAGCACGGGAAAGAAACGAATCGCGAATGGCGAAGGCCCCGCGCCAAACAGTGACGCGAGCGCGGTGCCCAGCCGGATCAGGCTTGCAATGGCGGGCGGATGATCGAAGTAGCCGCTCGCCAGATGCCGCGACCAGTCCCAGTAGTACGTCTCGTCCGGAAAGAGCCGCAGCAACGCAGCCAGCACGAGACGAAGCGCCCCCGCACCCGCCGTGATGACAAGTGCATGGCGCCACTGCGTCTCGTCGTCATGCGTGGACGCGCCGTCTTTCATTACGCTCGAACAGGCGCTGGTGCGAGACGTCGACGTCCGCGTCCGATGCGCCACACGAAATAGGCGGCGACGATCCATACCACCCAGACAATGCGCTCGTCGGTAGAGAGCGTGCGGAGCATTCCCCACGCGACGAGTGGCACCGTGAATGGAAGTGCGATACCGTTGTCGGTGTCGGCGACGTAGCGTTCCACCACGCGGGTGGACGCCTTGCCACCCTGGCCCAACGCCCGGCTGATGATCTCCGAGATGCGCTCGGGCGGCATGCCGCGCCAGCCCGGGATGTACATCAGCGTCCAGCCCGACGATGTGTGCCCCCACCCGTGGTTGTCACTGCCGGTGACGAGTGCCAGGTTCAGGCTGTCCGCGAGATGGACGATCAGGTCGTGCTCGCGGCGTGTCTGGCCGAGTCCCTTTGGCGCGCCGTCGATGATCTCCATGGCGCGCACGCCGGCCGTACCCGGACCCGCCCCGGGCACCATGTTCGCGAGATTCCCGGGGAGCGTCTCGATGAGAATGGGCTCGCTGCCGGGAATGGCGCTGGCGAGGGCCAGCGCCCCTTCGTCGATATCGCGGAGCGTTGGTGTAAGGATTCCGCGATACTTGCGATCTGCGTCGAGCACGTTGACATGCTCGCCGCGAAGGCCCCCTTCGATTCCAGGAAACAGCGACGTGCCCGCGCCCGCGGTTTGCGGATTGTTCGACCAGCCGTCTCGCGCGCCCTCGAAGGTGCGATGATCGGTAACGTACGCGACGTCGAAGCCCGCATCGCGGTGCCATGCGCGGACGTCTTCCGGCGACCAGTCCCACCGGCCATCGTGTGAGAACTTGGTGTGTGAATGAAAATCAATCACGATGATCTCCGGCGCCGCGCTCAACGCAGCCGTGGGCCGAGGAAGAAGGATCATCGCGGTGTAGAGTGAAACGAGCGCAACCACCCCCACGCCAATGCGCGCGGCTTCACGAATGGCTCGGCGGCCGGCCTTCAGCTTTGCGAGCGCCGCGCGGCCAATGAACCACCACCAGATCGCATAACACACAATGATGGTGACGAGAAAGGCGATATGCTGCCGCAGGCTCAGCAGTGATAGCGTGTCGAGTATGGCCGAGACCGGCGCGAGCAACACGTAGCCGGTGGAGCGCCGGAGCGTGGCTTCCGAAACGAATTGCAGTGTGGCGGCGTCGCGCACGGGCTCGAGCGACGCGAGCGCGGAGAGGAGGACGAGTGCGACGAGTAGTCCGGGAGCGATGAGTCGTTTCATGGGCGTGAGAGAAGATAGCCTGATCGCCGACTATCCGACTAGCTTTTTCTCATGCCCAACCACCTGGCCGCCGAGACGAGCCCGTACCTGCTGCAGCATGCGCACAACCCCGTGGATTGGCGGCCATGGGGCGAGGACGCGCTGTCGCTCGCCAGGACGTCGCGGCGGCCCATTTTGCTGAGCATTGGCTACGCGGCGTGCCATTGGTGCCACGTGATGGAGCGCGAGTCGTTCGAGGATGAAGCGATTGCGGCGCTGATGAACGAGCATTTCGTGTGCATCAAGGTGGATCGCGAGGAGCGCCCCGACCTGGACGCCATCTACATGCAGGCCACCCAGGCGATGACCGGGCATGGCGGGTGGCCCATGACCGTGTTCCTCACCCCCGAAGGCGAGCCGTTTTTTGCCGGCACGTATTACCCGCCCGACGACCGCCACGGCATGCCGTCGTTTCGCCGGGTGCTGCTTGGCGTCGCCGGCGCGTGGCGGAGCAAGCCGGAAAGCGTGACACGGACCACGACGCAGATGCGTGAGCTCTATGCATCGAGCTCGGAAAAGTCGCGGGCAACGGGCGTGCTGGATGCGTCGCTGTTCGATCGCGCCATCGCGTCCATGCGGCAGCGCTACGACCGGCGCTTTGGCGGCTTTGACGGTGCACCAAAATTTCCGCCCACGATGACCCTCGACTTTGCGCTTCGGCACTGGGCGCGCACTCGCGATGTGGAAACGCTGGAGATGGTGACGAACACCTTTCGCCGCATGTCGCGTGGCGGCATGTACGATCAGGTGGGCGGCGGGTTCTCGCGGTACAGCGTGGATGCGTACTGGCTCGTGCCGCACTTCGAGAAGATGCTGTACGACAACGCGCTGCTCGTGCGGCTCGGCGCACATCTCTGGCAGGCTACGCACAACGTCGAAATACGGCGTGTCACGGAAGAGACGCTCGGCTGGCTCACACGGGAGATGACGTCGCCCGAGGGCGGCTTCTATTCCTCGCTCGACGCGGACAGCGAAGGGCACGAGGGGCGGTATTACGTGTGGGACGCTGGGGAGCTCGACACGCTGCTCGGCGAAGATGCCTCGCTCGTAAAGGGCTATTGGGGTGTCACGACCGAGGGGAATTTCGAAGGCCGTAATATCCTCTTCGTCCCAAATGACCCCTCGGCGGTTGCCGACATCGACGGGGTGACGGAGCCCGAGCTTCGCACGGCAATTGATCGCGCGGTGCGCATCCTGTACGAGGCGCGCGAAAAGCGTGTGCGGCCCGCGCGGGACGAGAAGATTCTTGCGAGCTGGAATGGATTGATGCTGCGCGGCGTTGCCGAGGCGGCGCGTGTGTTCGATGATGACGATCTGCGCGCCGTGGCCATCAGGAGTGGCGAGTTTCTGTTTCGCGCGCTCGTGCAAGGCGGGCGGGTGCTGCGAACGTACAAGGACGGTGCGGCAAAGATTGGCGGCTTCCTCGAGGATCATGCCGCGGTTGCACTGGGTGCCGTCGCGCTGTATCAGCTCACGTTCGATCGCGCGTGGCTGGATCGTGCGCAGCAGCTGGGCGACGTGATCCTCGCGAAGTTCTGGGATGACGACGCGCAGTCGTTCTTCGACACGGCGTCCGACGGTGAAGTGCTGGTGACGCGTCCGCGTGATCTCACCGACAACGCGATGCCGAGTGGCACGTCGCTCGCCGCGGAGCTGCTGCTCATTCTTGGGGACATCCTCGCGAACGGCGTTTACACGGCGCGCGCGACGCAGGTGCTCGAGGCGGTTGCGGAGCCCATGGCGCGGTATCCCACGGCATTTGGCCACGCGCTTGGTGCCGCCGACATGGCAGTGCGTGGGGCAATAGAAGTTGTCTTGTCAGGCGATCGTCACGATGCGCGGTTCATCGAGCTGGCGCACGCGGTGTCGGAGACGTATGTGCCGTCGCTCGTGATGGTGGGCGGCGAGGGCGAGGAGGCCAAAGGCATTGCGCTCCTGGAGAATCGGGAGCGCGATGAGCCAACGGCGTTCGTGTGTCATCACTCCACGTGCGCTGCGCCGACGACGTCGGCTGCGGTGGTGCGTGGGCAGCTGGGCTGATTCAAAAAGCAGGTCCTTCGCTGCGCTCAGGAACGACAACCGGCTATTTGCAGGCCGGTTCACCCTCGCCGGCGTTGGGGATAACGGGGTTCGGCGTGCCCACGCCGATGCCGCAGCTGAAGCTGGCGACCTGGGTGTGCGTGACCGTTGCGGACCAGTAGCCCGAGCCCGGCACGATGACCGGGTTGTTCACGCCCTGTGACGGCCGGAACTTGATCTTCGTGGTGTCGAACGTCACGTACTTCACCGAGTCCGCGAAAAACGCCTCTTCGGCGGTGACGAGGTTGCGGAGGTCGGATTTCATGGCGGCAACGTAGGCCTTGCCCTTCGTGGCGGCGAACTTCGGAATCGCGATCGCGGCCAGGATGCCGATGATCACGACGACGATCAGCAGCTCGATGAGGGTAAAGCCTCGGCGGATGGTGCGTTTCATGGAGGGGGCCCGGTAAGTCGGTAATGCGCGTGGTACGGTCGTGTCACATAGTATCGATCATTCCGGGCGGAACGCAAAGGGCCCGGATCACAATGCGTGATCCGGTGCCCATCACATCCTGACCGATGTGAGCACCCGCCTCGTTGCGCCGACCGACATTTCGCAACGAACGCTTGCAATCTGCGAACGCGCGGCCGTGGAGTCGAAAACAACAAAGCGAGCCGTTGGGCTCGCCTTGGTAGCAGGATCTCGAAGCATCGTGCCAGCTAAACGCGACAGCTTCTGTCCTTCAGGCACCACTGGTGCGCGTACCGTTCATAACTACCTCCAGATAGTAGGCTGGCACTCTAGTACCGGTCCGGGAATGAAATGTTGCAAAAAAACAGCTGGAAGCAACCCCCCCACACAAACATGCTCTATTCACCCTTCAACTTGACCGGCGCCTTGGCCGTCCTGGTGACGCGAATCGTAAGGTCACCCTTCGGCTGCAAGTCCCTCGCCGTTACCTGATAGTATCTGTCGGCCGTCGCTGTCACTGCAGTGTCCTTGCAGTCGGTGTCCTCGACTTCATGATCAAAGGCGAACTCCCCTTCAAGTTCAACCCGCACGGAGAATACGAGCTCATTGATAGCAGTTTTCAGGCGTTTTTTCGCCCTGAATGTTTGCAGGTCCGGGACTCCGATCTGGTCGAGCTTGCGCGCTGCATTCGGCCACCGGGCTGTTGACTCGAGGACGAT
>JAQBPY010000069.1 GCA_028287285.1 Gemmatimonadota bacterium
GATGTAGACGGCCGCGAAGGCAACAATCAGGCGAGCTTGCATCGAGCAAACATACGCGCGGGGCGCACGTTCCACCGCTCGGTCCCCTTGAGTTTTCCCAGTCTGGGACTTGAATATTCCGTACACATGATGTATAGTTAACATGTAAATTAAATGAGGCCATACAAATGACGACGGCCATGCTGCCCACCCCTGCCACCATCGGAGACTTCTCCGGCGCGTCGGACGTGGAGCTCGTGGGATTTGAAGCCACACCTTCCGCGGCCGCTCGGCGCGACGCGGAATTCGAGCGCGAGGCGCTTCCCTGGCTCGATGACGTGTATCGCTTTGCGCATTCACTCACGCGCGACGAAGCCGACGCGGACGACATCGTGCAGGAGACCTACCTGCGCGCGTATCGCTCCTGGCACACGTTCATTCCCGGCACCGAATGTCGGCGCTGGCTGTTCACCATTTGCCGCAACGTCTTTCTCCGCTCTCGCGAGCGGCAGCGCCCCACGGTAGATCTGGAGGACGGCGAGCAGGACGCCGTGGCGGCGGGATCGGTCTACGCGGCTGCACGCGAACAGGGATATGATGATCTCTATGCGCGATTGGATCTCGCACCAGCCTTGCGCGACGCGCTGGATGAGCTCTCCGAGCCGTTCAAGTCGGCGGTGATTCTCGTGGATGTGGAAGACATGTCGTATGAGACCGCGGCGCAGGTGATGGGGGTTCCCATTGGCACAGTGCGCTCGCGCCTGTTCCGTGGACGCCGGCTCCTTCAGGAGAAGCTCCTGACGGTTGCACAGGACCTGGGCTTTGCACCGGCAGCAACGGCAGGTGCGCGATGAGCGCGCCGTCCCGCCCGCAGCTGGAAGGGCTTGGTCTTTCCTCCACGTGTGTGGACGTGCTTCGGCACCTGTGGGACTATCTCGACGAGGAGATGACGCCCACGAGCGCCGAGCGGCTGCGCGCGCACATCGCGTCATGCTCGACATGCCAGCAGTATGAGGGCTATCAGAGCTGTTTTCTCGAGGCCGTCGCAAAGCTCAAGGCCAAGCTCTCTGCGCCGGAACAGTTGCGCGCCAAGCTTGCGGAAAAGCTGAAGGGCGAAGGTTGCGGCTGCTGGCATCGGGCAAAGAAAGACTGAGGGCTCCTATCGGCCCGGCACGAACACCGGCTGCCTGACCGGCGCACCAACGTCGCCGTTCAGCACGACAATGGACTCGATCACGATGTCCGTTCCGAGGCTCGCCGCCACACTGCAGTAGCGCTCGAACGCCAGCTGGAGGCCACGCTCGGCATGCGTCCGCTCGATTCCCGCGCCGTCCACGGTGTACGTCATCACGATGTGCTCGAAACGGCGCGGATGTTCGGCGCGACGATCGGCGACGACGTTGATCACGAGCTTTTCGATGGGCGTGCGACGCTTGGCGAGAAAATCCACGAGATCCACGCCGGAGCACGTCGAGAGCGCGCTCAGCAACGCCTCCGGCGGCGTCTGGCCTGTGTGCCCCGACCCGTCGATCCGGGCGAAAGGACCATCGGGCTTGCCCGCGTCGAAGCGATGCTCACCGAGCCATGTAGCCTTCACGAGCGACGGCTTCGCCGCAGCGACGGGCGCGATGTCCGTCACTTTTCGATGGGCGCGCGTACGGCATTGCCCCACTCCGTCCAGCTGCCGTCGTAGTTGCGCACCTTCTCGTAGCCCAGGAGGTACGAGAGCACGAACCACGTATGCGATGACCGTTCGCCAATGCGGCAGTATGCCACCACGTCATCTTTTGCGTCGAGTCCCGCCTCGCCCTCGTAGATCGCGCGAAGCTCCTCGGCACTCTTGAACGTGCCATCGGCGTTTGCGGCGCGTGCCCAGGGAACGCTCTTCGCGTTAGGAATGTGGCCGCCGCGCATGGCGCCTTCCTGCGGATAGTCCGGCATGTGCAGCTTCTTGCCTGAGTATTCGTCGGGAGAGCGGACGTCGATGAGCTTTCCGTGGGCATTCACGTGATCCCGGACGTCGCTCATGAAGGCACGAATGGAAGCGTCGTCTCGTTCTGGCGCGACAAATGATGATGGCTCCACGGAGGGAACATCCGTGGACATCTCGCGGCCTTCCGCTTCCCACTTCGCGCGCCCGCCGTCCAGGATCTTCACGTTGCGCACACCGAAGAGCTGGAACACCCACAGCGCATACGTGGCCCACCAGTTGTTCTTGTCGCCGTAGAGCACCACGGTCGTGGACGTGTCGATGCCCAATCTGCGGACGAGCGCCTGGAATTCCTCGCGCGAGACGTAATCGCGCTGCAGCTGGTCATTGAGGTCGGAATGCCAATCGATCTTCAGCGCGCCGGGAATGTGGCCGGAGTCGTAGAGGAGCACGTCTTCATCGCTCTCGAGAATGCGCACGTTGGCATCACCCAGATGGTCGGCGAGCCATTGCGTGCTCACGAGTGCGTCCGGATGCGCATAGTGCTTTGCGCTGATTTCCTGGTCGGCCATGGTTTCTCTTTTCATGAGCGGTAAGTACCTGATGCAGCAATCCCGGTGAGCGGTAAAGCGTTCTCCGGTGGGTGACGTTCGCCGGCGATGCCGGGCAGCGCGTCGATCCAGTCGAGGATGACCCTGGCGTGTGCTTCCCAGCCAGGCTCCTCGAACAGAAAATGGCCATGTCCGTGTGCGACATGGAGTGGTGCCTTGTAGCGCTGCGCCAGCTTGCGTGCGACACCAGGTGGCACGAAGCGGTCGTCGTCGCCGGTGACAATGAACAGGGGTATCCGTATCGCACCCGCAGGCACAGCGAGCGTTCCAAGGGTGATCTGGCGCGCGACGCGGCCGCTGTCTGCGGTGAATCGCGAGCGCACCCGAGCACGATTCTGCACGGGCACCTTGTTCAACACCAGCGCATCGACGTCGGCGGCACCTGGCAGGAGCGGGCGGCTCAGTAGCAGTGAAGGGAGATAGCCGGTCATGCGTGCGAGCAGCGGCCAGCTGAACACGGGAATGCCGCGCGGCGGCGCCGATGAAATGAGAACTGCGGCGCGGAGGTGATCGCGGCGAGCCAGCATGAGCGAGATCAATCCGCCCAGCGAGTGGCCAATGGCAATGGGACGATGGAGTGCGGCGGCGGCGGTTGCTGCATCGCGCACATAGTCGGTGATCGACACCGTACCAACATTTTCGACAGATGCGTTCGGGGGGCGACCGCGATACGAGAGTGATGCGGCCGGATAGCCGCGTTCGGCGATCAGCGGCAACAGGCGCTCGAAGGCCCAGCTCCCCGTGAACAGTCCGGGCAGGCAGAGGACGGCCGGCCCCTTCGGGTGCTCGACGTCGACGGTGTCGAGATGCAGGGAGTCAATGGTGCGCGGAAGCATGCGTTGAGAACTATCGCCGTGGCCGGACCGCGCGGCAATAGGGAGCCCTACCTGCCGCCGGCGCAGGCATGGATTAGACTCTTCTCGAATGACGCTGAGTCCCACTCGCCTGGCTGCCCTGATGGAGCCGTATGCCCGCCACGTGCTCGTGTGCGTTGGCGGTTTCTGCTCGCCCAATCGCGAGGGACGGATGCTCTACTCCGAGCTCGCGCGGCTGTTACACCGTGAGGGGCTGCTCTTTGGCCCCCGACGGGTAAAACGTGGCGAGACGCCGTGCCTCGGCGTCTGCGTTGGCGGGCCCATCGTGGTGGTGTATCCCGAAGGCGTGTGGTATGCCGGTGTGACGCTTGAGCTGCTCGAGCGCATTGTCGTGGAGCATCTCAGGGACGGCAAGGTCGTGGAGGACGCGGTATTTCACCGGTTGGTGGATCAATAGCGCCACTCGGGGTGACTTGCCGGACCGGGTGCGACCGTAAAGATTCCACACCATGTCAGACGACGCGATTCTCTACACGCGAAAGCTGCCGCATGGACCCGCGGTTCGCGTCAGGCGCATCAGCGAGAGCGGCATGGTGCCGGTAGCGGCTGTGCTGGAGGTCGATCGTCGCGCCGGGACTCCACGTGAATCGGCCGGTGGTTTTCCACCACCGCTCATGATCGTGCAGGGGCAGTCCGAGGCGGAGGTGCTCGCGACGCTCGAGGAGCAGGCGCGGGACGACCGCCTGCTTGCCGGTCTCATGCGGGAAAAGGGGCTGCGCTAGCGGGGGTCTTTGCGTGCAAGATCGTCGGTGACGGCGCGCAGGATTCGCGGCCAGACATGTGGAGCGGCCCGCACGAGGAAATTCCTGTGCGCCAGCGGGTCGCTGCGGAGGAAATCCGCAAGGCGGTGACCGGCCTTGCGAGCGTTGCACCCCCCACACGCCGTCACTAAGTTGCCCCCAGAGCGATCACCACCACGCATTCTGGGCTGCACGTGGTCCACGGTGAGCGCTTCAGCCTCGAATCGCTCGCCACAGTACACGCAGTGGTAGTCGTCGCGCGCGAAGATCTGCTCCCGTCGCAATGAATAACCTCCCGTCCCGTCGCAATCTCCTCGAGGCCGCGCAGCGCTACCTGCTCGACCCGTCGGAGGAACAGCTCGATAGAGTTGGCGGCGCGCCCCCGCGTCTTACTTCCCAAGCCATCCAACAGGTCAGCATGTCCCGCTCACGCGAACGTATCCTCGCCAATCTCGACGACATGTACCGCGAGGCGTTCGATCGCGCCAAGGCCACCGGCGACGACTCGCAGATGGCGTCGCTGGACTTCGCGTATCGCCGCGAACAGTTGTACTTCGAGATCCTGCTGGACGTTCGCGACGCAATCGAGCGCCGCTGATCACGCGCGTCTGGTACATGTACGGAAAGAAAGAGTACATGTAGGGCATACATTAACCTGTTTTCTGCTGCTGCGGCCACGCGAGGGATGCTCCGATGGACGCCGCGAGCACTCCCAGCACGATGCCCAGTGACAGCAGAATCGGGATGTGCACCCACGATTCGATCAGCATCTTGGTGCCGACGAACGTGAGGATGATGGCGAGGCCGTACTTGAGCAGGTAGAATTTCGTGACCACGGTCGCAAGCAGGAAGAACAGCGACCGCAGGCCGAGCACGGCAAAGATGTTCGAGGTGAATACGAGGAACGGATCACGCGTGATTCCGAAGATCGCCGGAATGGAGTCGATCGCGAAGATCAGGTCGGTGACCTCGACCAGCACGAGGACGAGCAGGAGGGGCGTGGCGACGCGGCGTCCTGCTTCACTGACAAAGAAATGCTTGCCGCGATAGCCGTCTGAAAAGGGAAGAAAGCGCCGCACGAATTTCACCACGGGATTTTCGTCGCCGTTGAATTCGTCGTCCTGCTTCACGGCCATCCGCACGCCGGTCACCACGAGCAGCGCGCCAAAGACGTAGATGATCCAGGCGAACTTTGCCAGGAGCGCCGCGCCGAGCCCGATGAACAGCCCACGCATGATCAGCGCGCCCAGGATGCCCCAGAACAGCACGCGGTGCTGGTACTGCGCCGGTACGGCGAAGTACTGGAAGATCAGCACGATGACGAAGATGTTGTCGACGCTGAGCGACTCTTCGATCAGGTAGCCGGTGACGAAGGTCAGTGCGGCATGTCGATCGGCAAAAACGACGAGTCCGGCGGCGAACGCGAGTGCAAGCCCGACCCAGACCCCCGTCCACGTCAGCGCCTCGCGCACGCCAACGACGTGCGGCGTGCGGTTGAACACGCCCAGGTCGATGGAAAGCATCGCGAGGACGAACGCAATGAAACCCGCCCAGAACCAGATATTGGTGGCGATCATTCCCGGAAATCTACCACGGCGCGCTCCGGTCAACGCCGTTCCCGTCCTTCCGCTGCCGCTCACCCCGCGACACACTCCTCACATGAAAACGGATGGTACTGTCGCCCTCGTGAATGCCCGGATAAAAACCGGCAATCCTCGTCGCCCGTGGGCGGATGCGCTGTTCGTTCGCGATGGCGTGATCGAGATCGTCGGATCGAGCGCCGAGGTGAAGAAGCGCGCCAACGATATGACCCAGGTGATCGATGCGCGCGGACGAACAGTTCTGCCGGCGGATGGAACAACACTCTCGGTGGGTGAGCCGGCGCGCTTCACGATGCTGGACGGAGAGATTCCAAAAATGACATAGCGCCGGCGTGAGCCGGCGCCATGCCATGCTACCTGATCGCCACGGTGCCGGATCGTGGCCGGCCAAACTTGGCCGGCGCTGCGCGGGTGACGGGCCTGGCGTGGCGCCGCGGGATGCGGCTTTCGAAGTCGCCGTCGCCCGGACAGCTGAATTCGTTCACCGCACGGTAGTTGATCGTTCCGGAGCCGGCGATCGTGCCGTTGCTGAAGCAGCTTCCAGAAATGGTGAGCGCTCCGTCCACGGTGAGATAGGAGGGACTGTCCGAGAGACGGAGCTGGCCGCCATTGAGGTTGAGCGTATCACCAACGCCGATCGTGAGCTTTCCGTCGTAGATATTGACGCTGCGCGAAGCAGATTCACTCGTCGGCATGGTCATTCCTGTCTCGAACGTGACGCCTCCCAACGAATTGAGAATCTCGAGCGTGCCGAACGTGTTGCCGCTGTAATGGCCGCCGGAGATGTTGATGCGCTGATTCCCACTCCCCACGAAATCCGTGTAATGGTTGCCCTCGGCAACAAAGGGCGTGCCCGTTCCGCCAGCGTACGTGGTGAAGTTGCCCTGGAGGTCCATGTTGCCGCCGGTGAAGCGATAGCCCGCGGAGCCCGCGCCGCCAAACGAGGCATTGCCACCGACCACGATGTACCCCGAGCTGTTGTCACCCGTGCCGTTGAACAGCGCGTCGGTGTAGATGCGCAGGGCGCCACTGGAGCGGAGGCTCAGCCGTCCGCCAATTGTCGCGCTGTTCGATTCCAGCGTCGATGCGTCATCGACGACGAGGCTGTCTCCCAGGAACTTGATCGAATCCGACGCGAAGAAATATCCTCCGGTGCCGGTCTTCAGGAACGAACCGGCCGTTGCAACGACGCCGCCTACCGTTCCGTTGCTCGCGATCGTGCTGCAGTTCACGGTGAGCGTGTGCACCACGTTGACGGATACGAGCAACGCGGAATCGCGGCTCGCTCCGCCGCAACCCGACAACCCCGTGGTCAGGTACGTGAAGTCTCCGACAACCGATACACCATGGCCGCGCGAGATCACTGTTCCGTGCGCGAACTGCGGCAGGTATTCCGACGAATTCACGATGGCGAGATCACCCGTGCTCGTGAGCGTATTGTTGTTCAACTCGAGGACGGCCGATCCGTCCATGATGACGCCGCCCACCGTCCAGTTCGCGGTAATCTGCGGGAACGGACCGGATTCCACGTACGGGATGTAGAGGACGCTCGAAGAGCCGGGAGCGTCGTTCAGCTGGCTCCCGTCCGTCCGGACCCAGTTGGCGGGAGTTGAATACGTCGTCGAATTGCCGGCCGCTCCCCCGAACCATGCGAGCGTCGCCCCGGCGGGTGCCACCACGATCCTGGCCGTGGCGTTCGGCCCGGGCACTCCATTGATGGTCGCCGTCAGAACACACGCACCCGGTGTATTGCCCGCAGTTACGGGAACCGTGGCCGTGCCATCCGACGCCGTCAGTGTATACGACGCCTGATTCACGCACTGCGCCTGTCCGCCGGTCATCTGGTAGTTCACCTGAACGCCGGCCCCAACCGCATTGGCGCCGGCGTCTCTGACCTGGAACTTGATGCGGCCCGAGGGAATGGTTGAGCCAAGCGCCTGCGCGTTCTGCAATCCTGCCGACGTCGTAATGTTTGCCGCGGCCCCCCCTGTGATCATGACCGATGCCAATCCGGGCTGCCCATTCGCGGTCGCCTTGACCGTATTGGTATAGGGGCCCACGGTTCCGCTTGCGGTGAACGATCCCGATGCGCTGATCGCTCCGCCGCCCGCAATGACGGCCCACGTGAACGTACCCGCCACCACGTTGCCGCTCGCATCACGTGCCGTTGCCGTGAACTGCTGGATGGCTCCACTGGCTAACGTGACGGAGCTCGGCGCAACCGTGACGGTGGCAATGGCGCCGGCGCCGAGCGTGATCGAGCCCGATGCGACGCCAGTGTATGGAGACGCGGCGTCAAAGTGCAGCACGAAGCTGCCGACCGTGCCCGAAATCGTGAGACCGCTGAAGGCCGCTACGCCAGATGCGTTCGTCGTCGCCGTGGCATTCGTGACGGTGCCGGCGCCCGAGAACACCGACGCCGTCACGACGACTCCCGACGTGAGCACGGGGTTGTTCGATGCATCCCGTAACTGCACCACAGGCTGCTGCGCGAGTGCCGTACCGTTCGTCGCCGTCGCCGACGGTGCGGTGGTCAACGCCAGCTGCGTCCCGGCGCCTGCAACCACGTTCACCGACGCGTTGGTCGTCGTGAGTGCGCCTGACGAGAAGACCAGCGTGCGGGTACCGGTGACGCCGTTGATGACAAGATCCGTGAACGTCGCGAGCCCGGAGCCACTCGTCACGGCGCTGAGCGTGCCACCCAGCGCCGGACTGCCTGATGCGGTCACCGTCACCGTCAATCCCGACTGTGGAACGGAGTTGCCGCTCGCGTCCGTGATCTGGATGACGGGTTGCGCGGGAAACACCACGCCGCTTCCAACACTGGCGCTGGGCGGCGTGGCGATTCCGAGCTTGCTCGCCGCCCCATGGATCATCGCGATTGACGCCGAATTGACGTGGTTTCCCGATCCGTCGTAGAACTGCAGGACGAAGTTGCCCGCGGTGCCGTTGATGGTGAGTCCTGAGAACGTTGCAACGCCGGACGCATTCGTGGTCGCCTGTGAGTTCACGATGTTGCCCGATCCAGTCAGCACGCCAACCGAGATGATGAGGTTCTGCGCCGCGACCGCATTGCCGAATGCATCCCTCACCTGAATTACGGGCTGAATCGCCAAGGGCGTCCCAATTGCGCCGCTGGACGACGGCGCCGTGGTGAGCGTAAGTTGGCTCGCCGAGCCGGTCGTGACGGTGACATCTGCGGTTCCAATGATTGCGCCGCTCGTCGCGTGCACGAGGCCGGGGTAACTGCCCGCAGTACTGCCCGCCGCAAAGCTACCAGCGATGTTGATCGTGCCGCCGCCACCGACGACGGACCACGCGGGCGACACCGACACCACATTGTTCTGCGCGTCCCTCCCCACGGCCGTGAAGACCTGCGGGCTCCCGGGCAACAGAGACACCGAGCCCGGAGTGACGGTGAGTGTGGCGAGCGCACCGCTACTCACGCCGATATTGCCGGAGGACACCGGCGTATGCGAGCCGTCGGCAAAGCTCAACGTGAAGATCCCGGCCGTGCCGGTGATCGTGAGCCCGCCAAAGCTTGCCGCGCCATTGGCATTGGTCACCGCCGTGGCGTTCGACAACGTACCGGTTCCACTCGTGATCGATGCGGTGACGGTCACACCAGAAAGGGCGATCGAATTACCGTTCGCATCCTGCAGCTGGATCACTGGCTGTTGATTGAGCGCAACTCCGTTTGTTGCCGCAGACGATGGAACAGTGCCGAGGGCCAGCTTCGTCGTGCTGCCCGCGGTGACATTAAACGTGTTGGAATTCACGGCGCCGAAGGAAGTGCTCGCAAAGGTCAGCAGGCGCACAGGCCCACCGGCTGGACCTGTCACGTTCAGATTGCTGAACGTCGCGAGCCCAGACAGATTCGTCTGCACGTCCGTCGTTCCGGTCAGCGTTCCACTGGGGCTGATCGAGGCGGTAATGTGGACGTTGGCACCGCCGGACAGGACAGCATTGCCTCCCACGTCAGTTACACGGACAGTGGGGCTCGGCGTCAGTGTCGCACCGCTCACGGTCGTCGTTGGTGGCTGCGTTACCATGAGGAGCTTGGCTGCCCCACCGGCGACGACGTCGATCGGTGCGGCGGTCGACACCTGTGTGACACTGGCCGCCGAGAAGACGATTGATCCTGAACCGACGGTTCCGGCGTACGCAGGTAGCGTGATGGTCGCGAGTCCCGAGGCATTTGTCGACGCGAACGCAGTAAAGGTCTGGTTGCTTGGCGACACCGTGCCAGTCGCCGAGACATTCAGCCCAGCGCTCGCGACGGCGTTACCCAAGACGTCCGTGACCTGGATCATTACCGGCGTGGAAGGGGCGACTCCAACCGTCATTGTCGTGGGTGCACCGGAAATGATGGCAAGCTTGCTGGCGGCGCCTCCGGTTGCCGTTGCATGGAACGTGACGGACGTTCCGCTGAGCGGACCGGACGTGATCACGACCGTAAGGGTCTGCGGTCCGGCCGAGTTGCCAAGAATCCACGTCTCTGCGGCCTGGCCGGCCAGCGTGGTTGTTTGCGGCAGCGACGTTGCCGTGGCAACGCCCACGTGAACCTGGCCACCATTGTTCGCGGTAAAAGTCATGGGCACATTGGCCACTGCGTTCCCCGAGGCGTCGACCACCCGCACAGTGGGATCAATCGGCAGTGTTGCACCGGCGGCTGCCGTCTGCCCCTCGCCAGCGTTGATCATGATTGCCGAAGGTGTCCCCGCAGCGATGATCAGATTGGTAAGTGGAGCAACGGATGTCAGTCCGGTGGCGCCAAAGCTTAGCCGGTACGTTCCCGCGAGGCCGGTAAGAGCAAGGCCACTGAACGTTGCGTGCCCGGATGCATCTGTCGTGGCCGTTGCAGAGGTAAGTGCGGGTACTGGTGAAGACGGACCCGACGCAACCGTCGCCGTCACGACGACACCAGCCTGCGCCACGGGACTGCCCACGGCATCGAGCAATTGAATTACCGGCTGCGTTGCAATGGCAAATCCCGACGTCGTCGACCCGAGCACATTCCAGGTTCCACTCAGTCCGAGACTGGTCGCAGCCCCCGCCGTGATATTCACCGTCTGGTGATTCGGCACGAGTCCGGTGCCAGAATAGCTCAGCGTCCTGCTTCCGGGAGCGCCCGTGATCACGAGGTTGCCGAACGTGGCGACGCCCGATGCATTGGTGGTCTGCTGCAGTGTACCGGACAGCGTGCCGCCGCCTGAAAAGATCGCTGCGGTAATGAGTACGCCCGGTACGGCAACCGCGTTTCCCGCCGCATCCACCAACCGCACCGCCGGGGCAGGGGACAGCGCCACGCCACTCGGTGCGGGATTCGGGGCAATCACCCCAAAGATCATTGACGGCGCACCAGCGGTTGCCGTTGCGACGAATTGCACGCCCGTTGCGACGCCGTTGGCCAACACGTCGAGCGTATCCGCCAACGCTCCGGCACCCGGGCCAAGAATCCAGCTTACTCCAATCAATCCGTTGTTCGCGCTCGAAAGCGAAACAGGCGTGTTTGCCGTGCCGCCATTGACGCTGCTCCCGCTCCGCGGCGTAAAGGTCACGAGTGTCGAGACCGCCGGATTTCCGAAAGCGTCCAGCACCTTGATCGTTGGATTGGCCGGCACGGCGGTATTGACCTGCCCTGTCTGACCATTCCCCGACACGATCACGAGGCTCACGGCAGGACCAGTCGTTGCGACAATGGTGTTGGACTGCGCGCCGGTCAGCCCCGGGCTGCTGAAGCCAAGCGTGCGCGATCCATTCACGCCCATGACCGCCAGGTTTGTGAAGTGCGCTGCACCGCTCGCGTCAGTAACTGCCGTAAGCGTACCGGTAAGCCCAGGCACGCCGCTCACGATGAAGGCCGTGACTGTCACCCCTGCACCAGGAACCACATTCTCGCCGGCATCAGTCAGCTGCACGACGGGCTGCTGTGCGAACGGACTGTTCTGCACCGCTGTGGGTGATGGCTGGGTGGTCACCGCAAGTCCGGCAATCGGTCCGGTGAGCACAGGAATCAACGCCGACGTGACCGAGGTGAATCCCGACGCGCTCAGGGTTACCTGCGCCTGGCCACTTGGCCCGGTATACGACGGAATCGTGAGCGTCGCCAATCCTGACGCGTCCGTGGTTATCGAACCGGTAAATGGTGGATGGTTGCCGGGGGTAATGACGGCCGAGAATCCAACCGATACGCCCGGCTGCGCCACCAAGTTGCCGAGTGCATCCTGCAGTCGAGCCGTTATCACGAAGCCGCTGCCCACCGTGATCGATGTGGGCAGTTGAACAAAGGCAATCTTCGACCCCGTTCCCGCCAGGCCGGTCGCTGTAAAGGTGGCTGTTAGCACGCCTGCAGTGGCGGTCATCGCATTGGTGCCTGCCGTACTGCCCAGGGTCCATGAGCCCACCGTGGCGATACCGGCGCCATTGGTCGTAGTCGTGGCACCGGTGACAGTACCTCCGCCGGCGGTTGCCGCGAACACGACCTGCACGTTGGCAACTGGATTACCCACCTGGTCCTTGAGGAGTACGCTCGGCGGCGTGATGACAGCAGCCCCCGCCGTTGCCGACTGCGCATCACCCGCGTTCTTCGTCATGGTGCTCGGCGCGCCAGCACCAAGATTGATCACATTGGAGACCACGCTCGTGAGTCCCGATGCGGAGAACTGCAGCGTGTGCGCGCCGCTGCTTCCGCTGATGATCAGGTTCGTGAAGCTCGCGATGCTCGAGCCGCCAGTTGGCATCGCCACCGTACCACTCAGCGTGCCTACTCCACTTGCCATGGCTGCGGTGATGGTTACGTTGCCGCTCACGGGATTGCCTCCCACGTCCGTCACCTGGACCGACGGAGCGGGCGATAGCGCAACGCCGCTCGACGCAGTGGCGGGAGGCTGTGCCAGCACCGCCAGCTTCGATGCCGCACCAGCCACAACAGGAATCGATGCCGACACGAGTGCCGACGTTCCGGGAGCGGTGGCTGTAAACACAGCGTTGCCTACGGTACCGGTGTAAGCGCCAAGGGCAAACGTGGCGATTCCACTAGCGTTCGTGGTCTGCATGAGCGTGACGCCCGGATCGGAGCCAGGAGTGACGACACCCATTACCGTGATCGGCACACCGGCCGTCGCAACCGGATTGTTGTTCACGTCGGTGAGGCGTACGGAGACTACGACTCCTACTCCCACGGTGATCGACGTCGGCAGCGGTGTTGCGAAGGCCAGCTTGTTCGCGATACCCACCGTACCCGTGGCGGTGAACGTCGCGCTCAGTGTGCCGGACGTCGCCGTCAATGTGTTTGGGCCCGCCACGGCACCAAGTGTCCAGCTGCCAACGGTGGCAACACCTTGCGCATTGGTGTTGGTGCTGGTGCCCGTTGCCACGCCGCCGCCACTTGCAACGGCGAATACCACCGGTGCGCCCACCACCGGGGTACCGTTGCCGTCCTTGATGAGCACCGTGGGGTTCACCACGAGCGCCGTACCGGCAACGGCGCTCTGCCCGTCACCGGCTGTCTTGGTTATGGTGGGTGGCAGCGTGACCGGCAGCGAAGTAACGGTGAGTGTGGTGGATGCCGAGAGTGCTCCTGTTGTCGCGGTCACGGTTGCAGGGCCCACCGCACCCCCGAGCGTCACCTGTGCCGACACCACGCCAGTTCCTGTTGTCGTGCCCGACGACGGAGAGAATGTGATACCCGAATTCGTCGAGCTCCACGTTACGCTCGCATTGGCCACCGGATTGTTGAGCGCATCGACGACCTTTGCGGTGAGCGGTGTTCCCAGGAGCGCGCCCGGAAGACCGCTCTGTCCGCCGCCCGATTCAATCGTGATCGCGCCGGCGCGACGTGCGATGGTGTGCAGTGTGAACGACACCGAGCCCGCGGCGCCGGCGACGCCATTCACCGTGGCACTCACTGCCTCAGTCCCCACCACGTTGCCGAGTGTGTACGTCGTGCTCGCGAGTCCATCGGCGCCCGTGACGATGCTCGGCGTGTTGATCGTTCCTGCGCCGGCAACTTTTGCCCACGCCACCGTTGCGCCGCTGACCGCAGCTCCAAACTGGTCCGTGACCTTCGCAATGAGCGGCGCGGGCAGCGTACGCCCGACAGAGTCCGTCTGCTGGTCGCCGGCAACGATTGCAATTGCCGCCGGCTGTGCCGCGGTGGCAGTCTCCGAGACCGTCACCGGCGTCAACGCGGCCGACGATGCTTCAAAGAGATGCGTGCCCGCGGTTGTGGGCAGCTTGAGCGTGACGCTGGCGCGGCCATTCACATCCGTTGCTGCCGACGCCTGCGAAACGGTACCGCCTGCCGAAATGGAGCGGAATGCCACATTGGCTGCCGGCACCGGCAGGTTGTCCGAGGCCTGGACCTCGACGATGAACGGAAGGGGAAGGGTGCTTCCAGCCACTGCAGACTGGCCGCCGCCGCTGATCACGACAATGCGCGCCGCCGGAGGCACGAGCGTCAAGCGCGACGTTCCCACGATGCCACTTGGCGTAATGGCACTGATCGTGACCGTACCGCGCTTGCCCAGCCCGGTCACGCTGGCCGTCGTGCTGCTCGTGGTGGTGACCGTGGCGAGCGTCGCGTCGCTCGTTGTCCATCGTACGAGCAGATCCGTGACGGGCTTTCCACTCGAATCAACGGCAGAGGCCTGGAAGGGCGTGGCGGCCGTCGCATTGACCGTCTGGTCGCCGGGAGAGAGGGTAATGGTTTTCGTTCCCTTTCCCGGTCCCGTGTACTCGATGTGGACCGCCGGTGGGCTGAGTGGCGGCAGGTTCGCGGCACGTGCGATGACAATCTGTGTTCCCGAGAACAGCACGGTGTGCTGATCGTTTCGCAGCTCGATGACGGCGTTGAACTGCTGGTCCGTTCCCGAGATCGGAACGGGAATCTCGATGACGAGCGAATCGGAGCCGGCCGGAAAATTGATCACCGTATCCCGCTGCGTTCCATCAGCCGCGGTGAGATGGATATGGACTTCGGTGACTTCCTGGCCGAACAGCGACAGACTGTTGTAGATCTTCGCAGCGTCCGAGCTGAAGTACGGCGACATTCGTAGCCGCGCAGTCTGAACAGAGTTCGCACTGTTTGGTCCGGTCGGCGCATCGGTGCAGGTAATTGCAACGATGGCGAGCGCGAGAAATCCGGCGGCGCGGAGGCTGAGACGCATGATGATGGCAGCAGAAAAAGAGCGCGACAGGCAGGTCGTCGTCGCGTCGCCAAAAAATGGCACAAGGGAGAATCGGGCTATCAGGCGCTCTCGTCAATGACGGGAATCACAGTGTCCGGATATCCATGAAAAAAAACACGGGGCCGGCAGCGTTCTGCCGGCCCCGTGTTCACCCGCCATTTGGCTACGGCTTCGGGTGCGACCGCTTGAGGTCTTCGATGCGCGCCGCATCCAGCGTCGCACCCGCTGACGAGCGAATTCGAGCCGCGGAAGGAACTCGGCTCTCGCTGTTGCTGTTGCTGCCGTCGAGCCGGTTGATCGTGGTGATTGTCGTTCCATCCAGATCGAACACCGTCCAGTTGCGTCCTGAGCCAGCCGGCACGGAGAAGCTGCGCGCCAGGGCATTGTTGATATAGAGATCCACGCGTGCGCCGGACGTCCCCAGGCTGCCATCGCCGGAATACTGATTGACGCTGTAGTGATACGTGCCGGTCGTGGGCCGCGCGATGGTGATCGTCTCCGGTCCGTAGCCACCCGTGACGTCCTGATCGAGGCACGCATACGGAGACTCCAAGCAGTTGGAGCGGTTGCCATACCACACAGTGAACGATCCACCGCCGGGCACCGGGCCGCTCAGATACGAATCGAGATCGCGTGGGGAGGCGAGCCAGGTAAGGACGATGCGGACATTGCCGGCTGCTCCCGTGGCCGACACGAAGACGTCCTGGTTGCCCGTGGTCTGGGCGCCCACGGAAATGCCAGTCTTCGTCGCAGTCGCGAAGCCGGGTGCAATTACGCGGACGGTATACGTACCCGCTGCGATTCCGGAGAATACGTACTGCCCGGAACCGTTCGTCTGAGTCGTCTGCAGCGCAGCGCCAGCGGTCGCATTCAGACCGGAGCGGAGCTCCACCGTGGCCGTCACCGAGATGGCCTGGTTGGTCGATGCGTTCTTGATGGTTCCGGAAATGCTTCCCGGCTGCGTGCTCGCAGGCACCAGCGGTACCGCCTCGGCCACGGTGTTCCCGTCCACATGAAGGGACAGAATCACCGTCGATGTGAAGGCGGAGAAACTCACGGAAACGTCGTAGTCGCCACTCGCCAACCGCGATGTCGTGAAATGTCCGTCGCTTCCAGTTGTCGCAACCACGCCGCACGGCTGGCACTGCTGTGAGCGGCTGATGCGTGCCGCACGAACAGCCGCGAACGCGGGAAGAAGTGTATTCTGGCTGCCTACCGCATTCACCGTTACCGTAACACCCGAGAGCGGAGCATTGCTGACGGCGTTGTAGACATAGCCCGACAACGTACCAGGGCTGCCACTATTCGGTTGCGCGTCTGCCGTTACCGTAAAATTGGCGGACAGATTTCGCACAGTGGCGATGATGGTCACCGGGCCGGCGGTCTGCCCAAGCGTGACATTCGTGCGCGCGACACCATCAGCATCCGTCACCGTGCCGGTATTGGTCAACGTCGCAGTGGCGTTGCCAGCGGCGACGCGCCAGGCAACCTGCTCGCCTCCAGCCGGATTTCCAAACGCGTCAGTGACCGTGATCTCGAGTGGAGCGGAGAGCGCAGAGCCAACGAGTGCATGCTGGCCACCGCCCTTGCTCGCAAGCGCTGACGGACCGGTTGACGCGATACTCACGGTGAAGATTGTTTCACCCGCTGGCGCCGCAATCCCCGTAAGGGATGCCCTCACCGTTTCGACGCCCGTGGATGTACCAACCCGGTACGTGGTGGTCGCGATGCCATTCACATCCGTTGTTGACGTCGCCGCACCAACTGATCCCGTGCCGGACACCGTTGCCCAGGTGACCGTGGCCCCGGCCACAGCGCCCCCAAAGCGGTTCAGGACGCGCGCCGCCAGCGGCTGTGGTACGGACGCTCCCGCAGCCGCCGTCTGGAAATTCCCTGATGCGATGGTAATTGACGCAGCTGGCGCGGCGGTGGCCGTCACCGTAGCGGTTGCAGGTGTGAGCGTTCCCGACGCGGCCTCGAACTGATTGGCACCTGGCGTTGGTCCAAGCGTCATCACCACACTCGCACGTCCCGAGGCATCAGCCAAGACGGCACTTGAGGTGCTGACAACAGCACCCGCAGTCACCGCGCGGAACGTTACCGGCGCGTTTGGCACTGGCTGATTGTCCGCGGCCTGTACCTCGACGATGAGCGGCTGAGGCAGCTGCGTCCCCGCAGGTCCGGTCTGTCCACCGCCGCTTATCACGACAACGCGAGATGGCGCCGGGACGAGGTTGAAGGTGGCGGTGCCTGTCTTTCCAGGGACAGTGATGGCGCTGATGATCACCGAGCCGCGTTTTCCCGTTGTCGTAACCGTGGCAGTCGTGTTGCCGGTCTGCGTCACGGTTGCAAGCGTCGCGTCGCTCGTCGTCCAGCGCACCAAGAGGTTGGAGACGTCCGCACCCGTGGCCGTCTTCGCAGATGCCGTAACCTGTATTGTCCCGGTGCCCGTCACGGCGCCCGTTGCAGGCGACACCGCCACAGTACTCGCGTCGTAGCCGGGGCCGGTGTAGTCGATATGAACCGGCACGACGCTCACGCCCGTTCCCGGTGTGGTCGAGGACACCGCGGTCACATTCTGTGTGCCGCTGAAGAGCACCGTGCCATCCGCAGCACGCAGCTCGATGACGGCAATGAACACCTGGCCAGCCGTCCGCAGGGGCACCGCCAGGTCGATGGAGATCTGCTCCATGCTCACGGGGAATGCCACGGTGGTATCGCGCACCGAGCCGTCCGGCGCCGTGAGATGCACGTGAATGCTCGTGACGTCCACCGCAAAGGCGGCCAGCGAGTTGTACGCCGTGATGGCGGACGTGGAATAACTGGGCGCAATGCCGATGTGTCCCATCGTGACCGGAGATGCGGGCGCGATGGGCGCCTCGGTGCACGAGATCGCCGAGAGGAACACGGCGGCAAGAGCGGCGAGACGGAGGCTGCTACGCATGGCTGGGAGACTTGGAAGGGATCGCCGCGACTGCGCGGACGACAATAGACGCATCACCCACGAGAATCGGTGAAATTCCCGCGCGCGTCAATGACTCAAATCACAATCACTGCCCTGTACGGGCAGTGACATAACATCGATAAACAAACGTTCTAGCGCAATAAGGAACAGTCCAGCTCGCTACGGCCTAATAGCCAGCGATCTCTGCAATAGCACGCTTGAACGTCTCGACCTGCGGCAGAATGGCATCCTCCAGCTGCGGCGCATAGCCCACGAACGTGTCCGTGCTCGCCACACGCCGTACCGGCGCGTCGAGCCATGCAAAACAGTCGTCGGCAATACGTGCAGCGATTTCGGCTCCATAGCCCCAGGAAATGGAGTCCTCATACGCGACGATCACGCGATTCGTCTTTTTCACGCTCGCGTACACGGCCTCCTGATCCCACGGTGACAGCGAGCGCAAGTCGATCACCTCGGCGCTGATGCCCTGTTCTTCCTGCATCTGGTTGGCCGCGGCAAATGCACGCTGCACGGTTGCGCCGTACGTCACGATGGTGACGTCCGTTCCCTCGCGCACGGTGCGGGCCTTTCCGAACGGAATCATGAAGTTCGCGCCGGGATGCGCGGCCTTGTTGTACGTCTGGCGATACAGGTGCTTGTGTTCGAGAAAGATGACTGGATCGTCGCAGCGAATCGCGGTGCGGAGCAATCCATTCGCGTCGAGCGCGTTGGACGGGCAGATCACACGGAGCCCAGGACAGTGCGTGAACAGCGAGGCGCCCGTTTGCGAGTGATAGACGGCGCCCCGGATGTAGCCGCCATACGTGACGCGAATGACGACGCTCGATGAAAAGGCGTTGTTGGAGCGCCAGCGCATGGTCGCGAGCTCGTCGCGGATCTGCATGTACGCCGGCCAGATGTAGTCGAAGAACTGCACTTCGACGACAGGCTTGAGGCCGCGCAGCGCCATGCCGATGGCGCGGCCAACGATGGTCGCTTCGGCCAGCGGCGTGTTGTAGACGCGGGCGCCGCCGAACTCCTTTTGCAGCCCCCACGTGACCTTGAACACCCCACCCTTGCCCTTGACCTTGCCCAGGTGCTGCTCGCGCGAGACGTCGGCCACGTCCTGCCCGAAAATCAGGATCTTCTGGTCGCGGCGCATTTCATCCTTCATGCACGCATTGAGCAGATCGACCATCGTCGTCTCGGTGCCGGAAAACTGCGGGTCGTCCTCGGTATCGAACTGCTCGCTCGTGGGGTCGACGTCGGGCGAATAGACGAAATCGTGAATCGTATCCGCACCCGGCTGCGGCTGCGCGAGCGCATCGTCGGTGGCGGAGAGGATGAGGGCGTCGACTTCTTCGAGCATGGTGGCCAGGTCGGCATCCGTTGCATGTCCTTCTGCCACGAGCCACTTCGGGAACTGCGTCAGGGGATCGCGTGCGGCATCCGCGTCACGCTCGTCGGACGGGCGGTACATCACCTCGTCGTCCGACAGGGAGTGCGAATATGGACGAATGACCTTGGCATGGACGAGCGCCGGGCCTTTGCGGTCGCGGGCGTACTGCACCGCCTTCTTCATCACCTCATAGCTCGCGAGCAGGTCGCAGCCGTCCACTTCCTGGATGTAGAGGTCGGGAAACGACGCGACGAGCTTCGAGATGGAGCCGCCAGCGGTATTCACCTCAACCGGAACCGAGATGGCGTAGCCGTTGTCTTCCACCAGGTAGACAACGGGCAGTTTGAGATTGGCTGCGCTGTTGAGCGACTCCCAGAACTCGCCTTCGGAGGTGGTGCCGTCGCCGGTGGTGACGAAGATGACTTCGTCGCCGTGAAATCCCTCGGTGAGGCCAACGACCTTGGCCTTGAGCGACGCCTCGGCGCTGCCGGCCGCCTGCAGGAACTGTGTTCCCGTGGGCGATGACGTGGAGACGATGTTGTAGTCCTTGTGCCCCCAGTGGCTGGGCATCTGGCGTCCGCCGGAGCTCGGGTCCACCGCGGCACCCACGGCCTCGTACAGCATCTCGTTCGCCGTCATGCCGAGCGACAGGCAGAGGGCACGGTCGCGGTAGTAGAGGTAGAACCAGTCGTACGCCGGCTTGAGCACGAGGCCCGCGGCGGTGAGAATGGCTTCGTGGCCTGCGCCGGAGATCTGGAAAAAGATCTTGTTCTGGCGCTTGAGCTGGATCTCCTTGTCGTCCAGCCGGCGCGACAGGAGCATGATGCGATACGCGTCCAGCAGCTGGTCGCGTGAAAGTCCTGCGGCGCCCTTACGTTCGGCGCGGGTTTGTGTGGCCATGCGGAGACGTTCCTGGGTGCGGAGCAAGTGCGTGCCTCGACAGCCAGAAACATAACCTCGCCGCGCCGGGC
>JAQBPY010000103.1 GCA_028287285.1 Gemmatimonadota bacterium
CCAAACATGGACTGGGTGCCCCGGGCGGGCCGCACGCGGGCGACATGAACGCCGCGATCGTGGACGCGGCGGGGCGGTCGGTGTTCGTGGTGGTCAATCCGAATGTCACGTTGTCGCCTGGTGCCAATTCCCTCTTTGATACGGACGGGAGTGCAATCGTCATTCATGCGGCGCCTGATGACCAGCGGACGGACCCGAGCGGCAACAGCGGGGCGCGGGTGGCGTGCGGCGTGGTGACGAAGGCGTAGCTGTTCCTGGGATTGTCATCCCGCACGCGCGTGCGCGTGTCGGGAGATTCGAGGCAGGTCTTGCGCCAGAATTGCCACGATGAAGGCACAGTATTTCCCGACACTCGCTTCGCTCATGCGGGATGACAGGGAGGGTATTGCTCATGCGGGACGACTGGCTGGATTGTCATCCCGCACAGGGCTTTACACGGCCGCCCGCCGCTCCGCGGCGAGCTCGCTGACGGCGAGCACCCGCGCCGCCTCGTCGAACGCATTTTCGCTGCGCGCAATCACAAGCGTGGCCGCACCATTGCCGATCAGGTTGGTGATGGAACGTGCCTCACTCATGAACCGGTCCACGCCCAGGAGAATCGCCACGCCTTCGATGGGCACAACCTGAAGCGCCGAGAGCGTACTGGCGAGCACGATGAACCCGGAGCCCGTCACACCGGCCGCACCCTTCGACGTCAGCATCAACACGCCAAGCACGCTCACCTGCTGCGCGATGGACAGGTGGACGTTGAACGCCTGCGCGATGAACAACGTGGCCATCGAGAGATAGATGGACGTGCCGTCGAGGTTGAACGAATACCCGGCCGGAATCACCAGCCCCACGACTGACCGCGAGCACCCGGACCGCTCCATCTTGTCGAGCATGCGCGGCAGGGCCGCCTCACTCGAGGACGTGCCGAGCACGATGAGGATTTCCTCGCGAATGAACTTGAGGTACTGCCAGAGCGAGAAACCGAACCGCCTGAGGATCAGGTTCAGCACGATGAAGATGAAGAGGAACATCGTGAGGTAGACGTCGAGCATCAGGCGCCCGAGCGGCACCAGCGCTTTCACGCCGAAGGTGCCGACGGTGAACGCCATGGCACCGAAGGCGCCGATGGGCGCGACCTTCATTACCATTCCCACGATGCGGAAAAACACCTGCGACAGCTTGTCGAGCCCGTCGGTGAACGACCGGCCCTTGTCGCCCAGCGATGCCAACGCAAACCCGAATAGCACCGCAAAGAACACCACCTGCAACACTTCGCCCTTCGCGAACGACTCGAAGATGCTCGGCGACACGATGTGCGTGAGGAAGTCCACGAAGGTGAGCGACTTGCCCGCCTCGGTAAACTTGGTGATGTCGCCCTTGGCGAGGGCGCTCACGTTGAGCCCTTCGCCCGGCTTCGTGAGGTTTACCACGAGCATGCCGATGGCCAGCGCAAAGGTCGTGACGATCTCGAAGTAGAGGAGCGCCTTGCCGCCCACGCGGCCCACTTTCTTGAGGTCGTTCATGTTGGCGATGCCCAGCACGATCGTGAGGAAGATCACGGGCGTGATGACCATCTTCACGAGATTGATGAATGTGTCCCCTACGGGCTTCATGGCCTTGGCCAGGGCCGGATTGTACAGGCCGAGCAGGACGCCGAGGGTGATGGCGAGCAGGACCTGGAAGGTCAGATTCTTGGAAAGTCGGCGCATGCGGCGGGATGGAGGAGGCCGCAAAGTTGGTCCGTTCCCCGCGCAGTTACCAGTCCTGCCCGGCACTCCGCAGGAGTCTGGTATATTCCCTGCACTTGCCTGGCATTCAACGGTGGACCTGCAGCAAGGCCCTCCGCTTCGCTCAGGACGACAGGATGGCGCTCAGGATGACAACAGGGCGCGCGGCGACAAACGTCAACCCGGCATGCACATGTGGCGCTTCATCAAAGGGCTGTTCCCCGAGACCATCTTCGCCCGCAAGATCGACGCAGGCGCAGAACGCCGGCTTCGCCTGGCCCAGGCGCGTGCTGAGGAATCCATCATCCGCACCCACGTCGACAACGCGCTGATGTTCGTGGACACCCTTGCCGAGGACATGACCTTCGACCGGGCAATCGATTCCTATGTCCGGCAGATGTCGATTCCGGAGCCGCTGGCGAGTACTGTTGCTACACGGACGCTCGTGGTGCTCGGCCAGGACCTGGTGCCGTATCGGCGGCGGTCGCGCGAGGAAACAGCGCCGGCGGCCGACGAGAGCCGGCCGCCGCTGCGGCTGGGTGAGGCGTCAGAGGCAAAGCGCGGTATCAAGCGGGCATAGGTCGGGGTGGCGGGGTATTTCCCGACACTCGCTACGCCCATGCGGGATGACAAAACGGTAGGCCCCCTGCGGGATGACAGCATCAACCCCGCAGACTTTCTCCGGCCTCCTCAGCCAACTGCTCGAGGAGGTTCTCCACGTCACGCAGGTCAAGCCAGCTCACGACAAAGAGCGTCGTCGCCAGAAGGGCGGAGATGACGCACCATTGGCAGATGGCGTGGATGACGAACAGCTCGAGGTAGGTGAGCCACAGCGAGAACAGCAGCCCCACCCCCGTCATGACCACGAGGAGGTGCGAGATGCCGATCCGCTCCGACATCGACGGCGACAATCCTGCCAGCGCGACGACCAGCACGCCAACGTAGTACGCGACTCCCCATGCCCCCACGGGCACGCCCAGGAACGTGGCCCACTTGGACGTCTGCACCGCCTCGCACGATCCAACCGAGCAGGCGAGCGTGCCGATGTAGCCCAGCTTGTAGAGGGTGAGGTAGAGCGCGACGAACAGCCCGGCGAGCGCGACGAGCGCCGCCAGCATGCGCTTGTTCACTGGCTCTTCGTCACTGGCGTGGGCGTCGCGCTTTTCTTTGCGTCCGTGGGCGCGTCAGCGGGCTTCGCGCTGTCGCCGGCGGCGGTCTTGGCCAACTCGGCGTCCACGAGCTTCTTGAACGTGTCGAACGGCACCGCGCCCGGCACCATCTGGCCGCCGATGATGAAGGTGGGCGTCTGGTTCACGCCGCGCTTTTCGGCCTCCGCGAGCGTCGCCTGGATGGCGGCCTTGGGAGACTCGGCGTCGACACAGGCCTTGTACTTCGTCATGTCGATCCCGAGGGTGCCGGCAAGCTCCGCGAGCGGCTTTTGGGGACTGCTCGTGGCCTCGCCATTCCACTTGTCCTGATTGGCAAAGATCTGGTCGTGCATCTCCCAAAACTTGCCCTGCTCGCCCGCGCAGCCCGCCGCGAACGACGCATCCCAGGTATTCTTGTGCATGGAGAGGGGGAAGTCCATGTAGCGCATGCGGATCAGACCCGTGTTCACCAGCCGCGTGCGGATGTCCGGCTCGGTGAGCGTGGCGAACTGGCCGCAGCCCGGGCATTCGAAGTCGGCGAACTCGATGACCTCGAGCTTCGCCGTGGGACTGCCCATCACGTGTCCCTCGGCCTTGAGTGCCGGGAGCGTGGGATCGACGCGCGAGGCCACGTTCTTTGGCTTGCTGGCCTGCCAGCTCAGCGCCCCGATGCCCACCACGACGATGAGGCCGAGCGCGACCCAGAATTTTGGCCCGGGCCCGCCGCGCTTGGCTGAGGTAACTACGCTGGGGCGCTGCCCAACATGCGGTCGCTGTGACTTGTTCGCCATGATTCCTCGTGTGGGACTGCGGAAACCCGTAGTTCCGGCGAAAGCTAGGGACGAGACCGCCCCTGCGGGAGGCCGTCCCGACGCGGCGGCGCAGAGAGTGCATTGTGTTTTGCGGACTTGACCGGCAATGCTCGCGCACGCTACGTGCAGCACGCTGCCGGCGAATTATCCCCAACGCGAGGAAGAGGGTCCCATCGACGCTGATCTGTTGCGCATTCCCGTCGGGCCTGGCTCGATGCACGTTGAACGGTACGGGCATGGCGGGGCGCCCATCGTCCTGCTCCACGGCTTCGGGACGTCGAGCTTCGTGTGGCGAAACATCGCGCCTGAAATCGCGCTCGCGAACCGGACGGCGTTCGCCCTGGACCTGTTCGGGTACGGCGAGTCCGATCGTCCCTTCGACGCCGACTTCGGCATCGCCGCAC
>JAQBPY010000105.1 GCA_028287285.1 Gemmatimonadota bacterium
AAGCACTGGCGCCTCACTCCACGCTCGGACGAGCAGTGATTTTTCAAACAGCTCGCGAGAAAGCAGTGAAAATGCTCGAATCGGCCCTCGCCTGCGGCCGAAGCAAGACATAACAACAGCAATCGCCACGAAAGTCACTGCCGCTCACAGAGTACAAAGCAAAATCTAAAACGTTCGTCCCTCAGCACTTAGCACAAGGCCGCGCCGAAAGCGCGGCTTTTGTGTGCATAAACCCATCGAAATCGTCCACGGTATCGCCCAGGAATATTACTGTGGTTACTGCCAATTCCGTGGTTACTCTCACCACAGAGATTCACTCCGGATTTGCTCGGCGCTGCAATAGTGGGGTACGGTAAATCACGACCCGAACAGCGAATTCGCTGTCACGTGTCTTCCTTACAGCCGCAACCCCTCGAGCCGATGACGAACCGAATCACACGTGCCCTAGCCACTCGCTCCGCGGCCTTTGCCGCGCGGGTAGACGCCCTCGCCCCTTTCGTTCTGAAGGCCGCTCGCGTGCTCACGGAAGCGCGCCCTGCGTTCTACGTCAAAGATCTCACGAACCATCCGGACGTGATCGCCGGGGCCCGTGCGACCGTCCTCCCCGACGCGCGCGCAAAGGACACAGCCGGCCGAAAGTTGATTGAGCAGTGTGTCGTGCGGCTGCTGGAGACAGGAGCAATCGCCCGGCTCGGTCGCCGCTCTGGATACCGCGTCGTCGGGACCGAGCGGCGGGCGTCACGCTGCTCGATGTCATGGAAGCTGCTAGGGCGTCAGAGACCGACCCTGTCCGGTTGGCGAAGGTGACGACGTCTGCTCGCCTCATCGCGCAGGCCGTGACGGGGCGGAAGTCGAACATGGCCGAGGTCGGAATCGGACACCTCCTGTGGGATTCGGCCGGCCGCCGTTGGGCGATTCTCCCCAAGGTAGAGCAGTGGAGCCGCGAGCTACGGCCGGGTTCGAGCGATGACACGCGCGAAGCCCACCGACTCTATGCGGGCGCCTTGCTGGATGCCGGCGCCGCTGCCGGGCTTCTGACCCGCGGAACCGTATCGGTAGCCGCCGCGCGTGCCGAGACAGTGGACATTGCCCCGCTATTGTCGGAGCTCACGGCCGCAGCCACCGCCGGTGTCGAGAATGCCGAGAGTGTCCGCAATCTGACGGGCGGCATCCGCAATTTGGGGCTGTACGTTGCTCGCGCCGGATGGACGGTCGAGAGCGATATCAACTGGGATGCGCTGCGAGAGACAATCATCGCTGACCGCGACGCGCTCCCCGCGCAGAACTACGACTCGGCCCGCTGGGCATTCAACAAGCTGCGGGAGGCGGCGCGTATCACGGCCGAACCGTGGGGCCGGGTTGTTGCGCGAGACGGGCTCGTTCCGCACGCTGCTGTCAAGGCAGCGGTCGAACGCGGCGACTGGTCAGGCTGGGTCGATGAGCGCGGCCGTCCCTACGTAGGGTTGCTAGGAGCCGCGGTAGGTAAGGGCGTCGGAGGCTCTGGGCTCCGAGCCTTCCTCGCATGGCAGGACGCCCGTAGAAAGCCAGCCGACTTGGTGGACTTGGGTCTCCCGTCACGCGCTCGCCTCGCTCCCGGTTCGGAGGTGCGCGAAGCCAAGCGCCGCAAACAGGGGCGCCCGGACTTCACGCGCGGTGCGGCGAGCTTGATCCAAGCGCTGTCCGCACTCAACACCGCCGCTGGGTTCGCAGCTCGCACCGGAACTGACTGGACGGCCGCAACGCCAGAGGCGATGCTGTCCGCTGCGTTCGGTCGGCGCTATGCCGACGCATGGTGCGCCGCGCGCGGGCGCGAGGGAGACACGGACGCACACACTCTGATGGCAACGCTTCAGCAGCTCGGCCACTACGCCTCTCCTTTCATGGAAGCACAGGGCCACGAGATGGGTAAGGCGACCCTGCGCACAGAGAGTATCGCACTCCTGGCCCATGCCGAAGACTTCCGTGCGCGCCAGACCGATGACAAGCTGGCGACCAAGGTGCGGCAGTGGGGAGAGGACGGGTACCTCAAGCTGCTTGCCCTCGTGGAAGAGAACGAGGGCGAGGTCGTAGCGCTTGGCGGGAACAAGTCACTCGACGCGCAGGTCGCGCTGCTCGAGGCTGGCAAGCTGAAGGTGCGCTCCTCTAAGGAGTGGGCCTACGCCGTGCGCATGGCGTCGATGGTTGACACGGGCTCTCGCATTCCTGCCCGCGCGACCAATCTCGGGGAGCTTGAGAGGAAGTGGATCCAGCCAGCCGACCCTGAGCGCCCGTACGATTCAGACCTGTTTATCAGCGTGCCGGGAACGGAGACGAAAAACAAGGATCGCCTCGACGGGTACGTTCGCTTCGACGATGCCGACGGTGTGCGTCCGCTCTCGCGCCTGATTTACAAGCTCTACACGTTACCCGGCGGTGCACGCGACATTCTGCTCACGCTGCCAGGCAAGACGACGCCGGAGTATTCCCCGTACCTCTACGTTGCCGATGCCGCGCAGGTGGAAAGCAAGCACCGCGGGACAGAGGTGAACCTCTATGCGTGGGTTTCCATCTCTACCGCGTTCCAGAAGATGATCAACCGTTTTGGCCGCAAGGTCGGGCTCTCGCCATATCAGATGCGCTACGGCTCCAAGGGTATCCACATCATCCGGCACCTCTTCGGCTCCTTCTTCTCCGTCACCAACCTTCTCTACGCCCAGAAGATGCTGGGGCACGCGACGTCGCAGATGACTCAGAAGTATTACGCTTGGGTTGGGGTGAAGGACTTCTCGCACGGTCAGGAGTTGGCCAAGCGCATCGCCCACGGCGCTGGACTGCGCGCGAATCCCGCGCCCGTGCTACCCGTGTCCTCCAGCGAAGATGCCCCCGAGTGTGTTGAGTGCGGAACGGAACTGCGGTTCATCAAGAAGGCAGGACGATGGGCGACGCGTTGCGCTGCGTGCCAAAAGGACCAGCCGGTCGCTGCGTGATCGCATGACGCGCTCCGTGCTGCGGTACGCTAGTGGGACCGCAGCACCGAGGAGGCGTCACACTCCAGCTATTCCTGTCGATGGATGAGGTGCTTGAGGCCGCGCGGCCTGTTCACTTGGATCAGCTAGCCGGTGACAGTAAGGCTCCCGCGCCTGAGCTCGCCCTCATGAGTCATTGCGCTCGCGTTCCAAAGCGTCAGTGAAGCGATTCAAGGGTCGATATCTTCCCAACCCCACTCCTCGATATCTCGTACACTCATTACCGCTGGGTTGAAGAAGACATCGAGGTACTGCACGCCTAGTGGCCCTCGATGGAAGTGCCGCCTGAGATCTACTGACGGGTCATCGCCGAATGTGCCGCGCAGATAGGCGAGGGCATTCACTTTCGAGGTGGCATTGACGCGTGCCGTGAAACCGACGGGACCGGTGTAGCTGTTTCCCATGGAGAACAAGTAGCTCTTCATCCGGGCCACTGATATGTCAGATTCTTGAAGCGTGGTGTAATAGCCATGTCTGTCGAAGACACGTCGGCCGCAGGCAAAGCATACGCCATCCACCACGCCACTCTTCGGGATAACGATGGCCTGCAAGGGGCGAAGGTCTGAGACAAGAGGGTGATCGTGGCCAGTTACTAGAAGGCCGTAGTGCAATTTCGGATCGAACGCGAGACGTGTGTCAGACATGGATCGAGGGCAAGAGGACGTGTGCGCCGAAAGTGGCGGCTCCTCCAGCACTAGCTGAATCGGGACGACTTCGCCAAAAGGTGATGAGGCCCACGGATGCGTTAAGACCCCCCGATGACTGTAAGCACCGGAATGCTTGGCTTTCTACGCCGGGGCCGAAGCCGCGGTAGTGTGGGTACATGGATTGGCGGGAGTGTTGGAGGGCATGACAGCGTGCCTTGGAGACTATCCCCTCCAGCCCTCCCAGCCATGTGCGACTGTAACCTTTGTTCTCTTCGACGCTCTAAGATCAAGCGATGCTACGATGTTATGCCTGAGTCACGCCTGGACCGCGCCGTCCAAAAAGCATTTCATTCGAGAAGTGCCGCGCGTGCCGCACAGGCCGCCGCCGAGGACCGCGAGCGTAGCTCGATAAACACAACGCGACCTGCGCAAGTCCAAAACCCGCCGAAGCGATGAGTGAGAAGCGTTTGGGTCGGGACACAGCGAAGCCGCTCGAGCCGGTCCGGTCCCGACATGCACGCGGGCGTGTGCATGTAGGCCGTATCGCCGAGCCAAAGGCGTCACGCCGCATTTCACTCGTGGCGCGATGACACAAGAGGAATCCGAACACCCCAGTGCCGCTGCATACCAGAAGGCCGTACGCGAGGTCTGTCCGGGCATGGTCAGCATTCGCGTGATTCTCGACAACGCGTGTGTGGAAGATGACTTCGACCTCGCAGTTGCTCTCGACACGCAGCCGCCAAACGCGGAGTCTCGCTCGCGCTACTCAGCCGCCGTTGTGAGCAGGTGGCGCGAGCTGCTGGCCGCCACATGCCCTCATGCACGGATAGAAGTCCTGCGCG
>JAQBPY010000116.1 GCA_028287285.1 Gemmatimonadota bacterium
CTGCGCGCTTCGTGAAATCGAATGATTCATTGTTCGCTCCGAGGAGTGCACCGCTGGACGAGGGTGAGATCGCGGCGGCGCGGTGTCAAGCGGCAGACACGCAAGGGTGCCGCAGGCAAGTTGCTGATGCAAGCGAGTTGGGCCAGGCTGCGGAAAAGCGGGGCGAATTGCTGGAACGCGTTGTTGGAGCGTGGCGATAGCGTGACGCGCGAGTGGCGGAGGTCATCGGCGCTTGGCAAGCCAACCCTTGAACTCCACTTCGTGTCGAAACGATGGTTCGTGCAAGACACCTTCGCGCAATTCACTTCCACCATCCGTGCTTATGCGAGTCGTGCAGTACTGGACGCGGTTCGTGCATGCCGTCGCGCTCTCGGTCACCGCCGCGCGCGGGGCCGAAGGACTTCAGCAGGCGCCCACGCCATTGCCTCCGCCATTTCTGCTTGGCCAATCCGCGCTCCGCGACGGGAATCCTCTCGCTGGGTACGTCGAGATGCTGTCGCTCGACTCCGCGTACCGGTCGTCGCCCATCTTTGCCAAGGTGTATCCCGAGATGCGCGCCAATCTCGAGGAATTTCTGGGGATGTCCCGCGCGGGCATCAGCGCACTGAGCTTCCCTGCGTTTCGGATCGGCGATGCCCTCCAGCCAACGCCAATTTCACCCAACTTCGTGCCTCGGCCCGCACTCGACGTGTTCGCCGAGCGCGCCGCGCGGACACGGATCGTGATCTGGGGCGAGGAACACCATCTTCCGCAGACGCGCTGCCTTTACGAGCCGCTGCTGCGCAGGTTATGGGACGAGGGGTACCGGTACTTTGCAGCGGAGACATTTGCCGACACGGTGATGAGTCCTGGCTTTGCGACACCTGACTATCGGTCGGGACTCTACCTCCGCGATCCAGTCTTTGCCGCAGCGGTGCGCACTGCGGTTTCACTCGGCTACAAGCTCGTCGCGTATGAAGAGACGGGTCGTGGTCCGGCGGGAGACAACAGCTACCGGGATCGGCGCCAGGCCGAACACCTGAAGGAGCGTGTGTTCGACCGCGACGCCAACGCGCGCGTTCTTGTTATCGCAGGGCGAGGCCACGCGTCGAAAGTCACGGCTCCGGACGGGTGGACACCGATGGCATCTGTGCTACGGCAATTGACAGGCATCGATCCCCTCACGATCTACGCACCCCGCATGACCGAGCGGTCAACGCGCGGCGAGGAAGATGGCATGTATCAATACGCGACGGCGCGTGGGCTCATCAGCCAGCCGACCGCGTTCGTGGACACGACAACCGGCGCCATACTGGGCCAAGGCCAATCACTTGATGCGTATGTGTTCTGGCCTCGGATCACGATCGAGGATGGCCGGCCGGACTGGATGCGGGCCTGCATGGATCGGAGGGCGGTGTCCGTACCCGCAGGTCTGGGGTCGGGCAGCGAGCTCCTGCTGGCGCAGGCGTTCGTGGATGGTGAGCCGATGACAGCCATCGCGGCTGATCAGATTGTGTTCAGGGCGTCTGAGTCGCCTCCAGTGTTGATGGTCGCCCCCGGCGCGTACGCCATCAGGGTGATCAATCAGGCTGGCGCGTTGATGCATGGACGTCATGTGAATGTTCCGGCCCGAGGCATTGTTCGTGACTGACAATATGGAGGTACCGTTGGGCCTCGAGTCCGGCATCGTCCGTCTCGTGCCGTACGATGCGCGGTGGGCGAAACTGTTCACCCATGAGGCCGCGCGCATTCATACCGCGCTCACCGAATGCGACCTGCAAATCACGGTCGAACACATGGGCAGCACAGCCGTTCCCGGCTTGTCCGCCAAGCCGATCATCGATATCCTCGCCGGCTGGCTCCGTGACGAAGATCGAAGCACGCTCATCGCCGCGCTTCAGGAACATGGGTACGTCTACCGCGGAGAGCAGGGCATTGTGGGCCGCGAGTTCTTTCGGCTCGGCAATCCGCGGCAGTATCACCTGCACTTGACCCGACTCGGTGGCAGTTTCTGGCGAGCGCATCTCGCGTTCCGTGATCTGCTCCGAGCCGATGGCCAGGTGGCCGACGCCTACAGCACCTTGAAACAGAAGCTGGCGCTGGAGCATCCCCGCGATCGCGAGGCGTACATCGACGGCAAGACCACGTTTGTGCAGGCCGCCCTGCAGCACGCCAAGACGTTAGGGTTGTATCCCGATCCTGAACCCTAAACGGACTTGTACCAATTTGGGGTGTTGCTGCCCGGTGTTGACGCTTCGGGCTAACGATGGGGTAGCGTGTCAGAGGCCAGCCTCGCGACTGCGCGCCGGAGCCCGAGCTCGCGGCAGAGCAACGTGACGGACAACGACACTGCGAAGATGGCCACGTGCGCGGCGTCATTCAGGGTGCTTGGAATAGCTCAGGTAACTAAACCATTGTGGCAACGGCGGCGTCCTTGACGTAACCGCACGCCCACCCCAATCCTGTTCCATCATGCTACGCTACCGACACTTTGCACTGGGAACCATCAAGGCACTGTCATTTGCAGTCATATGCGCACTCGTGTACCAAATCGGCGACATAGGACGCGATGGCCTCGCCGCTGCTGTGTTTCAAGCATTTATCGATGGTCTCTCGCTCTACCTGCCTCTGGCCGTGTTTGGGGGCGGACTAGCCGTTGCCAATGCCACGTCAACGACCAGCACGGATGAGACGCCCGTGAAGCTCTTGCTTGGCCTTGCTGCGGTGTCCGCGACAACCGGGTTTGTGGTTTCGGCCTTCCTCGCGCCTTGGCTAGCCCACGCAACATCAGGTTTCCTGTTCGCGACACGGCCGATTGCGTCGCAGTCTCTTGTTGAGTGGTACCACGAGTATCACGCCCTGCTGGAACGCGCGCGCTCGGGCGGGGCAGTTCTGCCATGGATGGTATCGGTGGCTGGCATGCATTGCGCCCTGCCTTTCATAGCGGCTGGCATGGGCGCGCTTCTCTCCGTGCTCGGCTTCCTCGTTGGAGAAGCAACGCGCGCGGTGCCAAGTCTGTCCGCTTCCCTCTATCGCTGGAGCGCCTCCCTCGCCCTGGTGAGCGCCATTGCCGTAATGGGGTCGCTCGGGATGCGTTCCGCAACCGCCGACCTATTAGCACCGGGACTTGCGCTCTCGACGACTCTTCTGCCGCCTGTGATGCTGCTGATGACACTGCTCTGGGTGAGGGCTGTTTCGCGCTCCTCCGTGCGTTCCAGCAACGCGTCTCTTGCATGACACCCGAGGACGCAGCGCGCTTTCGGGAGGGCACTGATGAGCTGTTTGCAGCCCTCGTCACACTTCATTCACCGCGACTTCTCAGCGTGGCGTTGCGGCTGACCGGTGACCGGGCCGCAGCTCACGACCTGGTACATAACGCCTGGGTGCAAGCGTTTTACCGGCGCGCCCAGTTCGCGGGCGCTGGCAGCTTTCTCGGGTGGATGTTGACGGTGATGCGCTCCTGCTACTTGGACCTGAGTCGCGCAGGGGCCCGCCGGCGAGCGCGGGATGACGCATTTGCTCGCGACCCTCTTCGTGACGATCGCGTTGTCCACGCTGAGGGGGGAGCGGGAGAACTGCCAACGGATGAGGGCCTCCTCGCAGCAATCGCGGAGTTGACGGACCGGCAGAGGGATGTAATCACGCTTCGGGTGATCGACGGCCGTTCGATTGCCGAAACGGCCGAGCAACTTGGTATCGCCGCAGGCACCGTAAAGGCGACACAGTCACAGGCCTTGGGTCGCATGCGCTCACTCTTGAGGAAATGACACGTGCCATCTCATCCCGACTACGATCTCCTGCTTTCACTCGAGGATGCGGCTCCGGCTTCGGCACTCCCGGCCGTTCGTCATATCGCTGATTGCCGTGAGTGCTGTGACACGCTGCATGAGCTTGACGTGCTCGCGCAGTACCGCGTCGCAACTGCTCCTGATCAAGGATTCAACGCTCGCATACTCGATTCGCTTGCGCAGGCGAGATCGGCGGAAGTGAACCCGCGACTCCTCAAAGAAGGAGGGAGCCAGCGGCCTGCGCACCATTGGGGGTTCGCGATAATGCTCTTTGCAGCGTGTTCAGTTTCGTCCTGGGTACTGCTGTATCTCGGATCGTGGTCACAAGCCGTCACTCCCGATGGGTGGTCCGCGCTACGGGCCGCAGCCATCGCAGTGATTGCGGGGCTAGCCGTCGCTTCTCACACGCTCCGTTCTGCACGTCCGCAACAAACCCTGAGGAATTAGACATGCGTTCTGCAATCATACTCCTAGTGCTTTGTACTTTCACCCTTCCTCGCCAAACCATCGGAGCGCAGGGAAATGCGCTTCTCACCACGCTTCGCGCTGAAGATCTAGCGGTACGCACCGGCGGTACGGCTCCTCGAGACGACAACGACCGAATGAAGCTGGTCATCGAGGAACTTGGGGCAGGGAAAGTGCGGACGCCGGAGGACTGCTTTAGTGCCGCTCTGATTCTTGATCATTCGCCGCTCAAGCTCGAGAACGGGCGCGTGGTGGCGATAAATCCAGCGAACTATCTCCTTGCTCACTTTCTGGCGCGCAGGTCCTGGGACGGAGGGTATGCCCCTGCCCGCGCCTTGGTGGCGATGACTATCGATCGCTACCTGAGTTTTACAACTGGCGTCCAAAGATACGGCACGAGCCACGTGTTGAACGTCGCATCGGGGGAATTGGAACTGGTGCCAGTAGACAGGGCTGTGTCTGATGCAGAACGTGCGCTCTACGGCGTGCCTCCTCTGGAGAGTTTGCTCAAACAGTATCGAGAAGGCGTTCGCGCCAAGTTGTGAGTGCTTGGTTGGCCATTGAGGAGGGTCGAGGACCTACGCAAGGTCCTTTCGCGGCTACCGTACCACGCAGGGAGATCGGAGCGCGACTCCCAAGAAGTTTCTGCGCCACCTGCCCAATCGCGCCGAGGGACACCGCCATCGGCCAGTGCCACGGTCACCGCGCGCCGCGGACGTGCTCGGCTCGGAACACGGGCGCTGCGCGCTCGTCGACAAGGGACTCCGCGCGTCGCATTCGGGCCGCTGCTCGGAGCAGTAAGCACCGTAGTCGCCATTCCCTTGACGGTGCAATGACCAAGCTGAGCACGCCTGCGTGCCCCTCAACGCCGATGACGCCAGCCGCCCTTTTGTGCAAGAAGTGTTGAAAAGTTCCCGTAACGTTGCCTTCTGACCTCAAGGGAGCAATCGATCGTGGGTATCCTACGACGCTGTCGCGACGACGACATGCCACAATACTCTCCTCGCGGCGGGCGCGTATCAGGGCGTCGTACCGGCGGACCGGTGGCATGAGCCCTACATGGACATGCCGCAACTGCGGTCCGAGATGGACGCTGGAGTGATCTTCTGGGGAGTTGAGGACGACGGCGTACTCATCGGCGTCACGGGTATTCAGCCGGTGCGCGACGTCGACCTCATCCGGCATGCGTACGTGTTTCCAAGGCACAAACGCAGCGGCGTCGGCGCCGTGTCGTTGCGTCACCTAACCATAGGGGCGGCGCGGCGGGCAGCCTCACGCGGTGGGCGTCGATGCTCCCGAGTGAGATCGCGGACAGCCTGCCCATTTCGGTACGGGGCGATCCGGGGAATGCCGGCAGCAATCATACGTCGTTCGCGTGTCGTCGGGCGCCCGCGTTCCGGTTGCAGTCGAGCTACGCGGAGTATCGGCACTGCGCGTGGGACACGAATCAAGACACGTACGACAAGATCGTATTCGATGATCTCAAACAGAACGCGACGCTTGCGCGATGACGGCGTACGCCGCGTCAGAGAATACGGAGCGGACGTCACGCGAGACCTCGCTGCTGCCGCGGTCCTCCTCGGGTCAGTGCGCGTGGCCAAGGTGTGATAAGGCGCGGCGGAGTTTTCGGGAGGAGAGAGTGACATTCATGGTGTTCGGGACCGTCGGCAGGTCGACGTTTCGTTGCGGCTGGCAATTGGTACTGTCGCACTGGTCTAGCCACGGCAATGATCATGGCTGAGCCGATTCCTAGAGGATTCTCGCGTTACTAGAAGAACGATGTTCGACCATCCTTTCTCGCCATCGGGGTCCCAAGATGCACACCAGATGTAGGCCAGTAGCCGCCGTCGCATTCCTGCTCGCGTGTTACCAAGCCGCTCCGGCGCGTGCCCAAGTGGCGGGCATGGCACGCATGGGGGCGTTCCCAGTCGCGCCGAACGCGGCCGACAATGGACAGGTCAGTTCGCTGGCCAGATCGTCCATCATGGTGTCACCAGCCGTATCCGAGGACTCGACGGGCGCGCGTTCGAACGTCAGGCCTCACGTGGTGGCAGGCGCGTTGCTCGGTATGGCCGCCGGCCTCGCGCTCGCAGCCTTCGAATATCGACATTACGCCGATCGCAGCGCCCAGAGCGACTGCCAATCGTGCGTGATCGTCGTGGTGGCGGCAGTGCCGGTGATCGGCCTGGCGTCGTTCATCGGCGGCTATCTCGGGTGGCGCAGCGCCGATCATCCTCGTCCGACGCCGCAGAACTGATCACCATGACGAAGGCGCTACTGATCTCGAGCTTCGTTTCGAAGTGCGCTGAACGCGGTTCCCTAGGCCATTGAAGATCAGGACGGTCCTTGGCCGACAAGGGTGGCGGGAATGGCCGTGCCACTGCCGCGCCATCGACTCGAAGTACCCAGATGATGGTACTCGGCGGCGACGGCGGGGGAAATCGAGTGCAGATGGCGGGCGCCGAGTTGGGAGCCATGAGCCCAAATCAGCTCAGCAACATGGTGCCGGTGTCCGAGCCGCCCGACCTACAAGCCGGTGTTCGCTCCTCAGCGTTGCGCGCCGACATGGACAACCGAGTCTGGGTGCGGACGATCGCAACGAGTTACCGACGGCGGAGCGATCTACGAGGTCATCGACAGAACAGGCAAGCGTGTCGATCGGGTACAGGTTCCGGCCGGCGCGAGCATTGCCGGTTTCGGTGCAGGCGGATTCGTCTACCTCGGGGTTCGTGATGCCGGAGGGCTCCTCACCTGCAGCGCATCACGTCGAGGTAGTCGCCTCATTAGCGCAGCGGCTCCGCCCGAAGCGCGTGGGCGTGACCTCCGACAGTGATGCGCGTCGCGTCAATCCACCGACGTAGCGCAGGTGAGCGATAGCGTTGAGAGCACGAGGCGCGCAGCCTCGATAGCGCGCCGCACGTCGGCGGAGGTGGTCCGCCAATTGACAACGCTTACTCGCATGGCGCGTCGTCCCTTCCATGTGGTCCCGCTGAAGAATGCTTCTCCGGTCGCGTTGATCGCTTGAATGACAGTGTCGGTATATCGGTCGTGGTCGTCGTCTTGAGCGCCCGGTGCTGGGTCGCGAAACCGCACGAGGCCCTGATTGAGTTGAGGCAGGACTACGGACTCGGCTCCTGGCAGTCCTCCCAGGCCGCTCACCAACTCGCGGCAATGGGCGCAAGTGTCGTCGATCAGCGCTTCCAGTCCTTCGGCGCCGAGTTCGCGCAGGGCTGCATAGACCGCGAACCCACGGCTCCGCCTCGACCATTCCGGCGTCCAGTCGATCTGATCGCGCGCATTGGAGTCCGGCGACATGTAGGACGCTGACACGGTCATGGCCGCACGATGGGCAGCGCGATCCCGAATGATGCAGATGCCGCAATCAAAGGGGACGTTGAGCCACTTGTGCGCGTCCGTAGCCCAGCTGTCGGCCGCCTCGACCCCCGCAAGTAGAGACCTCTTCGCTCGGCTGACACGCGCAAAGAGGCCGAAGGCGCCATCAATGTGCACCCAAGCCCCGGCCGCGTGCGCACGAGGGATCAGCTCAGCGAACGGGTCGAACGCCGCAACGTTGAGGTCTGCGGCGTTGAGCACCACGATGGTCGGGCCATGCGACTCGCGAAACGCGTCATCGAGGGCTTCCATCGTGATGCGTGCGTCCGCATCGGTTCGTAACGGGATCAGACTCCTGGTGCCAATGCCGAGAAAGCGTACGGCTCGGTCGATGGATCCATGTCGATGCTCGCTCGTCAGCACGCGGATCGGCGGCGCGCCACACAGTCCATCAGCCTCCACGTTCCATCCAGTCCGCGCGAGCAGGGCATGGCGCGCGGCGGCGAGCGCAGTGAAGTGCGCGAGCTGGCATCCTGTCGTGAAGGCGAACGATGTGTCGCGGGGGAGGTCGAGCAGCTCCTTCACCCAGGCACCGGCAACTTCCTCCACGATGCTCGCCGCCGGACCACATCGGTAAAGCGCTGAAGGCTGGTCCCATGTCGAGGTGAGCCAGTCCGCCGCGAGCGCGGCGGGCAAGGCACCGCCGATCACCCAAGCAAAGAAGCGTCCCCCAACCGAGCCGAGGTGTGCACCCTCCGTTGCGGCCACCAATTCGTCGATGACGGCGGCGGCGTCTGTGCGTGATTGGGGCAGGGGACCGCCCAGTCGCCTGCGCAAATCTTCGGGGGCGACTGTACTCCCAACCGGCCTGTCGTCCAACCCGTCGATCCACTGCAGAGCGTGGTGCACTGCGCGGTGGAGCGCAGGCGAGGCGAGCGCGCGCGGCCTCATCCTGCGCGGCTGCGGCGGAGGGCACGCATTCCTGGGCGAGATCGGTAGAGCAGCAGCGACTGTGCGGTCAAACGATGTGACATGAGAAAATATACAGCGATGTAGTTTTACTGCAAATGGAGACACCCACGATCTGTAGAGTCGCGACGCGTTCGCAACACTACGAGCGTTCAGCGCGCGCGTATAGGAGGAGTTCCGCCGCGCAGATCGACTCGGTCGTTCATTTATGCGTCGGTGGGTTGCGATGCGGGTCCCGAACGATGAATATACAATGACGCATAATACTCGGTACGATGTTGCCCTCCGAGACTGTATCCCGGGAACCCATGAAATCGTGCGACGTGAGCGACGCCCAGCGAACTGCCGCGCGAATGGTTGGGTGGTCGTACCTCTTGGCGATCCCGCTGGCCATATTCTCCGAGTTCTACGTATCGGGCCGTCTCGTCGTCCGAGACGACGTCCAGGCCACGGCGAGGAACATCCTGGCGCACGAAGGGATGTTTCGCGTGGGCATTGCCAGCAACCTGATGGTGTTCGCGATTGACGTCGTGCTGATCGTGGGGCTCTATGGCGCCTTGTCGCCAGTGAACTCTACCCTCGCGCGTGTCGCCGCAGCGTGGCGCCTCGTCGAGACAGCGTTGCTCGTCGCCGTGATTACGACGAACGACAGTACTGTACTCCGTCTTCTCGCCCGTCCCGACTATCTGCGTGTCTTCGATGACGCGCAGCTCCAGGGATTGTCGCGCCTCGCCATTGCCGATCACGGTGCGGGATACAACGTGGGACTGATGTTCGCCGGATGTGGCAGCACGCTGTTTTGCTGGCTCTGGTACCAGTCCGGATATGTCCCGAAGCTCTTGGCGACGTGGGGCATCCTTGCTTCGCTGGTGCTCGCGTCGTGCACACTGGCGTTCATCGTCTACCCCGGCTTCACGCGTGTCGCGACCATCGCGGTGTATGGGGGGCCGATCTTCCTCTTCGAGCTGACGATGGGCCTCTGGTTGGTGTTGCGCCGCCTCGAGCCCGACGCGCGCAGAGCGAACCGCTGACGGGCCGACAGCCCAGCTGACTACTGCAGCAGTGTCGTCTTCGGTGCTGCTCGCGGGGATCGTGACGCTCGGTGGAGTCATCCAACTGATTCCGTACCTCCGCTCCCGTACACGCGCCGTCCACCGCTGGAACGGCCGGCTGTTCCTCATCGCCGTCAGTCTCGTCAGCACGGCGGGACTGTACATGGCATGGGTACGCCACAGCAGCCTGAACATGGAGGCTGGCGTCGGCATCAACGCGATGCTGATTCTGATCTTTTCGGGCTTCGCGTGGCGATCGGCCCGCTTTCGTAGTATTGCGTCGCATCGTCGCTGGGCCCTGCGCGCACGTGACCGCAAACGGCGTGTGGTTCCAGCGTGTGTCGGCCTCTTCGCGGTGGATCATCCTCTCGCCGGTGTGTCACGGAGCTCGCCGCGAGCGGAGGAACCACTGATAGAGCTCCGGACTGGTCCACGCAACCTGCCACGCATTGTGCGCCCACTGCCCCGGTGAAAGCTCGTCATAGATCGTTAGCGCAGCCGAGCCACCGCATGCGTTCACTGCGCGAACGATCATTTCGGATTCGCTGCATGCAACAACGGGGTCGCTGCGATTCGCGAAGGCCCACACCGGAAGGCGATCGAGCACGCAGGCGCTCGCCGGACTTCCGCCTCCCGAGATCAGGGCGAGCGCGGCGAATCGGTGCGGATACGCAACGGCCAGATCCCACGCGCCGTATGCGCCCATACTGAGGCCTGTGAGGTAGATCCGATCCGGGTCTATGCGAAGACGAGCCTGCGCGGCGACGAGTACCTGGTCGAGCTCCACTGGATGCCAGCCACTCGAAGTTCTCGGGGCGATCACGACGAACGGAAAGGCGGGATCGTGCTTCGCCTCCACCTCGATGAGATTGTCCTCCTTGATCAACCCGCCCGCGCCGTGCAACGCGAGGATCATGGGCCAGCGCATCGTGGTGTCGAGCGAATACCCGGCCGGCAGAAACTGATCGTACGTCAACCCGGGACGGCCGACCTCGGCGGTCGTGTCGGGCGGAGTGAGTGCCGAGTCAGGACCGGGGGCGCCGCATGAGACGACGGGGGCGATAACGAGCGCCAGCAGGCTACGGCCGATCACGTCTGTTACGCTCTTGGGCCAGTGTCGGGGCGCCTCGGCGCCTCTGCGCCCGGACAAACCGAGCGGCGATTCTGGTGTGAATCGTCGCAGCACGGCAGATTGCATCGATGGTTCCAGGTCAGCGCGGCCAGGGACCCGACTTGCGGTGCACCCCCCAATCAATCGTCAATCGTGACATTTCGCTGATGGCGGCACGGAGTAAAAAGCCCGCGACCCCGCCAGACACGCCGACGGGGGGCAAGCGCGCGCGAACGCGAGCGAGCCTCATCGACGCCGCCGCTGAGGTGATCGGACAAAAGGGACTCGACCGGACGTCGCTGGAAGACATCGCTGCGCACGCAGGGATGTCGCGCGGTGCGATCTACGGCAATTTCCGCAACAAGGAGGAGCTGTTCCTCGCCGTCGCGGCGAGCCGGTGGAAACCGATCATTCCGCCGGCCTCTCCCCCGGGGACGTCGTTTCGGAAGCGCATGCACCTCCTCGGGGAGTCCGTTGCCGCGGCGGCCGCGGAACGCCGCACACAGGCAGCCGGAGCGATCTCCTTTGTTCTCTACGCTTTGACGCATGAGGAGCTCCGCCTCCTGCTCGGCCGCAGCAACGAGGACATCTACGCCATGGCCGCCGCTCGAATGCGTGATTCGATTCCCGAGCGACAGATGCCGATGCCCGCCGAGCAGCTCGTGCGCGTGATCCACGCGATGACCGAAGGGCTCATTACGATGCATGCGCTCACCCCGCACCTCGTCACGCGCGAAACCATCGTCGCCGCGTTCGAAGCGCTCGCCTAGCGTCGGACGGCCGATCACTGATCTGTTGGCCTTTGCATGAGGCGGCAGGATATGGCGCCGGGATGTGCGCGTATTGTAAAAAAGTGCGCGCTTACGGCAGCCGGGCGGCGTACCGACGAGGCGTGACCCCGAACTGCCGCTGAAACGCGCGTGTGAGGTGTGGCTGGTCGTGAAAGCCGGCCCGCACCGCCGTCTCCGCTGCACTGCAGCGCGCGCGCAGGAGCTGGCGCGCCAGCTCGAGGCGGCGCTGGAGGACGTACGCGTGCGGCGTGATTCCAAGGTCACGGGCGAAGGCACGGAGGAGTTGGTAGCGGCTGAGGCCCGTCGCATTCGCCAGCTCCATGAGTGTCACGGGGGCAGCCGGATCCGCATCGATCCTGTCCTTGGCCGCGCGCACTGCTCCCGTCGCCACCGACGGCCGGTGTCCGCGGAGCGTTGATCGAACGCGGAGTCGCGCCACCAGCCCGATCAACGCCGTCTCGACGGCGAGACCGTTCTTCGAGGCGACGGGATCCGCGAGGATGCCAAAGGCGTGGTCGAACGCCGTGCGCGTCGCGTCGCAGAAGAAGGACGGTTCCGTGAGCGCAACGTCCCGCGCGTTGCGCTCCAGGACGTCGGCGAACAAACCCTCCACGAGGGAGGGTTCGAGGTACATCATTCGCCACGCGCGCGGCACCCCGGCCACGGCACGACCGTCGGTGACCTCGCCGGGATTGCAGCAAATGGTGCCTCGCGGACCTGCTTCGACCTGGCCGCGGCCGCTCCAGGACGAATGGCCCCCGGCATCGATCACGCCGATCCCGTACTGATCGTGCGAATGCCTGGGGTATGACCGCGACGTGCACGCCTTCATCGCGTCGATACCGGCATGAGCTGTATCGAAATAACGAATCTCGTCGCTCATGGCATGCACCCGTCACGACCGTGGAAGGAATCGTCAACTGCGCAGCGCTGGTTATCCGGGATGACCACCCGAGCGGCCAGCGTTCAGCCCTGGAAAGATACACGCCTGTATCTGACGCGCTCAATGGCTTACCGCGCCGCTTGGTGACATGCCGAACACGAGAAGCTGCTGCGGAACATCAGCGGCGCGTTCTCCTTCCTGAACTCGCCGACATTGCGCTCGGCGTCGCGTATGCGATCACTGAGGATGTCGTGAAACGGCCAGCTCGGATACGCTTCCGCGCCCTTGGCGAGGGCATACACCTTCTGCGCGGCACGCCAGTCGCCCGACTTGACGACCATGTCCCCCATGTTGAGGAAAAATCCCTCCATGTTGTGCGGTGCAATCCAGGTGTTCGTGCACGCTCGCATGCGCAGCGGATCTGCCTCGGTCCGCAGTGCCGCAAGGGCTGCCTCCGCCGTCGGATTCGAACGATCGACCGTCGTGCGTCCGCAGGAGTTGACCGTCTTCCACTGCATCTCGAGTCCTTCGCGGAAGAGCACGGAAGTATCAGGAGATGTGCTGAGCACGTACCCGATGGTGAACCAGTTGAACTCCGGCCATGCGACAATGGCCTCTCGGCCGACGCGCAGCCCCTCGGCCCATAGGGCAGGGTCGTGATGGATGTCCCCCTCGACCATCCGGAAGACGGCGTCGAAGCCGTGAATGCGGGCGTCGTAGACGCGTTCATGCGCGATGGATTGATCGTAGTAGCGACGAGCGAGGATGGCCTCGTCCGTGATGGCGGGCGACGTGCGCTGCAGCCGCGCGCGTTCGGCAATCCGCCACGCATGCAGGAACGCCACGTGCGCCGCGGTCTGCGCGTCCGCCGGGTCCTGAAGATAGGCCGCCTTCATGGCGACCATTGCCCGCGGGATACTGTCGTATGCCCCCGCGTGAAGCGTGCGCCAGAACAAGGAGTCCGCGAGAATGGCCGCAGGGATGCGCGCGACCGCGGGAGATGCGGCGACGGGGCTTGGTGTGCCGACGCGTGGTGCGCACCCGAGAACCGCACAGGAAATCGTCAGGAAGATTGACGCGGTGCGCCGGCTGGTGGTGAGGCTCTGTCCCATCATGGTGTAACCTGGAAGGAGATCGACCGCGCTACGCGAGGCCGGCGAGCGATACTGCCGTTCAGTGAGGCATGCGATCAGCCAGTGGCCGCACGACGCGTACGAGCTCAGCGAGGAATACGTCGGGCTTCATCATCACGGCGTTGTGTCCCGCTCCACTCAGGACCACGAGCTGCTTGGCGGGCGCTGTGACGCCGCGGAAGTACTCGAGTGCAAGCGGGGTGGGATCGAGCACGTCGTTTTCCGCCTCGATGAGAACGAATGGCACCTTGAAATCCATGCCGCTGGTGCGCACGTCGAGTGTCATCATTTCATGAAGGAGGGACGCTGCCGAGAACTTCAAGCCCTGACCCACCGCCATTACCTCCTGCAGGGAATAGCCGGGCGCGGTCATGATCATCGGCATGAGCGTGTTTTCAAAACTCTTCGAGACGGGATCCGTGGCCGAGATGAGGCGTTGCTTGTCGAACCAGCGATTCACATCGGAGTAGGGCGGGGGACCGATCGCGGCGACCTCGCGCTTCAGGTGTTCATCGCCGCCTGTTGCAACGCGTTGCACAAGGAGCTCATAGGAAAGCGCCTCGTTGCGAGCCATATCGACGATCTGATCGGTGCCCACGTATGCGCTGAACAGGTCGGGACGCCGCTGCGCCATCAGCACGCCGAGCACCGAGCCGACGGAGTGGCCGAGGAGCGTAATGGTGCGCTTGTGCAGCCGATGCTGGAGATAGCCGGTGAGCTCGATGCCCTCGTTCGCGAGGGCATCGAATGTGATGCGGCCGGAGCCGGCCTCACCGAGCCGGGCGAAGGTCTTCCCGACACCGCGACGGTCCCACATCACGATGGTGAAGTCCCTTTCCCAGGACTTGAAGATGGGCGTGAGGGCGGTGTACGGCATGCCGGGTCCACCGGAGAGGATGAGCATGACAGGATTGAGCGTGTCCTCGCCGCGGATCTGTACCCACTGGTCAACACCCCCAACCTTGACGAACCCCGCCTCGCTGATAGAACCGGGGTTCCGGATCGCCAGTTGATGCGCGTGCCTGATCACGGCCACCTCGCGCCACGAGAGCGCAGTGCCAGCAATCGCGAGCAGGGCAACCGCGCCAACTTTGAGGACCAGCAGCATGCGATGTCTCATGGTGTGGGGGCAGGTGGCTCAACGAAGAAACAGACGCCAGATAATGCGTATACGTAGCTTTGGTGGCCTCAGTTTCATTGCCGCCGAGTACACTTGGCATTGCAAGTATCATGAAATATAATACGGTAACGTATAATTACCGGCGTCACTGGCCTCGAGAGGATGTCATGTCGCATTCAGCATGGCGGTCACTGGGCGGCGTTCGCATCGTGGTTTGTTGCCTTCTCTTCATCCACGGCTCGAGCCGATTCCTTACCAACGGCGTGGCGGACTTCGAACAGTTCTTCCTGGCGCACCACCTCCCAGCATTCGGCGCCTGGCTTGTGACCGGCATGGAGATTCTGGGCACCCCGCTTCTCGCGGCGGGCCGGTGGGTGCAGCCGCTGGCGCTCTACTTCGCGGCCGAGCTGACCATGGGCGTGATCCTGGTGCATGCGCAGCACGGTTGGTTCGTCGTTGGCGGAGGATCGAACGGCATGGAGTACAGCGTGCTCCTCATCAGCGTGTTGCTCGCCGTGGCAACTGCCCCTCCCACACGACCTCGTGAATCGGCCCTCGAGGGGGTCACAGCGTGACTCTGCAAAACCACGCTGTGTCGACCATCCTGTGTATCATCGCCGCGTACGGCCTGCTGGGGTGCAATTACACTGTGTTGCCCATCGGCGGTTGCTATGCCACCAAGCCGCATGGTCCCGCGAGGGCGAAGGTCTGGACCAAAGGTGACGTGCCCTACATCGCTTTCCGGCTGGACAGCATCTGGTTGGAAGGGCGGCCGGCGCACGCGGCAACGCACAAGGAAATCTGGGATGTGTTCCGTACAGATGGTGTGAGGGACGGACTGGTGGCCAATGGCACGACGATGGGGATCTTCCGGCTGACGTTCGGCGCGAGGGTGCGAGCCATCGATTCAACCGCACACTACGCGCTCCCTTGGATCGGCAACGGATCGGCGTACAGCGTCAAGTGCGCATCGGTACGCTGAGCGTGAACGATTCGCGTCTCGCCCTGCACTTTTGTGCAAGACCGCACCGTCGCGCGGTTGATCTTGGTTGAATGCAACCAACCACCATCACGCCGGGCATGAGACGGAGTGCCGCACTACAACGCAGTGTCGCAACCGGCGCTGCGGCTCGAAGCCTACGGAACATCTCTCGCCGCGACAGTGTCTACCGCTTCACTGCGCGCGTTCTTGCCGCGCTGACGCTCTGCGCCGTGCTGCACACGGATGTCATCGCGCAAGGGACGTGTCGCGCGGCAAGCGCAGGATCCAGTGAACCCACCGCGGTGATGGAGCGCGCCATCGGCGTGCTTGGACTGGATGGCGTCGATGACCATGTGCGCGAATCCACTACGCGGGACATCGCGACACTCGATTACCAATCGGATCGGCCGTACCCGCCATACTTCAGTTCCGTCTCGGACGGTCGCCTTCAGGTCGGATGGAAGAGCGGCCTGCTCCGGATGGAGCAGGGGGGAGGCCAGTTTGCGCTGCTCAGCGATTCATCTCGGCAAGTCGTCGTCTCCGCGCGGGGCGCGCAGCTGGTGCCGACACGAACGCCCAACCTGATCGACAATCGGGCCATGGATCCATGGACTGTCCTCTCCGATTGGCGGTACGCGCGGGACGTGCGAGCGGGAGGTGATTGCAAGTACCGCGACTTCTGGCGCACCGTCGTGGTTCGTGGCAAGGATAACAGCGAACAACGCCTCTTCCTTGATCCGAAGACAGGGTTTCCCGTCAAGCTGGAGCGTCGCGAGGTGCACCCGCTCTACGGGGACGTGCTGGCCGAGTACCTGTGGTCGATCTGGACGCCTGTTGCGGGCACGCGAGCTCTCGCGCCGCAGTTCAGCTTTCGGCTGGTCGACGGAGAGGTTGCGCAGCAACGGATTGTATCCCGGCCCGTGTTCGCGGCCGATTCGACGGCGCTGCGCTTTCCGGCCGAAGTGGCGGCGATGGTCAATCTCCCGCCGCTGGTTCCGGATACGGTGCGCGTCGGACCGACAACGTTCCTGCTCCGAACGGCCAGCTATACCAACGTCGTGTCCCTTCAGGCGGATACGGTCTGGATACTCGATGCCCAGACGAACGAACAGCGCGCGCGCCAGGATTCGCTGTGGATCGGGCGGTTGTTTCCCGGCCGGCACGCGCTGGCGCTCGTCGTCACGGACCTGGCATTCCCTCACATCGCCGGCGTGCGGTATTGGGTGGCCAACGGAGCTCTGGTCGTCTCGCACCCGAACTCTGAAGCGTTCCTTCGACGTGTCGTCCAACGACGATGGACGCTTGAACCTGATTTGCTCGCACGGCAGCGCAGGCCAGCCTTCGCGTTCAGACCCGTCAGCGGCGGTATCGCGATCGGGGCCGGTGCGGTACGCGTCGTGCCCATCGATGGCATTGGCAGCGAGGGAGCACTGATGGTCTACCTGCCGCGCGAGCGGTTCCTGTACGCGAGTGATTATGTGCAGGGTGGCGGCCCGACGAGCTTCACGGCGGTCTACGCGCGCGAGGTGGTCGCCGCGGCGCGGAGGGCGGGACTCATGCCGGAACGTTTCGCCGCCATGCATACGCCTTTGACCGCGTGGGATCAATTGCCGCGCTTCGGGGCGGAGCCGTGAAGGAAGGATGGGTCATCGGCAGCTGCGACGAGTCGGAGACGCCAGCTAGCCTGCCGATCGTGAATGAGGCGGCGTGTGCGCGAGTCCGCCGCCGTGACGAGCGAACGCGCGTAGGGTCCACATCCAGGAACGGGTGCGAATGACATCACGAGTAGAATCCTCGGTCGCGGCTCCCATCGCGATTGGTTGGGCCGTGGTCACCGGAGCATTTGCCTACGCGTGGCTGCCCTCCTATTGGGCTGGGTCATTCATATGGCACGCCAACGAACAGGCAGTCGCCGTCTTTCTACCGCTCATCCTCATCGTCGCCCTGGCACTTATCCCCGCGACGGCCGAAGCGGCGATGGTCATGGCGCTCGGCGCGGCGAGCGGCTTGATGATGCTCGCGCCGTACGGACTCTTCCTCGCGGTAATTGCCTCCGCGTTGGGCGCTCTCAATACGGGCGGGCTTGCGATCGTCTTCATCCTGATGCAGGTGGGATTCGTGATTGTCATGTTTCGCGAAGGCATCGCGAAACGGGCATTCGCCGAACCACTCCTATCACTGACGTTTATCGCGACCGGCTGTGCCTCCCTGTTTGGCACGATGCTGGTCGTGAAGGCGAGCGACGGGCCACGCGAGACGCGTCCGAGGGAGATCACTCCCGCGGAGGTGGCCGCACATGACGCACTAGGATTCAAGAACAAGCGCGCGGCGATGCGATCGGAGCTCTTCGGTCGCGCTGCCTGCGCGCTGACCGTTCACGCGCGCTCGGGTTCATGGCCGACCGAGCAATCGCTTGCCGACTGTCCGGGTGTGCGACACGACAGCGCCGCGGCGGTCGCGTGGGGCATTGCGTATCACCCCTCGCGAGATGCGTCAGGTCGCGTAACGGGCTTTCGTGTGGGCGCCCGCGCCGACTCAGCCGGCACTCCGCTCGCCTACACGATCGATGCGAGCGGGATGCTGTTTCGCACAGACTATCATCGCCCGGTGCTCGATACACTACAGACAATCAGCATGGCGCCACGCCTGAGCGAGCTTGGGCAGTGCTGGCTCACGTTTCGCGAGACGTACGGCAGACCACCCGGAAATGTTCGCGAAGCTGGAGATTCAGCCTACTTCGCGGTCGGGATGCGTGAAAAGAACTCCTGCAGCTGGGTGCATGAGGACAGGAGCACGAGGGAGCCGAGGGTGCAGCGGGCAAACGTCGCCACCGACGTGGATGGCTATCGGTTCGAATACGAAGCAGGGCAAGCGCACCGTGGGGTCGTGGCGATCGCCCGTCCGATCGAGTTCGGCATCACCGCGATTCGAAGCTACCGCCTGGGCACCGACGGACAGCTCCGAGCGACGACCGAGAATCGAGCAGCCACCGACAGCGATTCATTGGCGAAGTGGTGATCGCTGATCGCGAATCCCGTGCAGCGAAATGGAGGATCTGCTAGAGGCGACTAATGCGAAGCAACTCGAGCGCCTGCGCAAGGGTAGCGTCGCGCTCCGGCGATGTCTCAGTAACCAGGACGCGAGGCTGGTAGCGCTCTCGCGGCGTTCCGTCGAGCTGAGCAACCGTGCCGCAGGATATCCAACGACGAAGCGACTGCAACCCAACGTCACGTCTTCCACTGCTCCTGCGAGGCCAGCCATCGCCGTGCCAACGACGCTGCCGCGTTGCATACCGTCAAGACCGATCGCGATCCCCTCCGCCATGCTTCCGGTCCAGCGACCCACGAGGACAACGAGCGGCGCCGAGTAACGCCATGGGCCGCGCGCATCGACATAACGGACATAGGGCTCGCCGAGGCGAGGTGCCACGCGTTGGTAGGCAAGGCTTCTTGCGATGAACCGACCCATGACCGGCTCCGCAATGCCGGTGTGGCGCCGACCTCAGGGTACGAGAAGTCGGTCGCTCGCTGCTCGGTGAGAAATGCGTCGATCTGTCGCGGGCTCGGTCGCGTGAGATGAAACACCGAAGCTCCGCGTGAAAGTGTATGCCGCCCGACAGGTGCAGCGACGTTAGAGCGCCGACGCAGCGACGGAGTGCGCGCAGTTCCGAACTATGGGTTGTGGGCAAGTCACCGCGAAGGCGATCGGGTGGTCTCTCTCACGCCACACGAGAAACTCCCGCGCCGGTGGTACCACTGCCACGGTGTCCACGCATGGTCGCGGGTGCTCCTCACCACGCTTCGCGCTGAAGATTTAGCGGTGCGCACCGGCAGTACGGCTCCTCGGGACGACAACGACCAAATGAAGTTGGTCCTCGAGGAACTCGGGGCGGGGAAAGTGCGGACTCCGGAGGACTGCTTTGGTGCCGCTCTGATCCTTGATCATTCGCCCCTCAAGATCGAGAACGGGCGGGTGGTGGCGGTAAATCCAGCGAACTATCTCCTTGCACACTATCTCG